>NZ_CP022540.1:2110833-2480000 GCF_002237555.1 Antarctobacter heliothermus | reverse complement strand
CGGCGTCACTTGGGGTGAATTGACCCGTGTGGTCGCGGCAGGTGTTGCCTATGTCATAGTGCTGGCTGTTCTGGCGGCCGGGTTTGCTGGTCTGGTGACTGCGATTGGTCTTGGCCGCCCGATCAACGCCTTTCTGGCCTTCGCGCCGGGCGGTCAGGCCGAAATGACAGTGCTTGCCATCGTCACCGGTGCCGACCTTGGGTACGTCATCACACACCACCTGACGCGCATCGTGCTTGTGATCGTCGGCGCGCCCGTTGTGGCCGGGATCATCCGCCGGTCCCGACCTCGGGAATAGCAAGGCAGGTCGCGCCCCCCCTGCTGCGGGGCGCAAGCGTCAAGGCGCGGCGCGTATTTTTGCCGGAACATCGGCGAGCCGACCGCCGTTCCCCAGATCAAGCGCGGCTTGCCACACGGCACGCGCCCGCAGAGGCGGCGTCGCGCATGCCAAAACCGTCTCACCTCCTACCAGAGGCACGCGCATCTCCCAATCCGCGTCGGTTAAATCGCGCCATTCCACGTCTAGGTGGAAGGCCGCGTGGTGCACAAGGCTGCGCAAGGCCCGCGCCGGCAGCGTCGCCCCCTGTGCAATTACCGCCTGCCGCGCATCCTCTGACAGCGCGGGCGGTTGGTCGGCCCCGACCCGCAGTCTGGCCAGTCTCTCCGCTAAGGACCGTGCGTGATAGCCAACTGTTGCGACCACCCGGGCCTTGCTGTCGCCCGCGCGCAACGATGGCTCTGCCAGACCGGCATCCGTCAATTCCCCCAGCTTGCGCGCGAAATAGGCGGTGCCGCGGCGCGCAAGTAGCAGATCTCCGGCAGGCGCGGATGGCGCATCATATCGAGCGCCTGCCCCTTGCCGCGCTCTAAGCGCTACCCGCGGCGCGTCGTCCGTCGGGTTCATCCGCCGTCGACCATCGTGCGCATAAAGTTCAACCGCTCCATGATCGGCGCATCGGAAAAGCGGAACAGATCAAACAGCGTCTCTGCCTCCAGCGACCATGGCACCCAGGACGGGATCACGAAAATGTCGCCTTTTTCCAGAGGGTGGCGCACGTCCCCCATCACCACCGCCCCCTGTCCCTCGAATACCTGAAAGACAGTCGATCCGACCTCGCGCCGAACCGGTGTCTGCGCGCCCGCGCGCAGTCGGTGAAATTCACACCGGATTGTCGGCATCACGTCGCCGCCCGTCGTCGGGTTCACATAGCGGATCGCGGCGTGCCCTTGCTCGACAGTCGCGGGCTGGCCTTCGTCCTCCAGTAACAACTGTTCCGTCAACGCACGGTCCGTGTGTTCCCACCGATAGGCCCCGATGGGTGAGGCCACGGTGTCCTGCAACTGCGACAGCGGTCGTAAACCGGGATGGCACCACAGCCGTTCGCCGCGCGAATAATTGGGCGTGGCATAGTCCGTCACCCGATCCGATCCAAACTCGAAAAATCCGACATCCATCTGCTGACTAAACGGAATGTCCAACCCGTCGATCCAGGCCATCGGCGCGTCGCGGTCATTATGATGGCCATGGAACCGCCAACCGGGTGTCAGCAGCAGATCGCCCCGCGACATGCGCACCGGGTCACCGTCAACCACGGTCCAAACCCCCTCTCCCTCAACAACAAACCGAAAGGCGTTCTGCGCATGGCGATGTTCCGGCGCGGTCTCTCGTGGACCAAGATACTGGATCGCCGCCCAGAGTGTGGGCGAAACATAGGCTTTGCCCCCCAACCCAGGATTGGCCAGCCCGATGGCACGCCGCTCGCCGCCCCGGCCCACCGGCACCAACTCCCCCGATTTCTCTGCCAGAGGCAGCAGATCCGCCCATCTCCAGACATGCGGCACTGCCTGAGGTTTCGGATGCATGGGCATCAGGTCGCCAGTCTGGGTCCAGAGCGGGTTCAGGTGGTTTTCCTTGAACCCCTGATACAGCGCGCGCAGTTCGGGTGTATCCTCGGGCGACATGCCGTGGGCGACGTTGTAGTGATCAAGATCCTGGGTCATGGGTCTCCTCCCTCGTCGGGCTGCATCCGGCTGCGCGGGCGGCGCGGCACAGGAAAAAGCTACACATCATCCAACGCCGCAAAGTACCGAGCAGTTGCGCATCTTACCGCCCACCAAAGCGACGCTGGCGCGCCAGTGGGCCCCAAGACTCAGCGCGGGTGGTTGATTCACAATACGGATCATGGATCGGCGGTGCCAGCGGACTCGCCGCTTTCCAGTCCGTTCGTCCCGTAGAGCCAATTCAATTGTCTATACCAGTCGTCCGGGCTCATTCCGCGCATGATGCTGTTGCGCACCGCCGCCTTGGCGTCATCGGGGTGATAAATGTACTCGCCAATCAGCCGCGAGTTCATCTGAACCCGAGCGGTGCGCACGCGGCGCATGTCCTGATATCTTTGCAGCGTGCCCTCAGCCGACGCGCCAAACTGCGCGACACAATGCGACAGCGCCACCGCATCCTCCATCGCCATGCAGGCACCCTGAGCGAAGTATTGTAGCATCGGGTGCGCCGCATCGCCCAGCAAGGCCACACGTCCGTCCACCCAGTTCGAGATCGGCTCACGGTCGCACAGAACCCATAGCTTCCAGTTGTCGCCGTGCTCAATGACCTGCCGCGCCTTGGGATGGATGTGCTCAACCCCCTGCGCCACCTCTTCGCGTGGCACGGGACGTCCTGCAATCGCTTCCTGAACATCACGATGATAGGTCACGACCAGATTATAGACTTTTCCGCCCTTCAGCGGGTAATGCACGATATGGCACTTGGGGCCCGCCCACAGCGTCGCAGCGTTCCAGCGCAGATCTTCGGGCATTTGCTCGGTCGGGATGACACTACGATAGGTGGTGTGCCCAGAGACGCGCGGTTCTCCATCGCCCACCATCTGCGCGCGGATGGCCGAACGCAGACCGTCGGCCCCGATCAACAGACGACCCCGGATCGGGGCACGTCCGTCCAACAGCAAACTGGCACTGTTGCCGTCCTGCGCGTAACCCAGAGCCCGGTGATCGGTCCGCAGGTCGATCAGCGGGCTCTCCTCACAGTATTTCATCAGGACGCCATGCAAATCCGCACGATGCACCACGGCATAGGGGTTGCCGTAGTATGCACGGAACGGGCCATCCAGAGGAATCGAGGTGATGTCTTCGGCAGTCTGGGCATCCATCAGGCGCAACTGATCAATGTAGACTGCACAGGCCCGCGCCTGATCGCCAATGCCCAAATAGTCAAAGCAGTGAAAGGCATTTGGCCCGATTTGGATACCCGCGCCGATTTCGCCCAACCGCTGGGCCTGTTCGACCACAACACAGCGTTGCCCCTTGCGTGCCAGCCCGCAGGCCGCTGCCAGCCCGCCGATGCCACCGCCCGCGATGATGATAGGCAGATCCGTCATGGCTCATGTCCCTTCTATCTGTCGCTCGACTCGCGTCCATTTTCCGACCCCAGCCCCTCAGAGGCCGCATGCCCGTTTTGCGCGCATGACGGCCCTGGAAATTTTCGTATGTAGGCATATCATTTCCGACGTGTCATTTTACGTCAAGAAAAAGGTGCGTACACATATCAAAATCCGCAACAGAGCAGGTGTTCCCCAATGAAGGGCTTCGACGCCGCGACCTACGCGGGCTTCGGCGGTTCAGGAACGAGTCTGCAGCGGCAATAATTCTCCAAGGCGCTGCCAAATTAATACGCCGTTAAGAAGAAAGTGTCATTTTGATGAAAAAAATCGAGCGGTAAGGAAGCAACATGTACCCTGATGATCTGATCGAACGCGCCGTCCTTTCTGCGTCACGCTGCGAGGCGCAAGGCTTTCATGAGACAGCGAAATCCCTGCGCGCCCTTGCAGAGGAAATGCACCATGTGGCCACTGCGCCCATGTTGTCGCCGGGATTCTGCGAACAGCCAGTAGCCGCATTTCAGCATCGTTCTTAACCCGGCCTTTACGGCAGCGGGATAGCCATTCCCTGGACGATCCTCGGGGGCGAACATGGACGACCTATATGCAGAAGTCATGAGTTTGCTACACGATACCGGCGCTTTCGCTGATTGGCAGCGGGATAAGCGGTTGTCTCAGACTGTCTCGGACTCGCGCAATGTGGCCATCAGCGACCTGCCCGCCTCTACCAGCGGCAATGACCGGCTGTCGGACGCAATGCAGTAAACGATCCGGGCGGATCGCAGTCCGGTCATTCAACCGCTGCGAACAATTCCAGCGCGCGACGACTGCCGCGACCGATGTCGCCATCAATAGCGCCGGAATAGAACTCAGCTGACTTGAGCTGGCGCTGCACCTCGCGGCGAAATTCCAGATCAAAGGCCAGCCCACGCCCCTCGACCAGCAAGAGCCGAGCATCCGCGTCACCTGCACGCAATCGGTCCAGCAAGTCGGCAACTTGGTCAGGCAGCGACAAACCGGCTGGCACGAAATCCGGCAAGCCTTCACGCATCACCTGCAGCGCGGGCATCAACACCCCATCCGGCAGGCGGATCGCCACCCGGTCAAGCAAGGCTGGATCTGACAGGAATAGCGTCGCGCCCACCTGCGCCAGTGTCCCTTGTGCAAACGGCGCCAGCCGCGCCTTGACCTGCCCGTCGATCATGTCCCACAGCACCACGCCAGCAGGCGCAAGCCCCGCCGCAATTCGCAACCCGTCCGGCGCGAATGCCAGCGCCCTCACCTCGGCGCCGCCCGTTTCCAGCCGCCACAAAAAGCGATCCACCGCGATGTCCCACAGTAGGATGTGCCCGCGCCCCTCTTCAGCCACGGCAACAAAGCGTCCGTCCGGGCTGACGACCATGGCGCGCGGCGTGCGGTCCAACTGTCCGAACCGGCGCAGCAACTGGCCGTCTTCACTGCTCCATAACGCCAGGCTCCAAGTTTCAGGGTCGTCAGTTGCCTGCACAAGGCCGACGATTTCTGCGACCTCGCCGCGATAGGCCAGTGATCCAATGCGGGCAAATGGCATCTCCAGCTCCACTCGCTCCGCGCCCGTGGCGGGGTCCGCAAGGATGATTTCAGGCATTGGCCCATTGCGTCCAACCGCCAATTCCGTGCCGCTGGGCGACAAGGCGGCAAATGCACCGGGCCACGAGCGGAGCAACGCGCCGGTATGTGCGTTCAGCAAATCCACTGGACCGTCCTGTCCGACTCGGATCAGTGATGCGCCTTTCTCACCAAAGGCCAGCGTGACCGCATCCGAGGCTTCGCCCAGTGCTGGCGCGCGCTCATCTGTGGTGAAGTCATGCAGGCGTAGTGCAACACCCGCTCCTTGCGTGGCCAGTGCCGCCCCGTCTGACCGCCACGCCATCGCGACCGACCCATTTGCGCCGTAACCATCGCTGGCAAATGTCACCTGGCCATCCTGCCACGACCAGATCTGCAACTGCTGTTCGGCGCTATCGGCGGGCCAACCGGACCCGGCCACCGCCAGCCGTGTGCTGTCCGGGCTGAAGGCCAGCCCAGATACGAAATCGCCGGCTCGTTGCAGAGTGGCGCGGGTCGCCTCACTGTCCGGATCGACAAGGATCAGTCCCGGTGCCGCCCCTCCGACATGGCCGATCAGGCGGGTGCCATCGGGTGTCAGCGCCACATCTGCAAACCTGTACTTATCCATGTTCCGCAGCAGGTTTCCCCCTTCGAGGTCGAAAACCTGAATGGCGGTGCCGGACTTCGCCACGAACACTGCGGCATCGCCCGCCGCAGTCAACCCCAGCAACTGCCCGCCCAGCGCAGGGCCGATCCGTTCGGCCAGCGCGCCCGTGTCTACATGCCAGCGCAAACCGGATGTATTCTTTGCTCCGGCGATCAACCCGCCGCCGTCGCGGGTGAACGCCAGTCCCGAGATCTCGACAAGCTCTTCATCAGCGAAGTCCATTTCCCGCAGAAACACGCCAGTCTCCGCGACATGCATCGCAACCGACCCGGACATCGCAAAGGCCAGTGTCCCCCCGTCGGGGCTGTACCTTAGCGCGCTGACGGGTTCGTCGGTGGACCTACGCCACTTTTGCGCGCCCGTATCGACCTGCAAAACCGAAACGCCCGACGCTTGGCCAGCTTGCGCAACCGCCAGCCATGTTGAATCGGATGAAAACGCCAAAGCGCGGACCGGACCCTTGGTGTCCAACGAGATGGAGCTCAACGGCCTCAATGCGGGCAGCGTGAAAACCTCGACCAACCGGGCATTATCTGGACCATTCTTCCGGACAAGGGCGAGGTGCTGACCATCCGGGCTGAGCGCGATGACCTCTACGCCGGGGTCAATGTAGCGCCGCGCCGCCAGCGTTCCCCCTGCCGTCCGCCAGAGTGACAAGGCCGCGTGGCGGTCTCCAAGCGGTGCAACAGTTGCGGCATACTCGGCGGTCCCGGCGGTCAGCAGTGTTTCGGGCTTGATCAGATCGCCTACAGGCCCGGACACCAATTCTACGCCGGTGCCGGGCGGCAAATAGGGCAAGGTTATCCCATAGATCGCGGGTCCGGCGTCTGAGATGCCAACAGGAAAAGCAGCTGCCGGATCGCCTTTTGCCTCGGCACCGTCTGTGTCGCGCTGCTGTGGCCCAGGGTCCGAGAAGGTGGCCGGTGCCCCGGCCAGCGGATCGCGTGATGCCGCCTCCGGCTTGGGCGCATCGGCAAGTGGCGACAAACCGCAGCGCACCGCCGATGCCCCGACACAGGTTTCGCCCTCTGACACGGCCCGCAGCAAGGTGGACTGCGCAATGAGGTGGGCCAAGGCCACACCGCGCCCGCCTTGCCCTCGTTCCTCAAGGTGCATGGCGACCACACGGCCGTGCATGTCCAGCACGGGCGCTCCGGCGCTGCCCGGCAACGTCATGCACCCATGTGACACCCTCCCCCCCGGCTCGCCCGATCCACGCAGATCACATCCGTCACGCACCACATACAGCGACTCCCCAAGCGGATGCGTTAGGATCATCAAAGGTGTCCCGGATGACGGCAGCGGGTCTCTGGACAGGGGCAGCGCCGTTCCGACGCCTTCCTTCACGCGAAAAAAAACATAACCTGTTGCAGCGTCCGCCTCGACCGGTGTGATCTCGACGGGAAAGCGCGTCCCCTGATCCTCTTCACGGGGCGCATCATACCCGGTGATAAAGTCTATGCGGTCAAACCCGGTTGGCTTGCGGGTGACCAATGCAGGGTCATCCAATAGCCCCGGTCCGCAGCGGTGCGCCGTCAGGATCAAGGTTGGCGCAACCATGAATCCCGTGCAGACCACGACAAACGCTCCGGCATCGGACGTCACTTTCAGTCGAACTTGCCCCACGCCCCGCGCCGCCTGGCGTGCGGGAGTAGCCTTGGTATATCGGATGATCGGCTTGCCGATGCTGTCCTTGATCCTGGCACGGTTTCGCGCGACCACACGGGCCGGCGCCTCCATCACCAGCCGGTCAAACTCAGTTCCCTCAAAAACTGGCAGTCCCTGCGCCGATGCGGCCCCGCCGAGCGTCAGAACCCCCAGCAGACAAAGACCAAACCGCGCGATGTGCAGGAACCGGACCCGTGTCATTGCCGAACCCTCCACAATACCCTCAAACAACTTCGTCAGTCAGAACGCTAGAGGGATTCGCCTGTTCGGTCGACCCGTCCTGTCCGGTGCAGCCAAATGGCTCGGCCCCGAAGAAATCAGGATGTGGCCCGATAGTCAGGCGGACACCCGCCAATGCCCCCACAACAGGGACAACTCTATCGCGACGTCTGATCCGGGTGTGCCGCCACAAAGGCTGGCAGGCTCGCCAGAGCTGCATCGACCCGCCGAATCCTCGGCATCGCGGCAAGATCCACGCCCCAGCGACGCGCATTGTACACCTGCGGAACCAGACAGAGATCGGCAAGGCTCAGCTTGTCGTCGAGGCAAAAAACGCCTCCTCCCACCATCTTTTCGACCGCTTCCAGTCCCGGCCAGATAATGGCCCGCATCCAACCTTCCACTGTGATCACACCGTCAGAGAGCGTGACGGCATGTTTCGCCACCCTCAGATTGCAGACCGGATGGATATCGATCGCAATCGCCTGCGCCATCGCCCGTACCCGCGCCCGCCCGACGGGATCGGCGGGAAGCAGCCCTAACGACCGCGTTTCATCCAGATACTCGATGATCGCCAAAGATTGCGTCAACCGCAGCCCGTCAATCTCCAGCACCGGCACCAGCCCTTGGGGGTTGCGCTCCAGATGCTCAGGCGCGCGTTGTGCGCCGTCGATCAGGTTTACCGGCACGCTTTCCCACTCCAGCCCGGCGAGTTCCAGTGCGATACGCACCCGGTAGCTGGCCGTCGAACGCCAGTAGTCGAACAATCGGATCATGCTTTTACTCCCTGACAAGCAAACAACGGGGCCGCCTTCTCGTTTCAGATGCAACGATAAACTTGACTTCATTGCAAATGCAATGAATATTGCCTGTGAGTCCGAATCCGGTTCAGACCGACATCTGGGAGGAACAGTATGACCCGTCACGACCTACCGCAGGGCATGATCCGCGCAACCAGCACCACCGGCACCCATGAAGGATACATGCCTGGTTGGGCGAATGATTTTGAGACAGAGGCCCTGCCCGGTGCACTTCCGCAGGGCATGAACAGCCCGCAAAAGTGCGAATACGGGCTCTACGGCGAACAGCTGTCCGGAACCGCCTTTACCGATGTTCGGCCGGAACGAACATGGTGCTACCGCATCCGCCCCTCGGTCAAACACTCCGTGCGCTACACCAAGATCGACCTGCCCTACTGGAAATCCGCGCCCAATGTAGAGCCCGACGTCATCAGCCTTGGCCAGTACCGCTGGGATCCGGTGCCGCATTCCGATGCGGGCCTGACTTGGCTGACGGGTATGCGCACCATGACCACCGCAGGCGACGTGAATACTCAAGTGGGCATGGCCAGCCATATCTACTTGATCACCGAGTCGATGCAGGACGCCTATTTCTTTTCCGCCGACAGCGAATTGCTGGTGGTTCCACAGGAGGGCCGTCTGCGCTTTTGCACCGAGCTGGGCATCATCGACGTCGAACCCAAGGAAATCGCCATCCTGCCGCGCGGTCTGGTCTACCGGGTCGAGGTGCTGGAGGGGCCGTGCCGCGGTTTCGTCTGTGAGAACTACGGCCAGAAATTCGAACTGCCGGGTCGCGGCCCGATTGGTGCGAACTGCATGGCCAACCCGCGCGATTTTAAGGCCCCCGTCGCGGCCTATGAGGACCGCGAAGTGCCCTCGACCCTGACGATCAAGTGGTGCGGACAGTTCCATGAAACGCAGATCGAACAAAGCCCGCTGGATGTGGTCGCATGGCACGGAAACTATGCGCCCTTCAAATACGATCTGCGCACCTACTGCCCGGTCGGCGCGATCCTGTTCGACCATCCCGATCCGTCGATCTTTACCGTGCTGACCGCGCCGTCGGGCGTGCCGGGGACCGCGAACATCGACTTCGTTCTGTTCCGCGAACGCTGGATGGTGGCGGAAAACACCTTCCGCCCGCCGTGGTATCACAAGAACATCATGTCTGAACTGATGGGCAACATCTACGGCCAGTACGATGCCAAACCGCAGGGATTTGTCCCCGGCGGGATGAGCCTGCACAATATGATGCTACCCCACGGGCCGGACCGGAATGCCTTTGAGGGGGCGTCGAACGCCAACCTTGGCCCGGACAAGCTGGACAACACAATGTCCTTCATGTTCGAAACCCGGTTCCCGCAGCACCTGACGCAATTCGCCGGACAAGAGGCCCCGTTGCAGGACGACTATATCGACTGCTGGGACAGCCTTGAGAAGAAATTCGACGGCACGCCGGGCAAAAAGTAAGGGACGAAGGGGGGCCACCCCCGGTCCACACATAGAAACACCAGACGACCGGAGCCTCCTGAATGCCGCTTCTCAGATCTTGGGTGGAGAGTGCAAACTCCGCCGATACCGATTTCCCGCTGAACAACCTGCCCTACGGCAGCTTTCTTGCCGACGACGGAGAGGCGCATTGCGGTGTGGCCATCGGCGACATGATTCTGGACGTCACCGCGCTGGAGGCTGACGGGCTGGTCCAGATGGATGATGAGGACGCGGTTTTTGCCTTCGGCGACTGGACAGAGTTCATGTCGCTGGGCGCCGCCGCTTGGGCTGCTTTTCGCACGACCGTGACCGAAATTCTGGCCGAAGGTGCAACGGATGCGGAGGCAATGACAGCCTTTCTTGTTCCGCGGACGGACGCAAAGATGCTGATGCCCTTCATGGTAGCCGAATACACTGACTTCTACGCTTCCAAATACCACGCCACCAATGTCGGCACCATGTTTCGGGGCGCGGAAAACGCGCTGCCGCCGAACTGGCTGTCGATACCGATTGGATACAACGGGCGGGCGTCGTCGGTTGTCGTCTCTGGAAGCGATGTGCGCCGTCCATGGGGCCAGTTGAAGGGGCCGGATGACGACTTACCCCGCTTTGCACCCTGCGCGCGCTTTGATCTGGAACTGGAAATGGGCGCCATCGTCGGCACCCCCTCCGAAGGGCCGGTCACAGTGGGTGAGGCCGACGCGATGATCTTTGGCTATGTGCTGCTGAACGACTGGTCGGCGCGCGACATTCAGGCGTGGGAATACCAGCCGCTTGGCCCGTTTCAGGCCAAGGCGACCGCGACCTCGATCAGCCCGTGGATCGTGCCCAAAGCCGCGTTGGAGCCATTCCGCGTGTCAACACCAGACCGTGAGCGCGTGCTGCTGGATTATCTGAAAGAGCCCGGCCCGATGCTATACGATATTGATCTAGAGGTGGGCCTAGCGCCCGAGGGCAAGCCCGAGACGGTGATCGCGCAGACGAACTACAAAGAGATGTACTATTCCTCCGCTCAGCAACTGGCGCATCACACCACCAGCGGCTGCCCGATGTCGGTCGGCGATTTGCTAGGCTCAGGCACCATCTCTGGCCCGGACAAGAATGCGCGCGGCGCATTACTGGAACTCAGCTGGGGCGGCAAAGAGCCGGTCACGCTAGACAGCGGCGAGCGGCGCAGCTTTCTAGAGGACGGCGATACGCTGACCCTGCGCGGGGCGGCCAAGGGCGATGGATACAAAATCGGCTTTGGCGACTGCACCGGCACGGTGCTGCCCGCGCTAGACGATCCGTATGGGGGCCGGAAATGACCCTATTATCCGCCCTGCTGCCACTGAAGGACCGATTCCAGCGGCCAGAACAGCATCAGGATATTCAGGGCCAGACCATCGCGGATCAGGAACGCGGTCAGAACCTCAAGGCCGATCACGATGGCTACGCTGACCCAAACTGGCAAAACGCGCGCGAGATAGAAACCGACAACCATCGCGATCACGTCGAAGATAGAGTTGATCACGCTATCGCCGTTGTAGTCGAGCGAGACCGTCACCGCGCGATAGCGTTCAATCACCAAAGGGGTGTTTTCAAGGATCTCCCACCCTGCCTCAACGATCAGCGCGATGGCAAAACGGATGTTTATACTGAGACGTCGGGCCACCAGCGCGAGCACGCCGAAAAACAGCAACCCGTGGATCAGGTGACTGGGCGAGTAGAGATCGAACAGATGCTGGCTACCTTCACGTGGCGGCGCACCCGGACCGGTCCAGAACGAAACGTAGCCACAGGGGCAGATAAGATCACGCCCCATGAACAACAGCACCGTCGCCATCGCGGCGGTGATGAACAGAAAGATAAGCGCGGGTTTCAGGCCATAGGTCATGACCTGCATTGGAATCACAAAGACGCGACTGCGTCCAGAGACTTGAAAGGGATCACATGACAAAGGCTTTTGCATCCGCCGGAGACATGGAAGAGAAAAAGACCAGCTTTACCAAGGTAGGTGAGGGTCTGTACGCCTTTACCGCCGAAGGCGACCCCAACACCGGCGTTATCATCGGCGACGACAGCGTGATGATCGTCGAGGCGCAGGCCACCCCGCGTCTGGCCCGCAAGGTGATGGAGCATGTGCGCAGCGTCACCGACAAGCCGATCAGCCACCTTGTGTTGACCCATTACCACGCGGTCCGCGTGTTGGGCGCGTCGGCCTATGGCGCGCGGGAAATCATCATGTCCGACGTGGCCCGGTCGATGGTGGCCGAACGCGGGCAAGAAGACTGGGACAGCGAATTCGACCGCTTTCCGCGCCTGTTTCAGGGCCATGAGGAAATCCCCGGCCTGACGTGGCCAACCACCACGTTTTCGGACTCGATGACCGTCTACCTTGGCAACCGCCGCGTCGACATCATGCATCTGGGTCGCGCCCATACGGCGGGTGACGCGGTGGTCTGGGTGCCCGATCAAGAGGTCATGTTCACCGGCGATATCGTCGAATACCACTCTGCCTGCTATTGCGGCGACGGCCATTTCGGCGACTGGGAAGACACGCTGGCCAATATCGCCATGTTTGAACCCAAGAGCATCGCACCGGGACGCGGTGATGCGCTGGTCGGCGAGGAAATGGTTGCCAAGGCCATAGCGGCAACAGCGGATTTCGTGAACTCGACCTACAAGCCGGTGGCAAAGGTTGTCGCCCGTGGCGGGTCGCTGAAAGAGGCATGGGACGCCTGTCGCGCCGAATGTGACCCGAAATTCTCGGACTATGCGATCTACGAACATTGCCTGCCCTTCAACGTCGCCCGCGCCTATGACGAGGCCCGCGGCATCGACACGCCGCGCGTCTGGACCGCCCAGCGCGACAAGGACATGTGGGCAAGTTTGCAGGGATAAACACATTTAGGTGCGCGTATTCCGCGCACCTTTCCCACCACCGGAACGGAGGAGCCGGTATGTACAAGATTTTCGGCGCGACGCTGATCAGCCTGATGACTGCAGGCACGGCCCATGCGGCAACCATTGAAAGAGTTGGCCCAATCCAGACGGACCCTGCCTTGGGATGCAGCCTGAAGGTGAGTGGACAAATCCAGTCCGGCGATGCCAACGAACTTTTGGAGCTCCTCCAAACCGAAATCGCCAAGGTGGACAACTTCCCGTCCCCCCAAACCGACAGTCAGATTGTCTTGTGTCTGGAAAGCCCGGGCGGTTCCTTTGCCGAGGCCATCGTAATGGCCCATGTGATCTACGACAATGCAGTGACGACCCGAGTCGATCCGGGCGCTGAGTACCTGTCAGCCTGTGCAGTAGCTTTCATGGGTGGCAACCTTGACACCAGGTCTGGCCAAGGCTGGAAGTCCAGCCGCTATGTGCATCCGACGTCGCGACTTGGTTTTCATGCGCCTGGATTGGTATTGCCAGAGGGCCAATTCACGCGCGACGACGTTCAGAGGGCGTATGGCATCGCAATTCAGGCGATGGGCATGATTTCACAGGACGCCAGAAAACTCCGGATGTCCCAAGACGTTCTGACACGGATGTTCAACCACACAGGCGATGATTTCCACTACGTCCAACGGATTGATCATCTCAATGCCTATGGCCTTCAGCTATATGGTTATGATGTGCCGCCGATGTCCTCTGCGGCGACCAATACCGCATGCTGGAATGCCTGGCGCTGGTATGCCGACCTTCCCAGAGAAACCGACACATTGAGCGATTTCCAGGCGTTTACGGCCAGTTTCCAAATTTCGCGGAGCAACGGCCTGCCAGAGTTCTTTCCCTTCGACGGATCGCTGTTTTGCAAACACCAAGAACAGGCCTTTGGTGGCGGAAATCTTGACAGGGTGGTGCAGTCCGAATTGACGAACTTCGCTGACATCCGCCTCGACAGCTATCACCCGCAATGGATTCGGTATCCCGGACCGATGCCCCTGGTCGACATTCGTCCCGGCAATCAGCGCGACTTCTGAGAGGATCAGGAAATGCTCCACGACCGTTACCAATTGGCTTTCAAACTCTACCCTTACGAACGCACCGCCGATCAGGACGCAGACACCCCCGTCCGGCACCCGGTTGTCGTCATGGGCGGCGGGCCCATCGGGATTGCCACAGCGCTGGACCTTGGTCTTCAGGGCATCCCGGTTGTCGTGCTGGACGACCACGAGGGCATTGGCATGGGCAGCCGCGCAATCTGTTTCGCCAAGCGCAGTCTGGAAATCGCCGACCGCTATGGCTGCGGCAAACCGATGCTGGACAAGGGCGTGGTCTGGAATCTTGGCAAGGTGTTCCACGACGACCGCAAGGTGTTTGAGTTCAACCTGCTGCCAGAGGAAGGCCACAAGTTCCCGGCCTTCATCAACCTGCAACAGCCCTATTTCGAACGCTTCCTTGTCGAGCGCGTTCGTGAAGCGCAGGCCAATGGCGCGCCGATCGAGTTGCGCGGCAAGAACCGCGTCGACAATGTCAGCCCCCACGACGATCACGTCACGCTAGAGATCACCACACCCGAGGGGCCGTACACCATCGAGGCCGACTGGCTGATCGGATGTGATGGTGCCTCCAGCCCGCTGCGCGGCATGATGGGGCTGGATTTTGAGGGCCGCGTCTTTGAGGACAGCTTTCTCATCGCCGACATCAAAATGGTGAACACGGAATTCCCGACCGAGCGGTGGTTCTGGTTTGAACCGCACTTCAAATCCGGTGCCTCGACCCTGCTGCACAAGCAACCCGATGGCGTCTGGCGGGTGGATTTCCAGATCGGCTGGGACATCGACCGCAAGACCGAACTGCAAGAGGAAAACGTCCGCGCCCGGCTGGACGCCATGCTGGGTGAGGTCGACTATGAGATCGTCTGGACCTCGATCTATACGTTCCAATGTCGCCGAATGAAGAAATTCCGCCATGGTCGCGTGCTCTTTGCCGGAGATGCGGCGCATCAGGTGTCGCCCTTTGGGGCGCGCGGCGCGAATTCCGGAATGCAGGACGTCGATAACCTTGGCTGGAAGCTGGGTCTGGTGATCGACGGCAAGGCGCCGGATGCGCTGCTAGACACCTACGACGCCGAGCGCGTCTTTGGCGCGGATGAGAACATCCTGAACTCCACAAGGGCGACGGATTTTATCACGCCGAAATCGAAGATCAGCCATATCTTCCGCAACGCGGTGCTGGATCTGGCGGAACAGTTTGAATTTGCTCGCCCTCTGGTCAATTCGGGCCGCCTTTCGGTGCCTTGTGTCTATGACAACGGTCCGCTGAACGGGGCCGATGCCCTGCCCGGTGGACCCTCGCGCACCCGCCCCGGCAGCCCCTGCCCTGATGCGCCGCTAGAGGACGGCTATCTTCTGGATAAACTGGGCGGCGGGTTTGTCCTTCTGACCATAGACGAACTGGCCCCAGACGAATTGGAAGAAGCAGGCATCGCTCTGCGCCGGGTCGCCCTGACGACCTCCGGCACGGCCAGCGGCGTTCTGGCAGACCGCTATCTGGGACAGGTCACCTCGGGCGTCTATCTGATCCGGCCCGACCAGCATGTGACCGCGCGCTGGGATCACTATGACGAGGCCGCCACCCGCGCGGCCCTGCGCCACGCGATTGGACTGGAGTAAGACATGGCAGATCTGACACTGACCCCGAACCTTGACCGGCCCGATGATTTCTACGCCGAATTAATCGCTGCCCATGACGGATTGAGCGAGGACGAAAGCGCCGCCCTCAACGCGCGCCTGATCCTGATCCTTGCCAACCAGATCGGTGACACGCAGATCATCAGCGCGGCGCTAAAGGCCGCGTCGAAACCCGACCGATAAACCTGGCCGCGCCCCAATGGACAAACTGACCCGACCGTTGGAAACCTTTTTCCCTTACCGCCTTGCAGTGGCGGCCGAAGGGTTTTCGCGCAATCTAGCCAACGTGTACGGGCGTGGTTACGGCCTCAGCCGCGAAGAATGGCGGCTACTGTTTCTGCTGGCTGGCGAGGCAGAGGTCACCTCGCGCGACCTCAGCCGCCGGTCCACGCTGGACCGCGTCCAGGTTAGCCGCGCCTCACAAAAGTTGGAGGACAAGGGGCTGATCACGCGCAACATCGCCCCGAACGACAGGCGGTTGAAAGTATACGCCTGCACCAAACGCGGGCGCGCCCTGTTCGCGGATGCCTTGCCACAAGTCGAAGCACGGTCAAACGAGATCCTGCGCGCCATGTCTCCTGAGGATCGCGCCGCACTGGAACGTGGGCTTGCCGCCCTGTCAGAGGCTATCGCAACCTGTGCCGCCCCGCCCGAATTCGAACGCGGACCGCGGTCTTAATATGGATTCTTGGCGTCTCGGTCAGTCGACAAGGACTGCTGTCGCCGCTCGACCAGCAACTCGATGGCGTCGGCCAAATGCTCCCGATCAATGTGGTGGTCGCCGCGTCCGACTCGGATGCGGTGCGCCTCGATCATCACATCCGCATGGCGACAGCCCTCTGGCGGCTCAAACCGATAGCTTGCCAATTCAAGGCGAAGGCCCAGCGGATCGCGGAAATAGATCGAATCCATAAACCCCCGGTCCACCGGACCCGAATGCGATACACCACGCGCGTCCAGCCGCGCCGCCACCTGCCAAAAGCTGGCTTGGCTGACGTTCAGCGCAAGATGATGCAGCGACCCTGTCGCTTCGGGCACCGCTTTGGCATCAGCCTTACGGTTTTCATTGGTGAAGATCGTGATCAAGCGCCCGTCACCCGGATCGAAGTACAGATGCCCTTCGTTCGGGTCATCCAGATTCGGCTGGTCAAAGACGAACGGCATCCCCAACACCCCTTCCCAGAAATCGATCGAGGTCTGCCTGTCTGCACCGATCAGCGTGATATGGTGCACGCCCTGTGTCTGGATTTTTCGGAAATTGTCTGGCTGGCTCATCATCCCCCCCCTCAGCTTTGCACATGGCGTGCTCCACGCCCTACGGCATGAATGGCGCAGTTTGCGGAAACAACCAACATCGTCGAATGCTTGGTCTAAACCTATAGGGCGTCAACCCCCGTCCGGACTACATGACCATCTTTTGGCGTTGGGAGCCTTGCCGTAGCAACGGCGAAACGCCCGGTCAAAACGACTGGCCTCGGAGTATCCCAGACGGTCGGCAATTTCGGAGATCGACAGGCTAGCCTTACCTGATAGCGTCACGGCGTGGTGATCGCGGCCTTGCCGCACAGGAGCAGCGACTGCTGGACCTGGACATCCTCACCGACGCCAGCCCGGCCAAGGCGGAACGCCTCGACATCAAGATCGAGAACTTTCCGCTGTTTACGATCATCCCGAACGAACGTGACCACCAGCTGCAATCTAGCTTGCACCTACTGCGACAAGGAGGATCTTGATACCCCCGGCGCCGGGCGTAAAACGGCCTTTGACTCGGCGGAGCAGTCGATCGATCTGTTGCTGAACGAAAGCCCGAACCACAAAGCCTATAACATCGTCTTGTTTGGCGGTGAGCCGCTGTCGAACATGCCACTGATCCGCGACATGGTCGCCCACGCAAAGCCGCGTTTTGCGGCACTCGGCAAGGAAGGGCGCTGCACCCTGACCACCGACGTAACACTGCTTACGGAATCGTTGGCAGACTGTCTGGACGATCATTGTTTTGGCCTGACCGTGTCGATGGACAGACCAAGGACGCTGCATGACCTCAACCACAAGACGATCGGCGGCAAAGGATCCTACGACGCGGTTGCCGCCAAGGCACGGATGCTGCTGTCACGCCACAAAGCGCGCCCGGCGAGAGCACGGGTGACGGTGACGACTGGCGTGCACTTGGCACCGTCTTCTCCATAGCCTCGAACACATGAGGCGCATGACGACACACGCATTTCCACTAACCGCTCTTTATGTGGCGACCGCACCCGCCGCCGCGAAGGATCTGCTAGTCGTCGTGGCCGAACCCGGCAACCTCTATGTTTTTGACACGTCCGAACCTGCCGTGATCAAGGAGCGCCCTAAGGGCACGGAAATGAGCCCGAGCTTGATCCAGATGACACCTGACGACAATCCGGCCTATGTGCCGGTCAACCGCTGGCAGGAGGTGATCGGGATCGACATCAAAACCTGTGAAAAGGTGTTCTACGTCGCCCGGCCCACGGACGAGATCTCGCGCCGGTCCATCGGCTCTTTGGCAGTCGCAGCGGATGGGTCAGAAAACTCCCCCACCAAAAAGCTGATCGACTGCAATAAGGTAGTGGAGCCGGAATTCGCAGTCTACGCCGCCAGTGGCGGGTTAGAGACAGAGCCGGTCCGCACTTATCCTGCCCGCGCCGGTCAACCGTGATGTAGACCGGCGATGACGGCACGATCGATATCGGCGCGCATGAGATCTACGACATGGACCCCGCAACCGGCACACGAGAGGTCGCCATTCCCCAATCCAGCTGGGGACCGCCCCCTGCACAGCCCGCCGACTGTTTTGGCCTTTCGGCCCATAGGCATCCAGAACGCTGGGTTCATGCTGATGTACACCGCCGCAGTCTTCAGCGACGACACGCAGACAGAACTTGCGGATTTCATCTAAGGCTATTCCGCGGTCGACCTGGAAACCGGAGAACCAGAGGTACAGGGTTTTGCCTCGCTTGACGTGTTGATGTTCTGTGGCGTGCGCGATCCGAACGCGGATGGCCTGCTGTACGGCGTCTACACCCAACTGTCGCAACATGACGTGGACACCAGAGAGTTGCTCAACGCGTGGACCTGCCGCGCACCTATTGCGTCATAAATATCTCAACCGATGCCAAGAAGATTTATGTGGCCGGAGCCAATGACGACATCGGCATTTACGACGCCGAGGCACTGATGCGCACCGGCGAGAAGCTGGTGCCCTCGGGCGGCGAAATGGGCACCGCGACGCTACAGGTCGTTTGACCCTGGTTCGTCCGGTAGAACGGCGAGAAATCGCAACAGGCGTCACTTTCGACATCCCCGCCGGCACGAAACTGCGCCTGACAGAATCCAGCGGCATTGGGAAGTCCTCACTCCTCGCGCTGCTCCAACACCGTTGGGATCCCAAACAAGGATGCATCCTGTTGGCCGGGTGCGACGTGCGCAGCCTGTCACGTTAGGACCTGCGCGGCGCGGTTGACTATGTACCACATCGCCCTGTTGTGATCTTGAGGATTGTGGTCGAAAACCTGTCGCTATCGGCACCCTGTGCCACACGAACTAAAATGCAAGAGGGCCTGTCCATCGGCGGTCTGGCGGAACGGGTTGCCCAACGGGGCGGGCTGGTCAGAGGCGCAAGAGGCCGAGATTATCAGCATTCCGATCTTTCAGCGTCGGTTGGCGTTTTCTGGCTCCAATCTGGTCACGGCGCTGCAATTGGTAGGTGAAACCGACGCCGCGATAAATCCCTGCCCCTTGCGGATTTCGGGGCTTTCCCGCACTTGCGGGACATGCCCATCGTTGCCGAGGCCAGCGCTTTTCTGGAAACTGGGGCCGTCCGTTATCCGCCCTTCCGCAGCAGCAAAGGCGCGCTCCAAGGCGACAGGTCGAACGATGCGGGTGGCCGACATCAACCTAGACTCAGAACGTCATCGTCGCCTGAACCGCCCGCTGCCAGGCCGCGTATTTGGCGCGACGGCTGTCTTCCTGCATGTCGGGCACAAAGCTGCGGTCCAAGGCCCATTGCGCTGCGAACGCGGCCTGATCAGGGTAAAGACCCGCTCTTTGTCCGGCAAGCCATGCCGCGCCCATGGCCGTGGTTTCCTGCACCAAGGGACGATCGACACGGGCACCAACAATATCGGCGAGAAACTGCATGGCCCAGTCTGACGCGCTCATCCCGCCATCCACACGCAGCGTAGCGGCACGGGCTTGGCGCGCCAGCGCCTTACCCGCGCTACCCATGTCGGCTTGCATCGCCGCCAGCAGGTCGCGGGTTTGGAAACCCACGCTTTCCAGCGCCGCGCGCGCCAATTCGGCCGGGCCAGAGTTGCGGGTCAAGCCAAAGACGGCCCCCCGGCAATCGGGCTGCCAATACGGCGCTCCCAAACCGGTAAAAGCGGGGACCAAGATCAGGTTTTGCCCGGCATCCGCCGCCTCGGCCAATGGCTGCGTCTCACTTGCGTCACGGATGATCCGCAACCCGTCGCGCAGCCATTGCACCACCGCCCCCGCGATAAAGATTGACCCTTCAAGCGCATAGGTTGGCCTGCCATCCAGTTGATAGGCGATGGTGGTCAGAAGTCGGTTTTGCGACACCACCGGCGTGTCGCCGGTGTTCAGCAGCGCAAAGCACCCGGTGCCATAGGTCGATTTCATCATGCCGGGCTGGAAACAGGCCTGCCCGATGGCGGCGGCCTGCTGGTCGCCCGCGATGCCAAGGATCGGGATCGCACGGCCAAAAAGATCCGGCCGGGTCATTCCGAAGTCAGCGGCGCAGTCGCGGACCTCTGGCAGCATCGCCATTGGAATGCCAAGGCGATCACAGATTGTCCGGGACCAGCGCCCCTTTCGGATATCGAACAGCATTGTGCGGGCGGCGTTGGTGGCGTCTGTGACATGCACGGCCCCGCCGGTCAGGTTCCATACCAGCCAGCTGTCGACAGTACCGAACACCAAGTCTCCAGATTCTGCCCGCGCCCGAGCCCCTTCGACGTTGTCCAGCAGCCAGGCCAGCTTTGTCCCCGAGAAATACGGATCCAGAAGCAACCCGGTGCGGTCGGTCACGGCGGGTTCGAACCCGTCATCCTTTAGCGCCTTGCACAGGGAGGCAGTGCGCCGATCCTGCCAGACGATTGCGTTGTGAATGGGTTTGCCAGTCTTGCGGTCCCAGACCAGTGTCGTTTCGCGCTGATTGGTGATGCCGATGGCGGCGATGTCCCCCGCACTGATCCCGGCTTTTTCGATGGCGGCGCGACAGGTCGCGGCGGTTGTGGACCACAAATCGACCGGGTCGTGCTCTACCCAGCCGCTGGCGGGGAAATGTTGATCGAATTCTTCCTGAGCGCTGCCAACAACCGTCATGGACCCATCAAACATAAGCGCACGGGTGGATGTGGTTCCCTGATCAATGGCCAGAACATGAGTCATGGACCGCGTCTCCTCAGAGCGATGTGTGGTGTGCCCCAATAGGAGCCTGACATGTCATGATGAATGAAGAAGGTGGCCGAGGCCCCGAAGGGCCCCGGCCGGGGAGGAAGGCTTATTGCCAGGACTTGATCAGCTCATCGTAGCTGACGGTCTTGGGCTCTTCGTCTTCTTCGGCCAGCTTGGCAAAGGGCGCACCGGGCTGGGCGAACCAGTATTCGGCGTCACGCTCTTCGTTCAACTTGGGACCGATGTCGCCTTGAACGCCTGCGCGCTCCAGACGCTCAAGCACACGCTCTTGGTCCGCGCACAGCGCATCCAACGCCTCTTGCGGGGTCTTGGCACCAGACATGGCATCGCCGATGTTCTGCCACCACAGCTGCGCCAGCTTGGGGTAGTCAGGCACGTTGGTGCCGGTCGGCGACCATGCCACGCGGGCCGGCGAGCGGTAGAACTCGACCAAGCCACCCAGCTTGTCCGCACGCTCGGTAAAGCTGTCGTGCTGCACGGTAGATTCGCGGATGAAGGTCAGGCCCACATGGGACTTCTTCACATCCACGGTTTTGGAGGTGACGAACTGGGCATAGAGCCAAGCCGCCTTGGCACGATCCTCGGGCGTGGATTTCATCAGCGTCCACGACCCGGCATCCTGATAGCCGACCTTCTGGCCTTCTTTCCAGTAGACACCGTGCGGGCTGGGCGCCATGCGCCACTTGGGCGTGCCGTCCTCGTTCATGACCGGCAGGCCGGGCTTGACCGTGTCGGCGGTGAACGCAGTGTACCAGAACATCTGCTGGGCGATATTGCCCTGCGCCGGGATCGGACCCGCCTCAGAGAAGGTCATGCCTGCGGCAGCGGGCGGCGTGTATTTCTCCAGCCACTCGATCGCCTTGGTCACGGCATAAACCGCCGCCGGGGCGTTAGTGGCCCCGCCGCGCGCGACACAGGAGCCGACAGGCTGGCTCTGGTCGTTGACGCGAATGCCCCATTCATCGACCGGCAGGCCGTTGGGTTCACCCACGTCGCCCATGCCAGCCATGGACATCCACGCATCGGTATAGCGCCAGCCCAGGCTAGGGTCTTTCTTGCCGTAGTCCATGTTGCCGAAGATGTCGCCATCCACGCCCATATGGCTGAGGTCTCGACCGGTAAAGAACTCGGCGATATCCTCATAGGCCGACCAGTTGACCGGAACGCCCAACTCATAGCCGAACTGGTCCATGAAGTCGGCCTTGTTCTTTTCGTCGTTGAACCAGTCATAGCGGAACCAGTAGAGGTTCGCGAACTGCTGGGTCGGCAACTGGTAGACCTTGTCATCCGGTCCGGTGGTAAAGCTGAGGCCGATGAAATCGTCGAGATCCAGCGTCGGCGAGGTCACGTCCGCGCCTTCGTTTGCGATCCAGTCGGTCAGGTTGCGCACCTGCTGATACCGCCAGTGGGTGCCGATCAGGTCGGAGTCGTTGATGTAGGCGTCATAGATGTTCTGACCGGACTGCATTTGCGTTTGCAGCTTTTCGACCACGTCGCCTTCGCCGATCAGGTCATGCGTGACCTTGATGCCGGTGATTGCAGTGAACGCCGGTGCCAGAACTTGCGCTTCATACTCATGCGTCGTGATCGTTTCTGAGACGACCTTGATTTCCATGCCCTCAAAGGGCTTGGCCGCGTCGACGAAGAACTGCATCTCCGCCTCTTGCGCAGCGCGCGGAAGCGACGACAGATCGCCGATCTCCGCGTCAAGGAACGCGCGGGCCGCGTCCATGTCGGCGAATGCCGGACCCGCAAGGATCAGCAGCGCCGCTGTTGTGGATCTGAGGTTGTGTTTCATTGGTATCCTCCCATTGGTACCATTTTTCGTTGAGGACGTTCGGTACGGTGGCCGGGCTCCTCCCTTCCCGGACACACGGACTGATCTACACCCAGCGGAACACCGCGGCGGCGTAGATCAGGCAAACGACAAGAGCGAGCGGCTGTTGCACACCCACAAGTCCAAGCCAGGCAAGATTAATAAAAGCCGAGCCGAGCAGCGTGATGAACAGGCGATCCCCCCGCGTGGTTTCAATCCGCAGAATGCCCGTCCGGGGCGTCTCCGGAAACTTGATCGCCAGAAAGGTGAAGGTGATCAGCAGCGTGGCGATGACGGCGAAAAAGATCGCGGTTGGCCAGGTCCATGCCATCCAGTCCATTGGAAGTCCTCCCTTTTCCCGGATTAAACCCGCCCGAGGGCAAAGCCCTTGGCGATGTAGTTGCGGACAAAGTAGATCACGAGCGCGCCGGGCACGATGGTCAGGATGCCCGCCGCCGCCAGCACGCCCCAGTCGATGCCGCTGGCGCCCTGTGTGCGGGTCATGATCGCGGCGATGGGCTTTGCGTCAACCGTGGTCAGCGTGCGGCTCAGCAGCAGTTCGACCCATGAGAACATAAAGCAGAAAAAGGCCGCGACCCCGATGCCGCTGGCGATCAGCGGCATGAAGATCTTGACGAAGAACCGGCCAAATCCGTAGCCGTCGATATAAGCCGTCTCGTCGATTTCCTTGGGCACCCCACGCATGAACCCCTCTAGGATCCAGACCGCCAGCGGCACATTGAATAGGCAATGCGCCAGTGCCACTGCGATATGCGTATCGAACAGGCCGACCGACGAATACAGCTGAAAGAACGGCAAGGCGAAAACAGCAGGCGGCGCCATCCGGTTGGTCAGCAGCCAGAAGAACAGGTGCTTATCGCCCATAAAGTGATAGCGGCTGAAGGCATAGGCCGCAGGCAGGGCCACAGCCAGGGAAATCACCGTGTTCATCACCACATAGATCAGCGAGTTTACATAGCCCATGTACCACGCCGGATCGGTGAGGATGGTGGCGTAGTTCGCAAAGGTCAGATCGCGCGGCCAAAGGGTGAAGGAGTTCAGGATCTCCGTGTTGGTCTTCAGGCTCATGTTCAGCAGCCAGTAGATCGGCAACAGCAGAAACAGCAGGTACAGAGTCATGACCACGGCGCGGCTGTTGAATTTCACCAAAGGTTTGCGGTTCTTTTTAGTGTACATGTCCAGCCCGCCCGAGAGATCGTAATTGGTATGCGCCATGGCTCAGGAGTCCCGCTTTTCTAGGGTGGTCATCACGGTGTAGAACACCCAACTCACCAGCAGGATCACCAGGAAATACATCAGCGAGAACGCCGCCGCCGGTCCAAGGTCGAACTGCCCCAACGCCATCTTCACAAGGTCGATCGACAACAGGGTGGTTGCGTTGCCCGGCCCACCGCCGGTGACGACGAACGGCTCTGTGTAGATCATAAAGCTGTCCATGAACCGCAACAGAATGGCGATCATCAGCACACCCGCCATCTTGGGCAGTTCGATGTAGCGGAACACCTTCCAGCGGCTGGCCTGATCGATCTTGGCCGCCTGATAATAGGCGTCGGGGATCGATTTGAGGCCCGCAAAGGCAAGCAACGCCACCAGAGAGGTCCAGTGCCAGACGTCCATGACAACGATGGTGATCCACGCGGCCACGGTGTCCTGTGTATAGTTGTAGTTGATCCCCAGCGCGTCCAGCGTATAGCCCAGCAGGCCAATGTCGACGCGACCAAAGATCTGCCAGATCGTGCCGACCACGTTCCACGGGATCAGCAACGGCAGCGACATCAACACGAGGCAAAGGGATGACCAAAAGCCCGACTTGGGCATATTGAGCGCCACGAAGATACCCAGCGGCACCTCAATCGCGAGGATGATAAGCGAGAACATCATTTGACGGCCCAGCGCATCCCACATCCGTTCCGAGCTCAGCATTTCCTCAAACCAGGTCAGCCCCTCCCAGAAGAAGACGTTCTGGCCGAACGTGTCCTGAACGGAATAATTGACCACCGTCATCAGCGGGATCACCGCCGAAAAGGCCACCAACAGCAAGACCGGCAGCACAAGGAACCATGCCTTTTGGTTGACTGTCTTTTCCATTACGCAGCCGCTCCCTGAACACGCCAGTCGTTGGCGTAGACGTTGACGTGATTGGCATCAAAGGCGACACGGTTCATGTCCGCACTGATGTGATCGTCTTCGCCGGCGATGATATTGATGTCATGTCCGAAAAATTCGGCACGGATGATCTTGTGGCGGCCCACGTCCTCGACCCGGCGGACCTTGACTGGTAGGCCCTCGGTCTGGCTCAGCCGCACGAATTCCGGCCTCACCCCGATCTCGACCTTACCGTCAAGCGGCTGGTACGCCTGCGCCAGATCGACATGCGCGCCACTGATGATGGCCTTGTTGCCGTCAACCTGCGCCGGGATTACGTTCATGCCGGGCGAGCCGATGAAATAGCCCACAAAGGTATGTTCGGGCCGTTCGAACAACTCTTCGGGTGTGCCGATCTGCACAACGCGGCCATCGTACATCACCACCACCTTGTCGGCAAAGGTCAGCGCCTCTGTCTGGTCATGGGTGACGTAAATCATGGTGTGGCCGAAATCATGGTGCAGCTTTTTCAGCTGTGTGCGCAGCTCCCACTTCATGTGGGGGTCGATCACGGTCAGCGGTTCATCAAACAGCAGCGCGTTCACGTCCTTGCGAACCATGCCGCGACCAAGGCTGATCTTCTGCTTGGCATCCGCCGTCAGGCCGCGCGCCTTTTTGCTCAGCATCTCCTCCATGCCGATCATGCGGGCGATTTCCTGCACACGTTCCGCCACATAGGACTCATCCCGGCCCCGGTTGCGCAGCGGAAAGGCCAGATTGTCGTGCACCGTCATAGTGTCGTAGACCACCGGAAACTGGAACACCTGCGCGATGTTGCGTTCCGCCGTCGGCGCGTCGGTCACGTCCTTGTCGCCAAACAGGATACGTCCCTGACTGGGATGCAGCAGCCCCGAGATGATGTTGAGCAGCGTGGATTTCCCACAGCCGGAAGAGCCGAGCAGCGCATAGGCCGCGCCATCGTCCCAGACGTGGTTCAGCTCTTTCAGCGCGAAATCGTCTTCTGACTTCGGCGCGGGCAAATAGGAATGTGCAAGGTTGTCGAGTGTGATCTTGGCCATCGGCTCCCCCTCAGGCGGCCAGCGCGTAGGCGGCTGGTGCAACCAGCTTGCCGTCTTCGCCGAAAATGTAGACGTGGCGCGGGTCCAGCCAGACTGCCAGCTCTGCGCCCAGCGTCAGGTCGTGAACCCCGTGGATCAGACCGACCCAGCGTTCGCCGTGGTGGTCGAGGTGGACAAAGGTCTCCGACCCGGTCAGCTCTGTCACGTTCAGAGTGGATTTGAACTCCATCGCGTCGGCAGCGTGTTTGCCAATCTCAAGATGGTTCGGACGAAACCCCGCCGTATAGCGGCCATCCGCGAGTTCAGCCAGCTTGCCGGTCGCCTGGGCGCTCTGGCCTTCACCGAACATGATCCGGTTTCCGGTCTTGGAGATGGGCAGAAAGTTCATCGGCGGATCGCTGAACACCCGCGCCGTGGTCGCATCCACCGGCTGGCGATAAACACGCGGTGTCAGATCGAACTGGGTCACCCGCCCTTCCCACAACGCCGCCGTATTGCCTCCCAGCAGCAGCGCCTCTTCCGGCTCGGTCGTGGCATAGACAAAGATCGCGCCGGAGGCCTCAAAGATCTTCGGGATCTCGACCCGAAGCTCCTCACGCAGCTTATAGTCGAGGTTGGCCAGCGGCTCATCCAACAACACCAGACCGGCGTTCTTGACCAGCGCGCGCGCCAGCGCGCAGCGTTGCTGCTGTCCTCCGGACAATTCCAGCGGCTTGCGATCCAGCATCGGCGACAGCTTCATCAACTCGGCGCTTTCGCGCACGCGGCGGTCGATCTCGGCCTTGTCGATGCCCATGAGTTTCATCGGCGACGCGATGTTCTCGTAAACGGTCATGGACGGGTAGTTAATGAACTGCTGATACACCATCGCGACCTTTCGGTCTTGAACGCGCATCCCGGTGACGTCCTCGCCCTGCCAGAATACCTTCCCAGTATTGGGTGCATCCAGCCCCGCCATCAGACGCATCAGGGATGTCTTGCCCGACAGGGTCGGCCCCAGCAGCACGTTCATCGTGCCGTTCTCCAGCGTAAGATCGGTAGGGTGGATATGCGTCACCCCGTCAACGATCTTTGAAACGCCCCTCAGGTCCAGCGTCATCGCGTCCTCCTCCTTATTCCGCGGCCGCAGCGGCGGATTGGCGACGACGCGCCATCCAGTTGTCCAGCACGCCGATCTGGTCGTCCGTCAGTCGCAGGCCAAGTTTGCTGCGCCGCCAAACGACGTCCTGTGCCGTGCACGCGTATTCGTTGTTCATTAGCCAAGTGATCTCTGTCTCGGTCAGGGTCGCGCCGAAATCCTGCCCCAGATCGGCGGCCTCCCTTGCATCGCCAAGGATGCCTGCCGCCTGTGTACCATAGGCGCGGACCAGCCGGATGGCCCAGAAATCCGTCAGGAACGGAAAACCCGCCTTGAGATCGGCGACCAGCGCCGCAACGCCGTCCACCGGAAAGTCGCCGCCCGGCAAGGCGACGCCCGCGGTCCATTTGCCCTTTTTCATGTCCAGATGCTCGCCCACGAGTTCCAGCGCGCTTTCTGCAAGGCGGCGATAGGTGGTGATCTTGCCGCCAAAAATGTTCAACACGGGCGCACCGCCGCTGGTATCAACCTTGAGCGTGTAGTCCCGCGTGGCCGCTGTCGCACTGCTAGCGCCGTCGTCATACAGCGGACGCACCCCGGAATAGGTCCAGACGATGTCGTCACGATCCAACTGCTCACTGAAATACTGGTTGGCGAAGTTCAGCAGGTAGTCCTGCTCTTCTGGCGTGCATTCGGGTTTTTGCGACGGGTCGGCATGATCGGCATCAGTGGTCCCGATCAGGGTGAAATCCGTCTCATAAGGAATGGCAAAGATGATCCGTCCGTCGGTGCCCTGAAAGAAATAACACTTGCCGTGATCATACAGCTTGCGGGTCACGATATGGCTGCCACGCACCAACCGAACACCTTCGCGCGAATTCAGCCGCACCTTGGTCTGGATAATGTCCCCCACCCAAGGCCCGCCAGCATTGATCAGCATCCGGGCGTGAAAGGCTTTCTTCTCACCGCTTTCGGTATTTTGCGTTTCGACGCGCCAAAGGCCGTTTTCACTGGACGCGTTCAAAACCTTGGTCCGGGTCATGATCTGCGCACCACGAGACTCGGCGTCGCGGGCGTTCAGCACCACAAGGCGGGAATCCTCTACCCAGCAGTCGGAATACTCATAGGCCTTGGCAAACCGATCCTGCAGGGGCGCCCCCTCTGGCGAGCCCACCAGATCAAGGGTCGTGGTGCCGGGCAGGATTTTGCGCCCCCCAAGGTGGTCATACATGAACAGGCCCAGACGGATCAGCCACGCGGGCCTGCGCCCTTTCATCCAGGGCATGAACACGTTCAACAGCTTGGACGTCGGCGTATCTGACTCGAACCTCATATCTTTATGATAAGGAAGAACAAAACGCATAGGCCAACTGATGTGCGGCATGGCCCGCAGCAGGACTTCGCGTTCTATCAACGCCTCGCGGACAAGGCGGAATTCAAAGTATTCGAGATAGCGCAAACCACCGTGAAATAGCTTGGTCGAAGACGACGACGTGGCAGAGGCCAGATCGCTCATCTCTGCCAGAGCTACGCTTGCGCCACGCCCCGCAGCGTCCCGCGCGATGCCGCACCCATTGATCCCCCCACCAATGATGAAGAGATCGAGCGTCCTGCTGTTTGTCGGGTCTGCCACGCGAATCTCCTCCAAGTTCGCAGTACCAGACTTATGACTCTCGCCACGTCGTGACGCAAGATGATTTTTTTCGTTTTCTTTCGCTTTTCCGTCACCCTCGAACATTTCGCACCTCTTCCATGTGCGAATCCGGCACAATTGGCACCACGGCGACCTTGGGTTTGTGTTTCTGGTTGCCATCCTGAACCGCGGCCGCGACTGTATCGGGACCGTATCTCTCGCCAAGGCCGTGAAAGCCCGTAACCTGCCGGACCCCACTCACTGATGTCACAAACCTTCCGTCACCCCGAGATCCTTGAAATCGCCCGCCGCGATGGCAAGGTTTCGGTCGATGATCTGGCCGAACATTTCGGCGTCACGCTCCAGACCATCCGCCGCGATCTGACCGACCTAGCCGAAGCCGGACGGCTGGAACGTGTTCATGGTGGCGCTGTTCTGCCTTCGGGAACCACCAATATCGGGTACGAAGAGCGCCGCTCGCTGAACGCCGGGGCCAAACAATCCATCGCGCAGGCCTGCGCCGCGCAGATCCCGAACGGCATTTCGCTGTTCCTCAATATCGGCACCTCGACCGAAGCGGTGGCGCGCGAACTCCTGCATCATGAACATCTCATGGTGGTGACCAACAACATGAACGTCGCCAATATTCTGGTCGCCAACCCAACCTGCGAAATCCTTGTGACCGGCGGGCAATTGCGCCGCTCCGATGGCGGCCTGATCGGCAATCTGGCGGCAGAGACGATCCGGCAGTTCAAGTTCGATCTGGCGGTCATCGGCTGTTCCGCATTGGACCGCGACGGCGATCTGCTGGATTTCGACATCCGTGAGGTCAGTGTCAGCCGGACAATCCTGCGGCAGTCGCGCAAGACATACCTTGTGGCCGATCACACCAAATTCGCGCGCAGCGCACCGGCACGGATCGCCTCGCTCGCCGATGTCGATGTCTTCTTTACCGACGCCACCCCGCCACCCGACCTGCCATCGCTGTGCAGCGGTTGGGGCACGGACATCGTCATATCCCCGGACAGATAACGACGAGCTGCCTGATCGTTAACGCCTAGCGGCGCTGGAACAGGATCACCACAAGCGCCAACAGCGATGAGCCCAACATCAGCAACAGCGACACCGCGTTCAGCAACGGTGTAGATCCCTCTTTCAGGCGGTCGAACATGGCAATCGTCAGTGGCGCATCCGACCCCACCAGCATCAGCGTGGTGTTGAAGTTCTCAAAGCTCATCAAAAAGGCCACGACGACCGCGCCGATCATGGCGGGCATCAGAAACGGGATGGTGATGGTCCGCACCGCCGTCAGGCGCGTGGCGCCCAGGTTCAGCGCCGCGTCTTCCAATGTGCGGTCGAATTTTTGCAAACGCGCGGTGATGACCAGCGTGGCAATGGTGGTGATGAATGAGAACTGGCCAAGGATCACCAGCAACAGGCCGGGTCGCAGCGCCTGAATGTCCATCTGCGCCAGATCCCACACACCATTCGCAAGGGTCGAGGAAAACACAAGGATCGAGATACCCAGAACGATGCCGGGGACGACCAGCGGCAGCAGCATCAGAACATACAGCGCGCCCTTGCCGCGGAACTCATAGCGGTTGAAAAGGAAAGCATTGGTTGTGCCAACAGCCACCGACATCACCGCCACGCAAGCGGCAACAAAACCCGAAGTGCCAACCGCGCGCAGAATGCCGCGTTCATGAAAGACACCGATCTGTGGGCGGGTATCGCCGAAGAACCAGTTCCAGGTGAACCCTTCCCACGGAAGAGAGGGAAACTGACTGTCGTTGAACGCAAAGACTGCGACAACGGTCAGCGGCAGCGCGAGGTAGAGAAAGAACAACAGGACGTAACTGCCGTAGATCAGGCGAAAGCTGCGGGACTGGGGAATTGTGGGGATCATGACCTTATCCCATCGTTTCTTGCAGCGTGCGGCCGGTCAGGCGCAACATGCCCCAGACGATCACCGACGACAGCACCAGCAGCATAAAGCCAAAGGTCGCCCCCAGCTCCCAGTTCGAACGTACGATGAACTGGTTATAGATCATCTCGGTGAACCACAGGCTGTCCTTGCCGCCCAGCATCGTCGGCGTCAGGTAGTTGCCCAACGATAGCATGAACACCACGATACAGCCGGAAACAATGCCCGGCATGGCGTGGGGGATAATGATCTCGCGCAGTACGGACACACCGTTGCCACCTAAATCATAGCCCGCTTCGATCACGCTATCGTCCAGACTTTCCAACGTCGTGACCAGCGGCACCACCATGAACAGCATGGAGGTGTAGACAAGGCCGACCATCATCGCCGCATCGTTATACAGCATCTCGACCGGCTGGTCCGCCAGTCCGGCCCATTGCAACAGGTTCGAAATCAGTCCGGTTTCCCGCAGCAGGATCATCCAGCCAAAGGTACGCACCAGTTCAGAGACGTAGAACGGGATCAGGCACAGCATGAACAGCACCTGTTGCAACCGGCCCTTGGCCATCTTGGCGATGTAGTAGGCCACAGGAAAGGCGATCAGTAGCGTGATGGCCGTGGCCAGCACCGACATGACGGCCGTGCGCCAGAATGTCCGAAGATACAGCGGCTCTGTCAGCGCCTTTTCGTACTGGGACAGGTTGGTTTCATAGACGCCAAAACTGATACGTTCGCGCAAGCTGATCAGCAACATGTCGATATGCGGAATGACGATCAGCATACCCAGCCACAACACCAGCGGTGTCAATAACAAGATGAATCCGATCCGGGCATGCAGGCGCATCAGGCCGCCACCGCAAAGCAGGTGGCTTGCGCAGCCCCCCAACCGATGTGCAGCGTGTCACCGCGCTTTAGGGTCGCAAACTCCCCCGACTGGGGCAAGGTGACCTCCAGCGTTTCGCCCACGCTGTCCTGTACCAGCACCCGAGAGGCCGCGCCGTTGAACAAGATACTGGTGACAGTGCCTTGCAACTGGTTGTCAAAGGCGCTGAGCGCCTCGGCAGTGGCGGCAAGGCGAATCGACTCGGGCCGCACGAAAATCTCAGCGGTGTCGCCGGGGGCCAGGGTGCCGGTAGCCGTCGCGCGCATCGCAAGACCCGTCTCTGTGCGCATTTCCAGCGAAGAGCCTTCTGCGCGCTCAATCCGGCCTTTCCAGCGGTTCGCTTCACCGATGAACCCGGCCACAAAGGGCGTGTCCGGGCGATAGTACAGATCCTGCCCGGTGCCGACCTGCTCAAACCGTCCGGCGTTCATCACGGCGATCTGGTCGGACATCACCAGCGCCTCGGACTGGTCATGGGTGATATAGACAAACGTGGTATCAAAGGCCGCTTGAAGCGCCTTCAGTTCCACTTTCATATGTTCGCGCAGCTTCAGATCCAGCGCGCCCAGTGGCTCGTCCAGCAAGAGGACATCCGGCTCCAAAACCATGCAGCGGGCGATGGCGACGCGCTGTTTTTGCCCGCCCGACAGTTCATCCACCTTGCGTCCGCCGATGCCCGGCAGGCCGATCCGGTCCAGCGCCTCATCGACCTTACGGCCGATCTGATCCCTTGGCATCTTCTGCCGCCGCAACCCATAACCGATGTTTTCCGCAATGGTCATCATCGGGAACAGTGCCAGATGCTGGAACACCATGTTCACCGGGCGCTTGTTGGGCGGCGTGTCCAGAACCGATCCGCCCTTGATCCGAATGTCGCCGGATGTTGGATCAAGAAACCCCGCGATCATCCGCATGATTGTCGTCTTGCCACAGCCCGACGGTCCGAGGATCGAAAAGAAACTACCCGGCGGCACCGAGAAAGAGACGTTGTCTACGGCTGTTGTTTGGCCGAACTGCTTCACCAGGTCAGCGCATTCCAGATCAGGGGTCATGCAGAGGTCCGTTCAAGGCGTTTCAGGGTCTGTCCGAAACGAAATGGGCGGCACCGGGACTACCGATGCCGCCCCTGTCACAAGTGATTAGTTGGCGGCTTGGACACGGTCTAGGACGTCACCTTCGATGGCTTCCAGACCGGCGGGAACCGGCGGATACCACTTGATGTTGTCGATGGCCTCCTGCGGAAAGCTGGCCTGATACTTGGCTTTCAGCGCTTCCTCGGCAAATTCATCCGCCCCGGCAGAAGCGGTGAAGTTGCCAGCCACAGCCGTGATTTTGGCCGCAATTTCCGGCTGCATCACAAAGTTGATCCAAGCATAGGCGGCATCATCGGCCTGCCCCTTGGCGGGCAGAACAAAGGTATCGATCCAGCCCAGCGCACCCGATGCGGGCGCGACAAAGGTGATGTCAGCGTTGTCTTCGTTCAGCTTCCAGCCGCCGGTGTCCCATGCCATCGACGCGGTCACTTCGCCCGAACGCACGAGGTTCATCAGTTCATCGCCGCCACCCCAGTAGGTTTTGACGTTGGCCTTGCACTCGGTCAACTTGGCCTCGACCTTGCCCATGATCTCTTTGTACTTCTCTTCGTCGCCGTAGGCGGCAAAGGGATCTTCGCCCATTGCGAAGGCAAATCCGATCAGCGTCGGACGCTTCAGGCGGTAGGACACCTTGCCCGCGACAGCAGGATCACACAGGTCGGTGTAGTCCTTGACCACTTCACCCGCCAAGGCAGTGTTCATCACCAGACCGGAGGTGCCCCAGACATGCGGTACACCGTAGACCTCGTCGCCAACGGTGGTGTTGGCCATGGTGGCCATCAACATCGACGGGATGAACAGGGACTGGTCCAGCTTGGAAACATCAATGGGTTTGTAGATTCCGAATTCCATCTGCGGACCCATGACCCGGTCCTGCGAAGGCTGCACAAGGTCAAAGCCGCCGCCGCCCGTGGCACGCAGCTTGGCAATCATTTCTTCGTTGTTGGATTTGGTCACTTCGACGGTGTGGCCAGTCTCGGCCTCAAACATCTCGATGACCTCGTCGGGGGCATAGCCGCCCCAAGTCAGCAGCCGAAGCGTGTCGGCCGACGCCGCCTGTGCCAGGCCCAGTAGGGCGAGGCAGGTCGTGGTTAGCAATGTCTTGGTCATGGTCTTCCCCTGTTTTTGTTCGGATCGTGTTTTGCCACAGGATGCGCAGCGTTTACCGAATGGTCAAACTTTTTTGACGAGCCTCGGCCTTATGGGCGATGTTCTTGTCAGTTATGTGAACAAAGAACTGCCACGCGACTTTGCCCGAGATGTCCGAACCTACGTCGCGCACAGTTTGCACGGCACACCGCCCCTGTACGGGAAAACAGTTGTTGCGTGTCGTGGACACTGGCAAGGATGGTCATCGATCAGAACGGAGGCCGGACATGGAATTTATCGCAAAGGCGACTGCTGTGGTGGGGGGGGCCGTGGCGCTGCTGCGTCGCGTTGGCGCGCCGTCACATCAGGCCATGGGCGCCAGCCCGCAGATCCCCGATGCCCGCAAACAGGGCATCATGACGCTAAAAATGCCCGTCGCCCAAGGCTGGAAAAACGGCCACGTCCCCACCTGCGCGCCCGGGCTCAAGGTCAACGCCTTTGCATCCGGACTGGAGCACCCCCGTTGGATCGAGGTCCTGCCGAACGGCGATGTCCTCGTCGCGGAATCGAAAGAACAGGCGGGGCCGCCCAAGACACTGATGGACCACGCGGCACAGGCGACAATGCGACGGGCCAAGGCGATCGGCGTCAGCGCCAACCGCGTGACCCTGTGGCGGGATGCAGACGGCGACGGGGTGGCCGAAATCCGCGAGGTGTTTGTCGAGAACCAGAACCAGCCCTTTGGCATGGCGCTGATCGGGAGCCGGTTTTACCTCGGCAACACCGATGGCATCGTGGTTTTTGACTATACGCCTGATGCGACGTCGCTGACCGGGACCGGGCAAAAGCTGGTCGATTTCAAACCGCATGGCCACTGGACCCGCAGCCTGATCGTGTCACCCGATGGCACCAAGATCTACGCTGGTGTCGGGTCGTTGTCGAATATCGGCGATCAGGGCATGGAGGCAGAACAGGGGCGCGCCGCAATCTGGGAACTGGATGTCGAGACCGGCGCAGCCCGTATCTTTGCTTCGGGGCTGCGCAATGCGGTCGGCATGGCGTGGGAACCGACAACCGGCGCGCTTTGGACGGTTGTCAACGAACGCGACGGACTGGGGGACGAAACGCCGCCGGATTACCTGACCTCGGTGCAAGAGGGCGGCTTCTACGGTTGGCCCTATTGCTATTGGGGAGACACGGTAGACGACCGGGTCACACAGGACGCCGCATTGGTCGCACGCGCGATCAAGCCGGATTATGCATTGGGCGGGCATACGGCGTCGCTTGGTCTGTGCTGGATGCCAGCAGGAACTCTGCCGGGATTCGGCGACGGCATGGTGATCGGGCAGCACGGATCATGGAACCGCTCCAAACTGAGCGGCTACAAGCTGATCTTTGTACCCTTTGAGAACGGCGCACCCAGCGGTGCGCCGCGGGACATTCTCAGCGGCTTCCTGTCCGACGATGAAAAGATCGCCTACGGACGCCCCGTCGGCGTAACTCTCGGCGCGGACAAGAAGTCGCTCCTGATGGCGGATGATGTGGGTGACATCATCTGGCGCGTTACCGGCGCATAAGCGTTTGGCCGCAAGGCCAATCGCATCCAGTTCCGCGTCAAGAGCGCAGCGCACATCGGCTCCGGATCGCTGCGCACCGCAACCGTCGGGCGAGCGTGCCTCTAGCCGTCGATGCTTTGCGCCAATACGCGGCTGATCACCGTCAGGCTCTCGCCACTTTCCGCCTTCCACGCATTGAACGCAGCCTGCACCGCCGCCATCGCCTTTTTCGAGGTCGGCTCCTTGTCGATCACGCCCTCTGCCTCCAGCCGCGCCACCACGGACGGCGACAGCACATAACTTTCCTTGCCCAGATACCGCAGCGCATAGGCTCCTGTGGCCCCGCCCAGACGCGAACCGTTCTTTTTCAACCACTCCAGCAGCCCGGCGAAATCCTCAGCCGGCCAATCGCCGATCTTGCGCCCGAAACTGCCTGCCTCGGCGGCGACCTCCTGAATAAAGGCGGCGTTGTGCTGGATCGCCTCGACCTTGGGCGGGCTGCGCACGATGCGCGGATCGTCCAGCAATTCGTCGAACCAGTCTTCGGACATCACGGCCACACGCCCGACATCAAAGTTGTAGAAGGCCTCTTCGATGCCGACCCACTTGTTTTCCACAACCTGCCAACTGATCCCGGCCTGAAAAATCCCGCGCGCCATTTGCGCCAGCCAGAGGTTGTCCGGAATGGCGGCAAGATCATCCGCGCTCAGCACCTTGGGCATATCCGCCAGTACCGCGTCCTTACCGCCCTTGCGGTCCGCCGCGATGTTCAGGATCTCTTGATATGTCTGCATGGTTCCCTCCGGGTGTGACCGGCCAGACAGTGGCAGAGCCCGTCAGGTCATGAAAGCCCTCATTGAGCGGGGCTGCGCCCGGCGCTACGCTTACACCACAATCACGGAAGGGCACTGGCAGATGGACCCGGACACCTCACTGACGGATTTCAGGATGCGCGACGGGTCGCGGAACTTTCTGACCCTACCGATCGTGAAATCGCCCGGCCAGCTTTGGCGCAGCCTGTGGCGTCTCAAACACGTCAAGCGCAAGGCAAACGTTCAATCCGTCACCGACGCGTGGATCACCTTTTCCTGGCGGGGCTGGGAGATCGCCATTCACGACCCCTACGGCGAATACTGGTTCTTTGCAGAAGATCCCCAAACCCCGGGCGACGTGTTGGAAGAGATCCGCCAGCATTTCCTGAAAGCCGGGCTGTGACGCCGGACCCGACACAGCTTGACAGCTCCACTCGACAGGCGCAAAAGCAGGCCCGCAAAACATAACCCGCAACCGGGCGTTCCGTGGGCGCCAAACTGACGAGGAGTTGAGGCTGATGGCCCAGATTTCCCTGACCTTTCCCGATGGCTCAAAACGTGACTTCGACAAGGGCGTGACCCCTGCCGAAGTGGCTGCGAGCATTTCCAAATCGCTTGGCAAGAAGGCGATTTCCGCCACCGTGGGCGATGCGCACTGGGACCTGCAATGGCCGATCGAGGCTGACGCACATATCGCGATCAACACTTTGGCCGATGAGGCACCCGCGCTGGAATTGATCCGGCACGACCTTGCGCACATTATGGCGCGCGCGGTGCAGGAACTGTGGCCCGGCGTCAAAGTCACCATCGGTCCGGTGATCGACAACGGCTGGTACTACGACTTTGACCGCGAAGAGCCGTTCACCCCCGAAGATCTCGGCGCGATCGAAAAGAAGATGAAAGAGATCATCAACCGCCGCGACCCCGTCACCACCGAGATCTGGGAACGCGCCCGCGCGGTGGCCTTCTACGAGGCCAACAATGAACCTTATAAAGTCGAGTTGATCGAGGCGATCCCCGGCGATGAGCCGCTGCGCATGTATTGGCACGGCCACTGGCAAGACCTCTGCCGTGGCCCGCACCTGCAACACACCGGACAGGTTCCCGGCGACGCCTTCAAACTAATGAGCGTGGCGGGGGCCTATTGGCGCGGCGACAGCAAGCGCCAGATGCTACAGCGGATCTACGGCGTCGCCTTTAAGAACAAGGAAGACCTGAAAAAGCACCTGCACATGCTGGAGGAGGCCGCCAAACGCGACCACCGCAAGCTGGGCCGCGAGATGGACCTGTTCCACATGCAGGAAGAGGCGCCCGGTCAGGTGTTCTGGCATCCCAACGGCTGGACCATTTACACCCAGCTGCAGGACTACATGCGCCGCAAACAGCGCGCAGGTGGCTATCGGGAAATCAACACCCCGCAGGTCGTCGACCGTAAATTGTGGGAGGCCTCTGGCCACTGGGACAAGTACCAGCACCACATGTTCATCGTCGAGGTGGATGAATCCCGCGACGGTGAAAACGACGACGCCGTGGTCAAGGACAAGGGCCATACCCGCATCAATGCGCTGAAGCCGATGAACTGTCCCTGCCACGTGCAGGTGTTCAATCAGGGTCTGAAATCGTATCGCGACCTGCCCTTGCGTCTGGCCGAATTCGGATCGTGCTCGCGGTTCGAGCCTTCGGGCGCGCTGCATGGCATCATGCGGGTGCGCGGGTTCACGCAGGACGATGCGCATATCTTCTGCACCGAGGATCAGATTCAGGAGGAATGCGCGCGGTTCATCGACTTTCTCGCCGACATCTACCGCGAGCTGGGCTTCCCCGAGTTCGAAATTCGCTTTGCCACCCGTCCTGAAAAGCGCGTCGGCACCGAGGAAAGCTGGGACTATGTTGAAAACGCGCTGGAGAACGCGATCAAGGCCGTGGGCCGCGACTATGTGCTGGAACCGGGCGACGGCGCGTTCTACGGGCCCAAGCTGGACTTCTACCTGACCGACGCGATCGGGCGGGTCTGGCAATGCGGCACCTTCCAAGTAGACCCGAACCTGCCGGAACGTCTGGGCGCCTCCTACATCTCGCAAAGCGGCGACAAGACACGGCCCTTCATGTTGCACCGCGCGACGCTGGGTAGTTTCGAGCGCTTCATCGGCATCCTGATCGAGGAACATGCCGGCAAGCTGCCCTTCTGGCTGGCCCCGCGTCAGGTCGTTGTGGCCTCGATCACATCGGAGGCGGATGATTATGTGGCAGAGGTAGTCGCCCAACTAACCGCCGCCGGTGTCCGCGCCGAGGCGGATGTGCGCAACGAAAAGATCAACTACAAGGTGCGTGAGCATTCGGTCGGCAAGGTGCCCGTGATCCTTGCCGTCGGCCACCGCGAAGTTGAAGAACGCACCGTGACCGTCCGCCGCCTTGGCGAAAAGCAGACGCAGGTGGCGGCACTGGACGAGATCGTGGCGCTTTTGTCAGCGGACGCAACTGCGCCAGACCTGCGCGACTGATCCACAGACACCAAATTAAAGCCATTCCGGCCGTCCCAATCGGGGCGGCCGACTTTTTTTGCAAAACCTGCGACGGAAACGCCGGGCTGCTGCGTTACAAGCCTGACAAATTGCGTGATACGCCGTGTCGGCCCCGCCGGACCGGACGGGAAACCTGTAACATTCTGCCCTGCAGCATGGTTTGAATCGCAACAATCATTTCAATACGCCCTTTTCCCGGGCCGAAATCGCACCCTCCCGCACTGGAAGGTTCACGCCCGCGACACGCGGCCTGACGCCCCCGTGATGCACGGGCCCGTGAATGGTCCGAAACCAAGTCTCGGCGCACTCTGGTGTCACCGCAGGGCAGATCGGCCCTCGGACAAGTTTCAAATCAGAAACCCGGAGGAAATTTCACATGTCCACCACTCTCAAGACCGCCGCCCTTGTTGGCATCGTCGCCGCAGCAGTGTCCGCATCGGGCGTTCAGGCCATGGAACAGGAAAAATGCTTTGGCGTCAGCCTCGCCGGTGAAAACGATTGCGCCGCAGGCCCCGGCACCACCTGCGCCGGCACCTCGACCGTAGACTACCAAGGCAACGCCTGGACCCTCGTCGAAGCCGGCACCTGCGCCGACATCGAACTGCCCGCAATGGCAGACGGTGACGCGCGGATGGGCTCGCTCGAGGCGCTTGAGCGCGATCTGCCCGAGGCCTGATTTATATTATTTCGCGGGGCGGACCGTTCGCCCCGCGTCTTATTGATGGCGGATGCAAAAACCAATGTTCGACTCAGCCAGCTCTCTCCCCCCCTTGCCCGGTGTCGGCTACAAGCCGCAGCACTATTCGGCCATCCTGAACGATCCCGCCCCGGTGGGCTGGCTTGAGGTGCACGCCGAGAATTACATGGGCGATGGCGGCAGGCCGCTGGCACAGTTGCGCGCGCTGGCCGACCGATTTCCGATTTCCGTCCACGGCGTCGGCCTGTCCATCGGCGGGCCCGAGCGGCTGGACCCCGATCATCTGGCGCGGCTCAAGCATTTGGTTGGCTGGCTGAACCCGGCGAGCTTTTCCGAACACCTCGCCTGGTCGACCCATGACAGCCATTTCCTGAACGACCTGCTGCCCTTGCCCTATACGCCAGCCACGCTGAACCGCATCTGCGATCACGTCGATGAGGTTCAAGAGACATTGGGACGGCAGATGCTGCTGGAAAATCCGTCCAGCTATCTGACCTTTGCCGAAAGCACCATGTCAGAGACCGATTTCCTACGCGACGTGGTCCGCCGCACCGGCTGTGGCCTGCTGCTGGACGTCAACAATGTCTTCGTCTCGGCGGTGAACCTTGGCGACAGCCCGCAGGCGTATATCGACGCCTTCCCGATGGACGCCGTTGGCGAGATCCATTTGGCGGGGCACGACGAAGATGAGGACGATTTTGGCGCGCCGCTGCTGATCGACAGCCACGGGCGCGAAGTGGCCGAGCCGGTTTGGGCGCTGCTGGATAAGGTGCTGGACCTGTCGGGACCGCACCCTTTGTTGATAGAATGGGACAATGATGTGCCCGACTGGTCCGTTCTGGCGGCTGAGGCCGCGCGAGCCCAAGTTGCTCTATCGCAGGTGTCGGCGTGAGTTGCTTGATGAACCGCGTCAAGGGGGCGCTGCCCCCGTCTCCCTTCGGTCGACTCCCCCGGGATATTTTTGGACAGAAGAAACCCGGCGGCTGTCCAAATGGCTGAGGCGAGCACAGCTGAGGCGGCGTTTCGTATGGGATTGCTGCGCGCCGATGTGGCGATCCCCGGCGGTTTGACCGATGGTGCGGGCCGCCCCGCCGGCCGACGCTATGATGTGTATCGAAACAACGTGGCGGTGGCGTTGCGAGAGGCGTTGGAGGCCGGTTTTCCGGCGGTTGCCAAGCTGATCGGGCCAGAGAACTTTGCGCGCTCGGCGGGGATGTATTTGCGCAGCGATCCGCCTGTGACACCGTTGATGATGCACTATGGCGCGGGCTTTCCGGCCTTTCTTGAAGGGATCGAGGCGCTGCGTGGCATCGGCTATCTGGGTGATGTGGCGCGGTTAGAGCTGGCCATGCGGCGCAGCTATCACGCCGCAGATGCGGCGGTCTTTGAGAGCGGGCGGTTGGCATTATTGGATGAGGCCGCGCTGATGGCAGCGCGTCTGGTCCTTGCGCCTTCGGTGCAGGTGGTGCGGTCGCGTTGGCCGGTTCTGTCTGTCTATCGGTTCACCCTGAGGCCGGATCAGCCGAAACCACAGGCGCGCGCCGAGGATGTGTTGATCACCCGCGCTGAGTATGACCCCACGCCGCACCTGCTGCCGCAAGGTGGTGCGGATTTTGTCGACGCGCTGTTGCGCGGGCTGACCTTTGGTGCGGCAGTCACGTCTGCCGGTGCCGATTTCGACTTGCCCGCGACCCTGACGCTGCTGTTGCAGCAGGGCGCGATTTCCGACTTTTGCACTGCTTGAGGAGACCTGACATGGACCGCCTGACCTCCCTTCACGCCACAATCTTTGCCCCTGTCGAGCGTATGGGCGATCACCTGATCCCTCTGCTGGCGCGGTTGGTTTTTGCCGCGACCTTGTTGCGCTACTACTGGAATTCCGCCGGGACCAAGGTTTGGGACCGCAAAGGAGAGGAAGGCATCTTTGATTTCTTCACTCTGGAATCGGGCACCTATGCGCAGATGTTCCCAAAAGCCTTTGAGGCGGCGGGATATAACACGGCCAAGCTTGGCTTTGTGTATGATCTGGTGGCCTATGCCGGAACCTATACCGAATGGCTGCTGCCGCTGTTGATCGTGATCGGGCTGTTCACCCGGCTGGCGGCATTGGGCATGATCGGCTTTGTCGTGGTGCAGACCTTTGTCGACGTGACCGGGCATGGCGGCAAACCGGGAATACTTTTCGACACGCGGTATGAGCTGATTGACGAGCGGACGCTCTGGATCTTTGGCCTTGCCATTCTGGTCATCAAGGGCGCAGGCGCGCTGTCCATCGACCGGCTACTGGGTCTTAACGCGGGACCGCGCGCCGTCACGGTGGTCTGAGGGGGACGGTGGACTGGGCGCCGTTGCCGATGGCAACCAGGGGCGCCCCCATCTTTCCTTCGTCAGGGCACGTCTCAGAAATGCGCCTTTGGTTCGTCCGGTTTGCCCGCGGCCAGCGCCAGCACCCCGGCCAGACCGGCAAAGGCGATGGGAAACATGGTAAAGACGTTGAACCCGAAGGCGTGAAACATCGCCGCCGCCGAGGCCAGCAGCAACAACCCGCCCCACAGCGCGCGCGCCTTGGCCATGGCCCCACCCGCGATGGCCAAAAGCGGTGCAAGGATCGACACCGTACGCACCGTCGCCGGGTCATCAAACATGCCGAACATCTCTTCGACCTCGCCGACATTCTTGACCAATTCGGTATAGCCGAACCCGAAAAAACCCACGATCATGCCAATCACACCGGCGATGATGCCCAGCGTCAATGCCGCATTTCTCATGTTCCTGTCTCCTGCCCCGTCACGCCCAGTGCGGCCTGCGCAGCTTTGTCCCAGCCCAGCACCATGCGCGCCCCGTCCACGACCAAAGGCCGCTTCATGACCGTCGGATGCCGCCTGATCAACTCGGCGGGCAGCAACGCGCGAGCCTCATCATCCAGTCCACGCCAAGTTGCTGACCGTGTGTTGAGCAATTTTTCGCCGAACTGCGCCATCGCGTCGTCCAAGACGTCGCCCGGCAGCCCCTCATCGCGGACATCGACAAAAGCCGCCCCCGGCAAGGCTTTGCGCGCCTTTCTGCAAGTATCGCAGGTCTTCAACCCGTAGATGATCATGCGTATTCCTTTGGCAGTTTCTCTCAATTTGTGGTGAGATAGGCCACCTTTCGGCGAAATGCGAGGGTGGGACTCTGGTATTCCACCCATCCGCGTTAGTCTGGAACGCGTGACTTTCGGCCGCCAGATGTCGGGGGCGTGCAGTTTTCGCGACCTTGACCGCCGGATGTGACCGTCCTGACCGATTTGTCGGGATGTGTGAAAGAACAGGAACAGGAGCACGGGACACATGCCAACGGGCACCGTGAAGTGGTTCAACACCACCAAGGGATTTGGGTTCATCGCACCGGACGACGGCGGCCAAGACGTCTTTGTCCACATCTCTGCGGTGGAAAGGTCCGGTTTGACCGGGCTTGCGGACAACCAGAAGGTCAGCTTTGAACTGCGAGAAGGCCGCGACGGGCGCTCCATGGCGGCGGATTTGCAACTGCTCTGACCGGCGGGTCGCGTGCGGTGCGGGGACGTAATGTCGGACTTGCACCCCCGCCCGCTGTGTCCACGGCATTTGTGGAAAAACCGAAGGACTCGGCGCTTCGCCGCCGGGGCTGATCGCTGTACCCTGACGGCAGGCCTGCGTATTGCGTTGGTTTTTCCGGAGACCGACATGCCGTTCAAGTGGATCACCTATGCTGCGATTCTGGCCACCGTCGCCTTGCTGGTGGCCGGGGTCAGCACGTTGCCGCCGCTGACAGAGGGCGGCCTGACCCCCAGCGGGCCACCGCCCTATGGCGCGGCGTCGGCCCCGGCTGATCCGGCGGCGTTTTGCCGGGCGACCCTGAGCGGCGTCAATTGCGCCTGCTTTGCCCAGAAAACGGCCGAGGTCATGAGCGCACCGCACAATCCTGTGCCGGGCATGGCCTATGCCGACCGTTGGGATCTGGCCCGCGCGCAGGCCGGGGAAAGCTGCTGATCACGCCTCTTGCAGGCGTCGCGCCTCTTCGCCCGCCAGCCGGACCAGCAATTGCATATAGGGTTTTTCAAGGTCTTCGGTGCGCACCGCCGCGTACAGCCGCCGTGTCAGTCCCTGTTCCGTCAGCGGGCGCGTCACATAGTCAGAACTGTATTTGACCTCGCGCACAACCCAATCCGGCAACACTGACACCCCCCGGTTCGAGGCGACCAGCAGCAGGATCACTGCCGTCAGTTCGACCTGCCGAATCGCCGCCGGTTCCACCTTGGCGGGGGTCAAAAGCTGGCTGAAAATATCCAATCGCGACCGTTCCACCGGGTAGGTGATCAGGGTTTGACCGCGAAAATCCTCGGCCTCGATAAATGGCTTTTCCGCCAACGGGTGCGAAGCCGAGGCCACAAACACCGGGCTGTACTCAAACAGCGGCACAAAGGTCACGCCCGCCAGATCCTCCGGGTCAGAGGAGATCACCACATCCACCTCTTCCTTCATCAACGCGGGCAGCGCGTCAAAGGCAAGTCCGGGGCGGATGTCCACGTCCACATCGCCGAATTTCTTGCGAAACCCTTCCAACACCGGGAACAGCCACTCGAAACAGGCGTGGCATTCGATGGCGATGTGCAGCCGCCCTGCCTTGCCCGACCGCAACCCCTCAAATTCATCCTGCAAGGCCTCGACCTGGGGCAGAACCTGTTCGGCCAGCCGCAACAGGCGCTTGCCCGCAGCCGACAGTTTCATCGGTTTTGAGCGCCGCACAAACAGCTCGACCCCCGCCTGATCTTCCAGCCCCTTGATCTGATGGCTGAGCGCGGATTGCGTGATGTTCAGCTGCTCCGCTGCGCGCGCGACACCGCCCGCGTCATGAATCGCCTTGATGGTCCGGAGGTGCCGGAATTCGATATGCATGGGAAACCAGTGTCCGCCTCATGTTGATCTTGAGATTTATGAGTTTGTCTCACAATGCAGTATGTGCGACAAGGGCGGCAACTCAACACAGGACTCGTCCATCATGCAGCGCCCAGAGATTTCATTCGAATTTTTCCCTCCGAAAAACATCGAGGCGACCTTTCGCCTTTGGGACGCGGTGCAGGTTCTGTCACCGCTGGCGCCGCGCTTTGTCTCTGTCACCTATGGCGCGGGCGGCACAACCCGTGATCTGACCCGTGATGTGGTTGCGACGCTGCACAAACATTCCGGCCTGCGCACGGCGGCACATCTGACCTGCGTGAACGCCACCCGTGCCGAAACCCTCGCGATTGCCGATGGCTTTGCCGAGGCTGGTGTGACTGACATCGTGTCCCTGCGTGGCGATCCGCCCAAAGGGTCTGCCGGGTTTGAGGCGCATCCCGACGGCTTTGCCAATTCCATCGAGCTGATCGAGGCCTTGGCCGAAACCGGCAAGTTCACCCAGCGCGTCGGCGCCTATCCTGACCCCCACCCCGAGGCTGACAGCCAGCAGGCCAGCATCGAATGGCTCAAGCGCAAGCTGGACGCCGGCGCGACAGAGGCCCTGACCCAGTTCTTCTTTGAGGCGGACACGTTTTTCCGCTTCCGCGACGATTGCGCCAAGGCGGGCATCGACACCTCCAAACTGGTCCCCGGCATCCTGCCGATCGAAAACTGGAATGGCGCGCGCCGCTTTGCCGAAAGCTGCGGCACCTATATCCCGGCGTGGGTCTCGGACGCGTTCGAAAAGGCCAAACGTGACGGGCGTGAGGATCTGCTGGCCACCGCGATCTGTTCAGAGCTCTGCACCGACCTGATCGAAGGCGGCGTGGACAAGCTGCACTTCTACACCCTGAACCGCCCGGAACTGACCCGCGATGTCTGTTTCGCGCTGGGTGTCACACCCGAAGTGAACTTCGAACAAGTCGCCTGAGCGTAAACCGCGCCGCAGGACCATCCCGCCCCGGGCCTGGCCCGGGGCCACCCCTCGCCCTTACCGGAACATCGGCGGACGGGCGTCCATCCAGACGCCCTGACCTTGGCCACTTTCAGCCACCGCAAAGACGGCAGCCATCGACCGCAGCCCGTCCTCTGCGCGCGGATACAGATCCGCGGCCGGGTCCATATCGCGCCCTTCCTTGCGGGCACGGATCGCCTCGGCCAGATCGGCGTAAATATTGGCAAAGGCCAACGGCATCCCCTCCGCATGCCCCATAGTCACCCGGCTCGCGCGATCCGCCTCGGGCGACAGACCCGGCCCACCCCGTTCCATCACCTCCAGCCGACCGCCCAGAGGCATCCAGTAAAGCTGATTAGGCTGCTCCTGCGCCCAGCGCAGCCCGCCCTTTTCACCAAAGACCTGCAAGGTCAGCCCGTGCTGACGCCCAAGCGCAATGCTTGAGGTCCACAAACGCCCCGCAGCACCTCCGTCAAAGCGCAGGTTCACCTGTGCATCATCTTCAAGCACGCGACTCTCGATACAGGACACCGTATCCGCCGACAGCCGGTCCAGCTCTTGCCCGATCACAAAGCTTGCCATGTGCAGCGCGTGGATGCCGCAATCGGCAAACTGCGCCGACACCCCCGCCTGCGCCGGATCATAGCGCCAGCGCACCCGCGGGTTGTCCGCGTCCGCCGCATCTGCGTGATGGCCGTGGGCAAACTCCGCCACCACCATGCGAACCTTGCCCAAATCGCCACGCGCCACCATCGCCCGCATGTGCCGCACCAGCGCATAGCCGGTGTAGCCGTAGTTCACCGCGCAGATGCGCCCCGTCTCACGGGCCAGGCCGACGATTTCCTCGCCCTCTTCCACGGTCATGGTCATGGGCTTTTCGCACAGCACATGAAACCCCGCCTCCAAATAGGCCTTGGTAATCTCGAAATGCGTGGCATTGGGCGTGGCCACCGTCACCAGATCAATCCGGTCGTCGCGCCCCTGCTCGCCCTCTAACATCTCTCGCCAGTCGCCATAGGCGCGGTCCGCCGCCAGCCCCAGCCGTTGTCCGTACTCCCGCCCCGCCTCGGGCCGGTGGTCCAGCGCGCCCGCGACAAAGTCGAAAGCCCCGTCCAATCCCGCGCCCAACCGGTGCGCCGGACCGATCTGGCTGCCTTCACCGCCGCCAATCATGCCCCACAACAGTTTCGCCATACTCTCTCCTCCCACCACGCCGCCCGCATGGCTCGTGTTTCTCAAAAATTGCTGACCCGCGCCCATCCGCCGGACGCAGCAGAGGCCCGCGCCGCCGCAATGACCCGGTGCACCTCCACCCCGTCAGCAAAGGTTGGCCAGACCGGCGCACAACTGTCGATGGCGGTCAGGAAATCCTTCGCCTCGATAATGATCTGATCCTGATAGCCGGTGCCATGTCCGGGGCCGAGGCAGAAGGGTTTGTAATCCGGATGCGCCGGGCCGGTCAGGACCTTGGTGAACCCTGCCCGTTCTGCCGGGGCCTCGCCATCACAGACCCACAGCGCGTTCTGATCCTCCTGATCAAACCGTACTGCGCCCTTTTCCCCAGTCACCTCATAGGCATAGCCCATCTTCTTGCCGGTCGCGACACGGCTGGCAAACAGATGCCCAGTCGCCCCACTGGCAAACCGCAGCGTCATCAGAACCTGATCGTCATTGGTGACCGTCACGCCGTTGCGTTCGGGGAATACCGTCTCGATCACTGCAAAGACCTGCGCTATCGGTCCGCCAAGTGCCAGCGCCGCGTTGATTGGGTGCGGGGCCAAATCCCCCAAACAGCCATTCGCCTCGCCCTGCGAGCGCCACGGCGGCAGGATCGAGGTCAGGTGAAAGTCCTCTGTGTGTTCAATCCGCAGATGATGCACCCGGCCCAGCGCGCCCTCACCAATCAACTTCCGCGCGAACTGCGTCGCAGGAGTCCGGCTGTAATTGTACGCCACCGAATGCACCACGCCGGCCCGCTCTGCCGCCGCCAGCATGGCCCGCGCCTCTGCCGCGTCCAGTCCCATCGGTTTTTCACACAGCACCGGCTTGCCCGCTTCAAAGGCCGCCGTTGCTATCTCAAGATGCGTCGATTGCGGTGACGCGATCACCACCGCCTCAACCTCGGGATCATCGACCATGGCCCGCCAGTCACGCGCGCCGCGCTCAAACCCGTAAGCCTCGGCATAGCGCGCGCCACTTTCCGACGACGCCCCGGCAATAGACACCAGTCGCGGCTTCAGCCGTGTCTCGAACACCGTACCAACGGCGGCAAAAGCGGCGGAATGGGCCTTGCCCATATAGCCGCCACCGACAATGCCTATCCCGATCCGAGCCATGCGAACCCCTCCCCCGTTAGCGCCCGACAAGCCTTGCCGGGGCGCCAGCAGGGGGACAGGACCTATTTCGGCGCGCGCTTCACCAACCCCAGCTTTTCTCTCACCGCTGAGGGACCAATCACGCGCGCGCCCATGTTTTCAATGATGCCGACGGCGCGCTCGACCAGTTGAGCGTTGGTCGCCAGCACCCCCTTGTCCAGCCACAGGTTATCCTCCAACCCGACACGCACATTGCCCCCCGCCAGCACGCTTGCCGCCACATAGGCCATCTGGTTGCGCCCCAGACCGAAGGCGCTGAAGCACCAGTCATCCGGCACGTTGTTGACCATCGCCATGAAGGTGTTCAGGTCATCCGGCGCGCCCCAAGGCACCCCCATGCACAGTTGCACCAGCGCGGGCCCTTCCAGCACCCCCTCTTTCACCAGCTCCTTGGCGAACCACAGGTGGCCGGTGTCAAAGGCCTCGATCTCCGGCTTGACCCCCAGCGCCGTCATCCGCGCGCCCATGTCGCGCAGCATGCCGGGCGTGTTGGTCATGACGTAATCGGCCTCGGCAAAGTTCATCGTGCCGCAGTCCAGCGTGCAGATCTCCGGCAGGCATGCGGCGACATGCGCCACACGCTCTGCTGCACCCACCATGTCGGTGCCAGCCGCGTTCACCGGCAACGGCGCATCGGTCGACCCAAAGGTGATGTCGCCGCCCATCCCGGCGGTCAGGTTCAGCACCACGTCCACTTCGGCGTCGCGGATGCGGTCCGTCACCTCGCGGTAATAGGCCAGATCGCGCGAGGGCGCGCCGCTTTCCGGATCGCGCACGTGGCAATGCACCACCGCCGCGCCCGCCTTGGCGGCGTCAATCGCACTCTCGGCAATCTGCTGCGGGGAACGCGGCACATACGGGCTGCGGTCCTGCGTGCCACCCGACCCGGTCACCGCGCAGGTGATAAAGACCTCTTTGTTCATCTCAAGCGGCATCTTCGCCTCCCTCTATCTCGATATTCCGCAAACGGATCAGCGCATCCGCCGCCACCGCCCGGTCAGGCGTACACAGCAGCGGGTTGATCTCCACTTCCTCGATCCGGTCGGCATGGGCCACGACAAAAGCCTGCACCGCCAGAATAGCCCCGGCAATGGCGTCCATGTCCGCCGCCGCACCGCGATAGCCCGCCAGCAGCGGCGCAATCTTCAACTGTCCCAGCGCGCCCCGCACGTCCTCTGCCGTCACCGGCAACAGCAGGCTCTGCGTATCGCCCAGGATCTCGGTCCAGACACCGCCCGCGCCCAACGTCAGCACGAACCCGTGCGCCGGGTCGCGCATGACACCGATCAGCAGTTCAACAACCGCCCCGGTGATCATCTCCTCGACCAGATAGCCAGAGGCGCGCATCGCCAAAGCCGCCTCCTCAACCTCGGGCACAGACGCCAAATTCAACCGGACTGCCCCGGCCTCGCTCTTGTGGGCAAACCCCTCTCCCTTCAACACAACCGGCAACCCGATCCGCGCCGCCGCCTCCCCCGCCGCCACAGGTGTCAATGCCCGCGCGCCCCCCGGCACCGGCACGCCCACCTGCGCCAAAGCCTGCTTTGCGACACCCTCACTCAACACGCCACCTTGCGCTTCTTCTGTCCGAAAATATCCCGGGGGAGACGCCGCAGGCGACGGGGGCAGCGCCCCCTCCCTATTCTCCCAAAGCACCGGCACGGGCTCTATTTCCTGGCCCAGAAACGCCGCTGCTGCGACCGCCTCCAACGCCGAAGGCACATCACACAACGGCACGATGCCCAAACCCACCAGCTTTTCTGCCACCGCCTCTGGCATAGTTTCCACAAGGCTCGACAGGATCGCCATCGGCACCGGCCCGCCCAGCCCGTCCAAGGCCTCGATCACCAGATCCCAATCCGCCGCCGAACAGCGATCCCCACGCGGAAAATCCAACACCACAACCCCAAGGCCCAGATCCACCCCGGCCATCATCGCGCCGAAACAGGCCCGCATCGCGGGCACGTCGCCCCAGATATAGGTGTGATAATCCAAGGGGTTGGCCAGCGCCACCTTGGGCCCCAACGCCGCGCGCAACCTCTCACGCTGCACCGCCCCCAACGGGGGGAACACCACATCATACCTCAACCCGCTGTCCGCCATCAGGCTCGCCTCGCCGCCCGAACAGGAGGCGGACACCACCCGGTTCGACGACAACGGCCCGGCCACGTGCAGGATCTTCAACACCTCCAGCAGCGCTGACAGCGACGTGACCTGCGCCACCCCGATCCGCCGCAAAAACGCCCGCGCGCCCGCATCGGTGCCGGTCAGCGACGCCGTATGCGACACCGCCGCCGCATTGGCCTGCTCGGACGCACCCAGCTTCAGCGCCACAATGCGTTTGCCCAGCGCCCACGCCCGCGCTGCCAGCGTCTCGAAGCCCCGGACATCCTTGATGCCTTCGATATACAGGCCCAGCGCCGTGATACGCGGATCTTCCAGCAGCGCCATGCCCAGCGCGCTCAGATCGACCTGCGCCTGGTTGCCCACGGTGCCCAGAAACCCGATCGGCAGGCCCCGCCTCTGCATGGTCAGGTTCAGCGCCACGTTCGAGCTTTGCGACAGGATCGCCACGCCCCGTTCCACCGGGACCATCCCGTGCTGGTCCGGCCACAGGGCCACGCGGTCCAGTGCGTTCAAAAACCCGTAACAGTTCGGCCCCAGCACCGGCATATCCCCCGCCGCCGCCAACAGCGCCGCCTGCACTTCGCCGCCATCGGTCAGTTCCGCCTGCGCCTCGGCAAAGCCGGAGGCAAAGCAGATCGCCCCGCCCGCGCCAATCGCGGACAGGACCCCCACCGCCTCCACCGTCGCCGCGCGGTTGATGCCGATATAGACCGCGTCTGGCACGCCGGGCAGATCCTCGATCCGGGCAAAGGCGGGCAATCCGCCCACCTCGGCCCGCGTGGGATGCACCGGCCAGACCGGCCCGTCAAAGCCCAGCTTGCGGCACTCGCGGATCACGTTGGCACACCACGCCCCGCCGCCAATCACGGCGATGGAGCGTGGGTGCAACAGGCGCGACATGTCAGGCATGACCCAACCCTCCCAACGCGCGTAGGGTGGGGTTCCAACCCACCATCCCCGCCAACGTCACGCCCCCAGCGGCCGGAAAATCTCCCGGCCGATGATATGACGCTGAATCTCACTGGTCCCGTCCCAGATCCGCTCCACCCGCGCATCGCGCCAGAACCGCTCGATCGGGAAATCATCCATCAGCCCCATGCCGCCAAAAATCTGCAGGGTTGTGTCCGTCACCCGCGCCAGCATTTCCGTCGCATAGACCTTGGCCGAGGCGATCTCGCGGTTCGCGGGCAGGCCCTGATCCAGCCGCCAGGCCCCCGCCAGCGTCAGCCAATCGGCAGCGTCGATTTCAGAGATCATGTCAGCAACCTGAAAGCTCACGCCCTGAAACTTGGCAATCGCCTGCCCGAACTGTTTGCGCTGCGCGGCATAGTCCACCGCGTAATCGAAACACCGCCGCGCGCGCCCCACGCTGAAGGCGGCAACCGTCAGCCGCGTGGCATAAAGCCATTCGTTCATCACCTCAAAACCACCATCGACCGCGCCCAGAACTTGCGCATCCGGCAGGCGGCAATCGGTGAATTCGAGGATGCAGTTCTTGTAGCCCCGGTGCGAGACCGAGTTATAGCCATCGCGCACGGCAAAGCCCGGATGGCCGCGATCCACGAGGAAACAGGTGATCCTCTTCTTCGGACCTTTCGGCGTCTCATCCACGCCGGTCGCGATGAAAACGATAAAGAAATCGGCATGTTCCGCACCAGAGATAAAGTGCTTGGTGCCGTTCACCACCCAGTCACCGCCGTTCCGCACCGCCGCGCATTTCATGCCTCGCACGTCCGACCCGGCATCCGGTTCGGTCATCGCCAGCGCATCCATCCGCTCGCCCCGCACGGCGGGCAGCAGATAGCGTTCCTTCTGCTCACCTTCGCAGGCCATCAGGATGTTCTGCGGGCGGCCAAAGAAATGCGTCAGCGCCATGCTGCCGCGCCCCAACTCCCGTTCGACCAGCGTGAAATCCAGATGGCTCAGACCCGCGCCGCCAACCTCCTCGGGGAAATTGCAGGCGTAGAACCCCAGATCCAGCACCTTGCGCTTGATCTCTTCGCCCAGTCCCGGCGGCACCTCTCCGGTGCGCTCCACCTCGGCCTCATGAGGGTAAATCTCGTTCTCGACAAAACTCCGCACGGTAGAGACGATCATCTCCTGCTCATCGCTCAATCCGAACTGCATGGCACCCTCCGCTTGCGTGATGGTGTTACTAGAGAGTAGATCGGCGGGGATGGATATGCAGAACGCCCCCGATACTCCGCAGAATGCGACACGCACCGTGGGCGTGCTGCTGTTTCCGAACTTCTCCAACCTGTGCCTTGCCAACGCGATCGAGCCATTGCGGGCTGCCAACACACTGGCGCGCAGGCCGCTCTACCGTTGGCAATTCCTTGGCCTGACACGGGAAACGCTGACGTCATCCTCCGGCCTGCCGGTCACGCCAGAGGACAGCCTCGCCCGCCATCCCGGCGGCGACTACCTGCTGCTTTTGCCCAGCTACGATTTTCAGGCGCAGGCAGGGCCGGACACCCTGCGCGCCCTGCGCGCGGCGCGGCGGCGCTTCGGCACGCTGGCGGGGCTGGACATGGGCAGCTGGCTGCTTGCTGCGGCGGGCCTGCTGGACGAGCGGCGCGCCACCCTGCACTGGGATGAGCTGGACAATTTCGCAGAGACGTTCCCAGAGGTCGAGGCGCGCCCGGAACGGGTCGTCAACGACGGCGACATCCTCAGTTGCGGCGGCGGCACCACCGCTTTTGAACTGATGCTGGACCTTATCGGACAACACCACGGCCCAATGCTGCGGCTAGAGGTGGCGGCCCTGTTCATGCATGGCGAACGCCCCGCCCCCGCCGATCTGCCCCCGCGCCTCAGCGACGACCAGCTGGTCGAGGCGGCAGTGTCGATCATGCGCCGCAACGTCGAGGCGCCGCTGCCGGTGGCTGCCGTCGCCCGCCGCCTAAACGTCACCTCGCGCGCTTTGGAACGCCGCTTTCGCACCGTTCTGGGCCGCGGTCCCGGCGCCACCTACCGCGCCCTGCGTCTGAACGCGGCGCGGCGGCTGGTGGAACAGACCACCCTCTCGGTCAGCGAAATCGCCACCCGCTGCGGGTACGAGGATGCCTCGGCCCTGGCCCGCGCCTTTCACGCGACCTTCGGCGCAACGCCTCGGACCCTGCGCCAACGGGACTGACCGCCAAGACCCTTGCCCCGTCGACTGCTAGCTGTCACAGTCCGATCCAACAAAAAGACGAACAGGGGAGGAGGCGCATGACGACGCTCCACGACGGCTCGAATACGAGCCTGATGCGGCGTGCCTGGTCGATCCGGCGGCTGGCGCTGCGCATGGCTCAAGTTCAGGGACAGGGTTACATCGGACAGGCGCTTGGCGTCGCCGACGTGCTGGCGGTCAACTATTTCCACGCGCTGACCTACCGCCCCGAAGACCCGGAGTGGGAAGGGCGAGACCGTTTCTATCTCTCCATCGGCCACTACGCCATCGCGCTCTATTCCGCGATGATCGAGGCCTGCATCCTGCCCGAGGATGAGCTGGAAACCTACGGCATGGACGACAGCCGCATGCCCATGTCCGGCATGGCCGCCTACACACCGGGGATGGAGATCACCGGCGGCTCTCTGGGCCACGGCCTTGGCATCGCCGTGGGCGCGGCGCTGGGTCTGAAGCGCAAGAACAACCCTGCCTTTGTCTACAACCTCATGTCGGACGGCGAACTGGGCGAAGGCTCGACCTGGGAGGCGGTCATGGCCGCCCGGTCCCACCAGTTGGACAACCTGATCTGCGTGGTCGATTTCAACGACCAGCAGGCCGACGGGCCAACGACACAGGCACTGGCCAAGGGCGACGAGGCCCCGAAATGGGCTGCCTTCGGCTGGCACGCGCAAGAGGTCGACGGCAACGACATGGACGCGCTGGTCGCGGCCTTCGACACCGCTCGCAACCTGTCCGAACCGCGCCCCCGCGTCATCATCTGCCGCACCCAGATGTGCAAAGGCGTGCCCTTTCTTGAAGAGCGCGAAATCACCCATTTCGTGCGGGTCGATCCTGACGAATGGGCCCGCGCCATTGCCCATCTCGACGCGCAAATCCCGGCCTGAACAGGAGCACCGCCATGACCAACGCCCCCATCGGCGCGCACTCCCGCCGTAAACCCAAATCCACGCCCCGCACCATGCCCGTCTCAGCCACGGGTGAGCGCCTGACCACCTCCGCCATGATCGCCTCGCTGGATGCCGAGGGTCGCAATACCGTCGCGGCCCCCTTTGGCCATGCGCTCTGCGATCTGGCGAAAACCCGCAACGACATCGTCGGCCTGACAGCGGACCTGTCAAAATACACCGACCTGCATGTCTTCGCCAAAGAATACCCCGACCGCTTCTACCAGATGGGCATGGCCGAACAGGTCATGATCTCGACCGCCGCCGGGCTGGCGCGTGAGGGGTTCACCCCCTTCGCCACCACCTACGCGGTCTTCGCCTCACGCCGCGCCTATGACTTTATCATCATGGCGATTGCCGAGGAGAACCTGCCGGTCAAGATCGTCTGCGCCCTGCCCGGCCTGACCACCGGCTACGGCCCCAGCCACCAAGCGACCGAAGACCTCGCCATCTTTCGCGGTATGCCCAACCTGACCATCGTCGATCCCTGCGACGCCACGGAAATCACGCAGGCCACACACGCCATCGCCGATCATCCCGGCCCGGTCTACATGCGCCTCCTGCGCGGGCAGGTGCCGGACGTGCTGGGTGAATACGGCTACAAATTCCAACTGGGCAAGGCGCAGGTCATCCACGGCGGGTCGGACGTGCTGTTTATCTCCACCGGCTTCATGACCATGCGCGCCCTGGATGCGGCCAAAGCCTTGAAAAAGGACGGCACCGATTGCGCTGTCCTGCACGTCCCCACGATCAAACCGCTGGACACCCAAACCATCCGCGCCGAGGCCGCCAAGACCGGCCGCCTCGTCGTCACGCTGGAAAACCACACCATCGTCGGCGGGCTGGGAGAAGCGGTGGCCGCAGACCTCATGCGCGCGGACATCCACCCCACGTTCCGCACCATCGCGCTGCCGGATGAATTCCTAGACGCGGGCGCCCTTCCCACGCTGCACGATCAATACGGACTGTCGGTCAACGCCATCACCACCCGGGTCAAATCCTGGCTCTGACCTGTGCTTCTTCTGTCCAGAAATATCCCGGGGGAGTCGCCCAATAGGCGGCGGGGGCCATGCTGAAAGCATGCCTCTGGCATGATGCCCCCTCCCCGGCCAACCACAGGAAAAACAATGCTTCTGAAACACAAGACCGCTCTGATCACCGGTGCCGCCAGCGCGCGCGGCCTTGGCAAGGCGACTGCCAAACTCTTTGCCGACCACGGCGCGCGCATCGCCATTCTGGACCTGAATGACGAGGCCGCCCGCGCCGCCGCCGCTGATCTTCCGGGCGAGGGCCACATCGGCCTGCCCTGCGATGTCACCAGCAAACCGCAGTGTGACGCCGCTGCAAAGACGGCCATCGACGCCTTCGGGCACATCGATATCCTCGTCAACAACGCCGGCATCACCCAGCCGCTGAAACTGATGCAGATCGAGCCGCAGAACTATGAGGCGGTGACAGACGTCAACCTGCGCGGCACGCTCTACATGGCTCAAGCGCTGATCCCGCACATGCGCGACCGCAAGACCGGGACCATCGTAAACATCTCGTCGGTATCCGCCCAGCGCGGCGGCGGCATCTTTGGCGGGCCACATTATTCAGCGGCCAAGGCCGGCGTGCTGGGCCTGACCAAGGCCATGGCGCGCGAACTGGCCCCCGAAGGCATCCGTGCCAATGCGGTCTGCCCGGGGTTCATCGCCACCGACATCACCGAAGGCAAGCTGACCGACGAGATGATGGAACAGATCCTCGCCGGCATACCCATGGCCCGGGCGGGCGCGGCCAGCGATGTGGCGGGGTGCTGCCTGTTCCTTGCCTCTGATCTTTCGACCTATGTCACCGGCTCCGAGGTGGACGTAAACGGCGGCTCTCTGATCCACTGACGCGAAGAGTCCCCCACGTGGGCCAGCCCCTACCCTTCGCAGTGCAGCATTCGGCGCAACCGCTTGCGACCGCGAAGGCATGTCGGGCCAAGGCTCCCGAAAAATTCTTGGGAGCCTTGCGGGCTTAATGCCCGCTCAGCGGGACAAAGCCGCTTTAGGAAAATACCGTTGAATGTCCGCTCTACCGATAGACATTGACAAGCCCACGTGCCAGTAAATGAGCATGAAAACCTTCGTTCAGAAATTTGGCCGTCTGGGCCAAAATCGAATTACCACCCCGGTCTGAAGACCGGACCGGGTAACTCATCTCTGAACGTCAATTGCGCGCGCCGCGCCGAATAAGGTTATTCAAATGTCCTCGACAACACCAACCCTGCACCTGATGTGCGGAAAAATTGCTTCTGGCAAATCCACACTGGCTGCCGAACTTAGCCGTGCGGCTGGAACTGTGACGATTGCTGAAGACGATTGGCTGAATGGTCTCTATTCTGAAGAAATGTCTTCGATGTCAGACTACATGCGGTGCATGTCGAAATATCGTGAGGTCATGGGGCCGCACGTCGTATCATTGCTGAATGAGGGAGTTTCTGTCGTTTTGGACTTCCAGGCGAACACGATTGCGTCGCGTGACTGGATGCGGAGCATCTTGGAACAAACAACGGCTGCACATCAACTTCACGTATTAGATGTCCCTGACGAAGTCTGTATCGCACGACTTCACGCTCGCAATGCGCAAGGTGATCATCCGTTTGCTGCAACCGAAGAGCAATTTCGACAGATTTCAAAGTACTTCGTTGCTCCCTCTCCAAAGGAAGGATTCAATATCGTGCTGCATCATGGTGACGTGAAGCTTTGAGTTAACCGGACCTTCGTTGATGGTGCAGCATTCGGTAAAGATGGGCTCGGAGCGGCCATTGTGCTCCGACCCTAGAAACCTTTCACATTCACCCCGACGTGCAAAGGCCCCCGCGTGGAGGGCCTTTCCTGTCGCGAAACCAAGCAGTTCTAGTCGCGGGTTTCAGTCGGCGGCGACCGTGGTCTGCCGCTGCTCGCCCAGCCCCTCGACCCGTACAACCATCTCGTCGCCCGGACGCAGGAACCGCTGCGGCTTCATGCCCAGTCCAACGCCCGACGGCGTGCCGGTGGCGATGATGTCGCCGGGTTGCAGCAGCATGAACTGCGACATGTAGCTGATGATCTCGGCCACGGTAAAGATCATGTCCGAGGTGTCGCTGTCTTGTACCGTTTCGCCGTTCAGATCCAAACTCACCTTCAGGTTCTGCGGATCGGCGACCTCATCGGCCGTCACCAGCCAAGGCCCGGTCGGGCCAAAGGTCGGCGCGGACTTGCCCTTGATCCACTGGCCGCCCCGCTCGGCCTGAAAAGAGCGCTCGCTGACGTCATTGATGACGCAGTAGCCCGCCACATAGGACAGCGCATCCGCCTCAGAGACGTAAGAGGCGGCCTTACCGATCACCACGCCCAGTTCGACTTCCCAGTCGCCCTTGACCGAATTGCGCGGGATCACCACCGCATCGTTCGGGCCCGACAGGGCCGAGGTCGCCTTGGAAAAGATGATCGGCTCTTTGGGCGGTTCTGCCCCGGTTTCTGCGGCGTGTTTGGCATAGTTCAGCCCAATGCAGAAAAAGTTCGGAACCGAGGCGAGGCAGGCCCCGATCCGGCCCGGCTCTGCCACCACCGGCAGGCTGGCGGGGTCAATGGCGCGCAGCTTGTCCAATGCCTCCAGCGACACGGCGTCCCCTGCGAAATCCGCCACATGGGCCGACAGATCGCGCACCTGTCCGTCGCTGTCCAGCATGCCGGGCTTTTCGCTGCCCACGGGGCCAAATCGCAATAGTTTCATGTCTTTCCCAATCCTTGTTCCTAGGGTCCGCTATTAACTGATCCAAGGTCACTCCTCCACCGGGGCGTCCTCTGTCTCGTCGGCATCGAACACATCCACAACATTGACCAGCAGATGGTCAAGGTGCGCCTGCACACAGGTCTGTGCTGCAACTACGTCGCGGGCGCGCAGGGCCGTGACGATATCCGCATGTTGGCGCAACACCCTGTCGCGGGATCGTTTCCGGCTGGCCGACAGATAGCGCACACGCCAAAGCCGCGCCAGCAGCGCGCCGTGGGTCTCGTCCAGAACCGGATTGCCAGCCGCCCGCGCAATTGCCCGGTGAAAGCTCTCATGTCCAGCTCGAACAGATCCACCCGATCAAGGCTGTCATAGTCACGCTGCATGTGGTTCGCCACGTCGGCGATCTCGTCGATCTCGGGATCGCTGGCGCGTTGACAGGTCAGCCGGACCGACAACACCTCCAACGCGGCCATCACCTCGATGTTGTGGGCCACTTCCTCAAAGCTGGGTTTGGCGACGATGGGCGACCTTGCGGGGCGCAACTGCACCAGCCCCTCTTTCGCCAGCATTCGAATCGCTTCACGCATGGGAGTCCGGCTCACGCCGAGTTCCGCCGCATGGTCACGCTCCTTGACAGGCGTCCCGGGGGGCAACTTGCCCCGCAAGATGTCCCTGCGCAATCGCGTCGCGATCTGTTCCGGCAGTGTCCCGTCGACCATGGCGCAGCCCACCTCCCTGAATCCGCACCTTTTTTTCGCGCCTCTACAGGCACCCTTGCTTGACCGAGATTTGGTATACCAAAATTCCTTGCCTGTACACTAGGCTTTGGTTAGCGTGCCAATACTGGATGGTATACCATTCCGGTAGGGGCAAGCCCCCAAAGCGAAAACAGGCGGGGGGGAGCCCGCCGCAGGGAGGAACACATGAAGAATCTTCTGACGACGGCTGCGGCCGTTGCCATTGCCGCATCCGCGGCCACCGCGCAGGACGTCACCCTACGCATCCAGTCCCACTATGCGACCGAGCATCCGTCAGGCATTCTTGCCGCCCAGTTCGCCGATGACATCGAGGTCATGTCCGGTGGCGAAATCGACATCGAGATCTTCTACAGCTCGTCCGTCGTCGCCACGACGGAAACCTTTGACGCAGCCATCAACGGCATCCTCGACTGCGACATGACCGGCGGCGCTTACCAGACCGGCAAGAACCCGGCGTTCCAGTTTGTCGGCGACATCATGGGCGGCTACGACACCCCCTGGCAGCAGCTGAGCTGGCTGTATTACGGCGGTGGCTACGACGCCGCGCAGGAACTTTACAACGCCGAGAACATGCAGCTGGTTGGCTGGTGGATCTATGGTCAGGAATCGCTGTCCTCGTCCAAGCCGCTCGCCGGTCCCGAGGATCTGAAAGGCTGGAAATTCCGTTCGCCTCCGGGTCTGGAAACCGAGATCTTCGAGGAACTGGGCGCACAGCCCATCGTGATGGACTTCACCGAGATCTTTACCGCGCTGGAAACCGGCATCATCGACGGTGCTGACGCATCGGGCCTGAACAACAACGTGGGCCTTGGTCTGTATGACATCGTCAACCATGCCACCTACCCCGGCTTCCACTCGATGCCGTCGGACCACCTTGCCTGTAACCTCGACGTCTGGAACGGGTTGAGCGACCAGCACAAGCGTATCATCGACACCGCCATGCAGAAACTTGCCCTGCACACCGCACTGTCGAATGAGAAAAAGAACGCAGAGGCCGCCGCCATGCTGACCGCCAAAGGCGTGACGCTGCATGAATGGTCCGCCAAGGACCGCGCCGACTTCCGTGCGGCCGCGCAGGTTGCGTGGGACCGTTGGGCCGAAAAGACGCCCGAGGCCGCCGCGCTTGTCGCCAGCCACCGCGCCTACCTGGGCCAGCTTGGCCTTCTAGCCGACTGATCGCCTGATCTGACGGACGAGTGACACAGCGGCGGACTCTGTACAGGGTCCCCCGCTTTTCGTCTCGCAGGCAAGCCATGACCACAAACAAGGCCATCACAACAAGGAGGCAGGGCATGAATTCCGAAAGCGTGTGGCTGGGGCCACTCAGAACACCCGTGCGATGGGCCATGATCGTCTTTACCGCGCTGGCGCTGGTGATCTACGCATGGCTGATCCTCAGCCTGTTCATCACCGACGAACCGCTTGGCGTACATGAAATGATCCGCCCAGAGGGCCGGATGACCGTCATTCTGATGATGACCACCCTGGCGCTGGCACTGCTCTTTGCCGCGATCTTTACCTCGGACATCCGCGGCACGATCGAGGTGGAACGCACCGGCCCCTTTGACATCCTCAGCCTTGTGCTGGGTCGGCTGTCGATGATCGGCATCACCTTTATCGTGCTGGTGATGTTCTATGAGGTGGTCGCCCGCTACGTCTTTAGCGGTGGCACCCTCTGGGCCAACGAACTGTCGCTGTGGATTGCGGCCATCGTCTTTCTGTTTGCCGGCCTCTACGCCATGCAGCAGCGCAGCCACATCCGCATCTATGTGATCTACGACATGATGCCCCGCTGGATGCAAAAACTGTCTGATGTGATTTCTGTCTCGCTGATCTGGGTCTTTGCCTTCTGCCTTGTCTGGGGCGGCTACGCGGACGCGAAACGCCGCCTTCTGCGCCTCGAAGGTTACGGCTCTGCATGGGATCCGCCCATTCCGGGCACCGTCAAAACCGCCATTCTGGTGATTGTCGTACTGGTTGCGCTGCAGGCGCTGTCAAACCTGATCGCCGACTGGAACAAAGCCCCCGAACACCACAATCCCGCCGATGAGATCGACGAAACAGAGATCGAGAACATCCGCAAAACTCTGGAAGTGGACAAGAACTGATGGTCGACATCGGCACACTCTCCCTCGTTGTACTACTGCTGATGTTCGTGCTTCTGGCCATCGGTATGCCGCTGGGCTTTGCCTCGGCCTTTCTGGCCGTGGTCACGCTGTACCTGAAATTCGGTGACGACATCCTGTTCCGCAGCTTCGGCCAAGGGCCGTTCAACGTGCTGGGTCAGGCGGTCTATCGACAGATGGTCAATTACGTCCTGATATCAGTACCGTTGTTCATCTTCATGGCGGCGCTGCTGGAACGATCGGGCATCGCGCGCGACATGTATTCGTCGCTGAACGTCTGGCTGTCGCGCACCCGTGGCGGCATCGCCATCGTGACCTCGATCATGGCCGTCATCATGGCCGCCATGTCCGGCATCATCGGCGGTGAGGTGGTCCTGCTGGGCCTGATCGCCCTGCCCCAGATGCTGCGGCTGGGCTATAATCAGAACCTTGCCATCGGCACCATCTGCGCCTCGGGCAGTCTTGGCACCATGATCCCTCCGTCGATCGTGCTGATCTTCTACGGGCTGGTGACAGAAACCTCGATCAAGGCGCTGTTCACCGCGTCCTTCCTGCCCGGTTTCATGCTGGCGACCTTCTTTATCGTCTACATCATCATACGCACCCAGCTTGACCCGGATCAGGCCCCCCTGCCACCGCAGGAACCGGGCGCACCCGAAGGCAATGAAAAGCGGCTAATGTTCCTCGGCTTCGTGTCACGCTTTGGCATGTGGATCACCGGGGTTCTGACGCTGCGGGCGCTGTTCTTCACCGTGACCGGCAACAACGTGATCACCGAAGGCGTCGATCCGATCTTTCTTGGCATGGTCGCGGACATTCCGTGGCTGATCGGCACCTTTGTTCTGTTCGGTGTGATCATGTATTTCATCGTCGGGATGGAACGGACCGCCAAGGGCTGGGAAATGGGCTATGGCCTGATCGCCCCCATTGTCGTGATCGGCGTGGTTCTCGGGTCGATCTATGGCGGCATCACCGGCATCACAGAGGCGGCCGGCATGGGCGTTGTCGCGGTCTTTACCATCGGCATGATCCGCCGAGAGATGACGTTCGAGATTGTCTGGGACGCGCTCCTGCGCACGCTGAAATCCACCGGCACGATCATCTGGGTCACCATCGGTGCGGCGGCCCTTGCGGCGGCCTATACGCTGGCAGGCGGGCCGACCTATGTGGCCAACCTGATCGTGGGCGCGGACATGCCGACCATGGGCATCATTCTTGTGATGATGGTGGTGTTCCTGATCATGGGGATGTTCATGGACTGGGTCGGCATCGTGCTGCTGATCATGCCCGTGTTCCTGCCCATCGTGGTGCGCCTTCCGGCAGAGGAAATCGGCTGGCTGGGCAGCGTCGACGCGCGCTATGTCCCGATCTGGTTCGGCGTGGTGTTCTGTATGAACATGCAGGTCAGTTTCCTGTCACCACCCTTTGGCCCGGCGGCGTTCTACCTCAAATCGGTGGCCCCGGCGCATATCTCGCTGACCGACATCTTCCGCGGTTTCCTGCCCTTCATCGCCCTGCAACTGTTGGCGCTGACGGTGCTGCTTGCTTGGCCGCCCATCGTCACGATCTTCCTGTGACGGTATGATCCTTGGCCGGACCGGGTGCGCCTCGGTCCGGCCTCTCCTGCCTCAACAATCCCTTTGACGGAGCTGTGTCCATGCCTCGCATGTTGACCCCGGACCAGATCGACCACTTCAATTCCCAAGGCTACCTCGTCATCGACGACGTGCTGGACACCGCCACGCTTGACGCGGTGAAGGCGGAATACAGCGACCTTCTCGACCGGCTCTACGCGCGCTGGCAGGCTCGGGGGCTTGTGCCCGACGGCACCGGCCTCAATTTCTGGCAAAAGCTGCTGACCAGCTACAAGGCGGGCTGCGACTGGTTTCAGCCGATGGACATCTCGCTGCCCGGCGGCGACATTGCCGCCGACACACCGTTTCATTTTGGTCCTGCCGTCTTTGACATGCTGACCAACCCCCGCCTGCTGGACATGGTCGAGGACCTCATCGGGGCAGAGCTGACCTCGAACCCGATCCAGCACGTCCGCCTGAAACCGCCCGCCGTAACGCTGAAATCAGACGAATTGCGCGCCCATGTCACCACCACCGACTGGCATCAGGACCGCGCCGTCGCGCATGAAACCGGCGACGCCACGCAGATGGTGACCGTCTGGCTGGCGATCACCGACGCCACGGTCGACAACGGCTGCCTGCAGGTCGTACCGGGCAAGCCCCAGATGTATCCGCATTGCCCGCAGAAACAAACCGCCATCGCCCCCGGCCTGCTGGATGAGACAAAGGCCCGCCCCCTGCCCGTCCGCGCAGGCGGCGCCGTCCTGTTCCACCCGCTCACACCCCATGCCTCGCTCGCCAACCAGTCTGACCAATTCCGGTGGAGCTTTGACATCCGCTTCAATGTGACCGGCCAGCCCACAGGGCGGTCACATTTCCCCGACTTCATCGCCCGCTCTCGCACAAACCCCGATACCGAACTGCGCGACTGGCGCATCTGGCAGGCGATGTGGCAAGACACCCGCGCGCGCCTGTCAGAGCAGCCGCATATCCCGATCCACCGCTGGAGCGCCGACAGCCCGGTCTGCGCCTGACCCGTCAATCCTGCCCGCGCGCCCCCGTTTCTTCTGTCCTGAAATATCCCGGGGGGGCCGCAGGCGGGGGGCAGCGCCCCCCTCAACAGCCGAGATTCACAATGACCAACACCGTCCGCCTGTCCGACGCCGACAATGTCGTCACCGCCGTCACCCCGCTTGAAATCGGGCAAGAGGGCGCCACCCAACTGATCCCGCGCGGGCACAAGCTGGCCACCACCGCCATCCCCAAAGGCGCGCCGGTGATCAAATACGCCCAAGTCATCGGCTACGCGGCAGAGGACATCGCCCCCGGCGCCCATGTCCACACCCACAATCTGGATTTTCGCAACGTCGACACGGCCTATGAGTTCGGCACCAACCTGCGCCCCGTGGCCCCCGCCGCCACCCAAGACACCTTTCAAGGCTACCGCCGCGACACCGGCCGCACCGGCACCCGCAACTACATCGCCGTCCTCACATCGGTGAACTGTTCCGCCACCGCCGCGCGCAAGATCGCCGCCCATTTCACCGATGACAAACTCGCCGACTATCCCAATGTCGACGGCGTGGTCGCCTTTGTCCACGGCACCGGCTGCGGCATGGCCGGACAGGGGTCTGAGGGGTTTGAGGCGCTGCAACGGGTGATGTGGGGCTATGCCCGCAACCCCAACGTCGGCGGCGTGCTGATGGCGGGCCTTGGCTGTGAGATGAACCAGATCGACTGGTTGGTCGAGGCATACGGCCTCAAACCCGGCCCCCTGTTCCAGAGCATGAACATTCAGGACGTGGGCGGGCTGCGCAAATCCATCGAACTGGGCATCGCCAAGATTGAAAAGATGCTGCCCGTGGTCAACCAATCCACCCGCACCGAATGCCCGGCATCAGAGCTGATGGTGGCCCTGCAATGTGGCGGCTCTGACGCGTGGTCCGGCATCACCGCCAACCCGGCAGTGGGCTACGCCTGTGACCTGCTGGTCGCGCAAGGCGGCACCGGCGTCCTTGCCGAAACACCGGAAATCTACGGCGCCGAACACCTGCTGACCGCCCGCGCCGTGGACCGCGCCACCGGTGAAAAACTCATCGACCTGATCCGCTGGTGGGAGGATTACACAGAACGCAACAAGGGCAGCATGGACAACAACCCCTCGCCGGGCAACAAGAAGGGCGGGCTGACCACCATCCTTGAGAAATCGCTGGGCGCGGCGGCCAAAGGCGGCACAACGCCCCTGACCGGCGTCTACAAATATGCCGAACCTGTCACCGCCAAGGGGTTTACCTTCATGGACAGCCCCGGTTACGACCCGGCCAGTGTCACAGGCCAGATCGCATCGGGCTGCAACCTTGTCTGTTTCACCACCGGGCGCGGATCGGCCTTTGGCGCAAAACCCAGCCCTTCGATGAAGGTGGCCACCAACACACAGATGTACAATCGCATGACAGAGGATATGGACATCAACGCGGGCAGCATCCTCACAGAGGGCCGCTCGGTTGAGGAAGTGGGCCGCGAAATCTATGAGATGTGGCTGCACATGGCCTCTGGCGAACACAGCAAATCGGAACTGCAGGGATTGGGTGATTATGAATTTGTACCATGGCAAATCGGGGCGGTGATGTGATGAAAACGCCCCTTCCCCTTTGCGTAATCGGCGCAGGCAGCATCGGACGCCGCCATATAGAGGTCGCCATCGACTCCCCCAACATCACCCTGACCGCCGTGGTCGAACCCCATGCCGAAACCCGTGCGAAACTGGCGCGACAGGGCCTGCCTGTGGTTGACAGTCTTGACGAGGTGCCAAAGGAAACCCGCGCCTGCGTGATCGCCACGCCGACACCGGATCACCTGCCCTCGACCCTCGCTGCGCTGTCGCGCGGCTGGGCGGTGCTGGTGGAAAAACCCTTTGCTGAATCGCTCGACAATGCCCGCGCCATGATGCAGGCCGCAGAGGCGGCTGGCCTGCCGCTCATCGTCGGTCACCACCGCCGCTGTCATCCCTATGCAATGGCCATGCGTGACGCCCTGCCCGCCATCGGGCAGCTTGTCGGCCTTCAGGGCTTTTGGTCGGTGCGCAAACACGACACCTACTACGATGTGCCGTGGCGTCGTCTGCCGGGTGCCGGACCGCTGGCCAGCAACCTCAGCCACGAAATTGACCTGCTGGGCTTTATGACCGGCATCCCGACAGAGGTGACGGCCCTCACCTCCTCCGCCACGCGCGGCTTGGTGATCGAGGATACAGCCGCACTGGCCTTCCGCTTTGAAAACGGCGCACTTGGCTCTTTCCTGATGTCGGATGCCGGAGCCTCCCCTTGGTCGTTCGAGGCGACATCGGCAGAGAACCCCGAGATCGCCGGATCGGATCAGGATTACCTGCGCTTTACCGGCACTTTGGGCGCGCTGGCCTTCCCCTCGCTGACCCTCTGGGGGGCAAGCGGGCCGGGTGAGGTCGAATGGTCCAAACCACTGGCACAAACACCGGGGCCACATTTCGACAAGATCGACCCGATCCGCGCTCAGATCGACCGCTTTGCCGCCCTTCTGGACGGCGCTACAGATGACGTTCTTTGCCGACCCGAAAACGGTTTCGCCGCGCTGGAAATGACACTGGCCACCGCCCTGTCCGGCCAGACCCACCGCCCCGTCAAACGCGGTGAGGTGCCGGGCGATTTCACAGGAGTTCTGACATGAGACTTGCGGGCAAACGCGCCTTCATCACCGCCGCCGGTCAGGGCATCGGCCGCGCCATCGCCGAGGCCTATGCCCGCGAGGGCGCGGATGTGACCGCTACGGACCTGAATGCCGACCTGTTGCAGGGTCTTCTGGGCACCAGTTTTGCGCTGGACGTGACCGACAAACCCGCGCTGACCCGCGCGGTAGAGGCCGCCGCCCCGGACATCCTCGTGAACTGCGCCGGGTTTGTTCATGCGGGGGCGCTGCTGGACGCGACGGACGATGACTTTGACTTTGCCATGACGCTGAATGTCCGCTCGCAGTTTCACACCATGCAGGCGGCCCTGCCCGGCATGATCAATCGCGGCGGCGGGTCCATCGTCAATATCGCCAGCATCGCGGGCAGCATCGTCGCCGCGCCGAACCGCTGCATCTACGGCGCGTCCAAGGCGGCGGTGATCGGCCTGACCAAATCCGTGGCGCTGGATTATGTGACCAAAGGCATCCGGGTGAACTGTATCTGCCCCGGCACCGTCGACAGCCCCTCTCTGCATGACCGCCTGCGCGCGATGGGCGACTACGAGGCCGCGCTACAGGCCTTCAACGCGCGTCAGCCCATGGGCCGCATCGGCACGCCGCAGGAAATCGCCCATCTGGCGGTCTATCTGGGCTCTGATGAGGCCGCCTTTACCACCGGCCAGGCGCATGTGATCGACGGCGGCTGGGCCACTGGCTGACGCGCCCCGCGCGGCGAGGGCGGGCCTCCGCCGCCCGACGCAAGTCCTAATACTTCGTAAAATCGTCCCTGTAACTCATTGATTTTACATACCCTGAAACCTGTCCACGCGTGGACACCCCATTGACGCCACGTTGTCGGCGGCGCAAGTAGCCCCCATGTCCGAAGCAAAACCCCGCGAAGATCGAACCGCCTCCGGCGTCATGATGATGATGCTGGCCGTGGTCGGTTTCACCTGTATCGATAGCTCCGCCAAGTGGCTGATCCTCGCGGGCATGCCCGCCCTTCAGGTCGTCTTTGCCCGCTATGCCGGGCACTTCATCGTCGCCGTGGCGCTCTATGGATCAAAAGAGGGCCGCCAGGCCTTCGTCTCCAACGCGCCGCTCCGCCAACTCCTGCGCAGCTTTTTCCTGCTCGGCAGCACCGTGTGCAATTTCACCGCGCTGAAATACCTGCCAATCACCGTCACCACGACCATCATGTTCGCCGGCCCCATCGTCGTCACCCTGCTGGCCATCCCCATCCTCGGCGAAAAGGTCGGCATCCGAAGGATCGCGGCGGTCTGTGTCGGTTTTCTTGGCGTGATCGTGGTGATGCAGCCATGGGGCGTCTCGTTCCACCCCGCGATGTTCCTGTCTCTTACCGCGCTGACCATGGCAGCCTTCTACTTCATCATGACGCGGCTGCTGGCGGGGATCGAAGGCAATGCGACCCAACAGATCTGGTCCAGCGGCGTGGCCATGCTGGCCCTGTTCCCCTTTATGCTGGACGGCTGGGTCTGGCCGCAGGGCAGCGCATGGATCGCCTTCTTCGCGATCGGCATCTTCGGCGCGGCCGGCCACATTGCCGCCGTAACTGCTCACCGTCTGGCGGATGCCTCGATCCTCGCGCCGGTGATCTATATCCAAATCGTTCTGGCAGCCGCCGCTGGCATCTTTCTGTTCGACACCTGGCCCACGATCTGGACGCTGGGCGGAGGCGCGATCATCATCGCCTCCGGCCTTTATATCTGGCAGCGGGAGCGCAAGGTCCGGGGCCGCGTCCGCCGCCCCGTCCCCAACACCCGCTAGCCTCGGTTCACCCGCGCCCGATAAAGGGCATCGTCGTCGCCATAACGGTCATGAACTGCACGTTCGCATCCAGCGGAAGCGACGCCATGTGCAACACGCTGGACGCGACATTCGACACATCCATCACCGGCTCCACCGCGATGGAGCCATCCGCCTGCGGCACACCCTTGGTCATCCTCTCGGCCATGTCGGTCAGCGTGTTACCGATGTCGATCTGCCCACAAGCAATCCCATATGGCCGCCCGTCCAGAGAAATCGACCGCGTCAACCCGGTGATCGCGTGTTTCGACGACGTATAAGGGGTCGACCCCCAGCGCGGCACATGGGCCGACACCGACCCATTGTTGATGATCCGGCCCCCCTGTGGGTCCTGCGCCCGCATCCGGGCAAAAGCCGCCTGTGCGCAAATAAAAGAGCCGGTCAGGTTGATGTCGATCGCCCGCCGGAAATCCGCGACAGAGGTCTCGTCAATCGTTCCCCCCAATACCGATACACCGGCATTATTGAACAGCGCATCGATCCGCCCCCACTCGGCCACAGCCTTGTCAAAGGCGGCATCCACCCCCGCCTCATCTACAACATCACAGGGCAGCGCGAGCGCGTTCTCATGACGGTCGGCCATATCCTGCACAGTGTCCGCTGTCCGGCCCACAATCCCGACGCGCCAACCCGCATCCAGAAAAACCTCCGCACAAGCCTTGCCGATCCCGCGCGCGCCCCCGGTAATGATTATCGTTTTGGACATTTGCCCTCCTTGGTTTTCTTCTGTCCGAAAATATCCCGGGGGGTGCCGAAGGCGGGGGGCAGCGCCCCCCTCGAACCTCACCTCCCGCATCCCTCAGTGATTGTCGCGCGGCAGATCCTTGGCAATCCGCTGATAGGCAGTGGCCAGCTCCAGACAGCCGCCCTCGGCCAACTGCCCCACATGCGTGCGATAGATCTCTTCCCACGGCGTCTGATGAACGATTTCCGGTGCTTCCCAAGCGTCAATACGGGCCTGCCATACGTCATCGTCCACTTGGGCGTCCAGACGTCCCGCAGTCAGGTCCAGCCGCACCCGGTCGCCGGTCTTCAGATGCGCCAGTCCGCCGCCCACCACCGACTCCGGGGAGGCGTTCAGGATCGACGGCGACTCCGACGTGCCCGATTGCCGTCCGTCTCCCACAGTCGGAAGGTGATTGATCCCAGCGCGGATCAGCGCGTCCGGCGGCTGCATGTTCACCACCTCGGCAGAGCCGGGATAGCCCACGCACCCCACGCCACGAATGAACAGGATGGTCTTTTCATCGATATCCAGCGACGCATCGTTGATCCGGTCGTGGTAATCTTCCGGTCCCTCAAACACCACGGCTTTGGCCTCGAAGATCCCCTCCTGACCCGGCGTCGACAGGAAACGCGCTCGGAAATCCGGTGAGATCACGCTGGTTTTCATCAAGGCGCTGTCAAACAGATTGCCGGACAGCACCTTGAACCCCGCCTTTTCGCGCATCGGCGCGTCGTAGCGGCGGATCACATCCGTATCCAGACTATCGACCCCGGCAAGGTTGGCGCCCATAGTGTTGCCCGTGGCCGTCATCGCCTTAACGTGCAGACGCCCCGCACTCATCAATTCGCCCATAACCGCAGGCACCCCGCCCGCGCGGAAAAAGCTTTCGCCCAGATATTCGCCCGCTGGCTGCATGTTGACCAGCAGCGGCACGTCAAAGCCAACCGTCTCCCAGTCCTTGACGTGCAGATCAACCCCGGCATGACGGGCCACCGCCTGCAGATGGGGAGGCGCATTGGTCGAGCCGCCGATTGCGGTGTTCACCACGATGGCGTTCTCGAACGCCTCGCGGGTCAGAATATCCGAGGGTTTCAGATCCTCGTGAACCATCTCGACAATCCGTTGGCCGGTCTCATAGGCCATGGCCATCCGCTCTCGGAAGGGCGCGGGGATCGCGCTGTTGCCGGTCAGGGACATGCCCAGCGCCTCTGCCATGGCGTTCATAGTGCTGGCGGTACCCATTGTATTGCAATGGCCCAGAGACGGAGCCGATGAACAGACCCGCGCCATGAATTCCTCATAGTCGATCTTGCCCTCAGCCAGCAGGCGGCGGCTTTCCCAGACGATGGTGCCGGACCCGGCGCGTTTACCCTGCCACCAGCCGTCCAGCATCGGACCACCGTTCAGTGCGATGGCCGGCAGGTCCACCGTGGCCGCCCCCATCAGCATGGCAGGCGTGGTCTTGTCACATCCCGTCGTCAGCACCACCCCGTCGATCGGATAGCCGTGCAGCACCTCGACCAACGACAGATAGGCAAGGTTACGGTCCAGCGCTGCGGTCGGCCGCTTGCCGGTTTCCTGAATCGGATGCACGGGAAATTCCATCGGCACGCCACCCGCCTCACGGATGCCCGCCTTGATCCGGTCCATCAGAAAGACATGGATCTTGTTGCAGGGGGCCAGATCACTTCCGGTGTTGGCGATGCCGATGATGGGCCGTTCACCCTGCAATTCCTCGCGGGTGAACGTGCTGTTCTGATACCGTTCAACGTAAAGCGCGGTCATCCCTGGGTTGTTCGGGTTGTCGAACCACTCTTGTGAGCGAAAGCGCTTGTTGGCGCGGGTATCGGACATGACCATTCTCCCCCTCTGGCACCCACCGATTCTGACGGGTCTCAACTCTTGTGCGAGCATTTCAATTTGGTATACCAATTGCAAGCAACCTCGCACGAGAGCGCAAAAGACGGCAAGGACATAGAACGCCCTGCCCCGGGAGGAAACATCATGGTATGGACCCCCGCCGCACGCGGCGCGGCGTCACTGGCGCTGGTCTTGACCTGCACAACACCCGCCAAAGCCGAAGACCCGCTGGACCTCGATGCGGTACGCGCCTGCATTTCAACAGCCATCGACCTGGGCACGAAGCCAACCGGCTGCGTCGATGCCGCTCATGCCGCCTGTATGCAAGGCACGACAGAAACTCCGGCGGTGGCGACCCTTTGCTTTGAGGACGCCCGCGCTCAATGGTCCGCTGCCATCGCGGCGCGCATGGACCACCTGAGCAAAGCCGCACCAGACCGTATTGCCGCACTGGCCGGGATCGAATTGAAGTACGATCTCCTGTCCTCTCTGGTGCAGTGCGACCGGATGGAGGAACTGGCCATCCTGCGCGACATCCCCGCCGAAGAGATCCGCACACAGAAAAGCCGCTGCACCGCCACCGCGTCGGGACTGGCCTATATCCGTCTGCTTTGGCGGCTGCCCGACCCCGACCCGATCACCCCGGAGGACAACCAACCATGATCGAAGAACCGCCCAAGCTGACACTGATCAAAGGCGCGCCGCGCCCGACCCCCGAACAGATCGCCGCCTTTCAGGGGGTAGAAACCGCCTTTCTTTGCGACGCGATGGGCGGACTTGGCGCGATGGACACAAACATCGCACCACTGGGGTTTGGCCGGGACCTTGACTGCGCTGTCGCCGGACCCGCCCTGGTCGCCGACAGTGGGCCCGGCGACATCATCGCAACGCTGGCAGCGGTCAACTTGCTGACCCCGGGCGACGTTCTGGTCCACGCGGGCCACGGGTATCAGGGCGGCGCCACAATCGGTGACCAGTTGTCAGGGATGCTCAAGAATGCGGGCGCTGCGGGCTTTGTCACCGACGGGCCGATGCGCGACTACGAAGGCATTGTCGCCGCTGGCCTTCCGTCTTGGTGTACCGGCCTGAACCCGAACTCTCCTTGCGTTTCGGGCCCCGGCACGCTGGGCGGTTCGGCAAATGTGGGCGGGCGTCATGTGGCCACGGGCGACATGATTGTTGCCGACCGAAACGGCGTGGTGGTGATCCCCTTCGCCCAGATCGACACGGTGATCAGCAAGCTCGAAGACGTCGCCCGGCTGGAGGCCGAGCTAGAAGCCAAGGTCAAGGACGGTTTCCGCACGCCCATGGACATTGAGGCCATGCTGGCCGATGGCAGCGCGGTGGAGGTCGGGTAAACAAGGGGGCGCTGCCCCCGTCTTCCTTCGGTCGACTCCCCCGGGATATTTCAGGACAGAAGAAACGCAGGGGAGTGGCTTCTTCTGTCTTGAAATATCCCGGGGTGAATGCGCGCAGCGCAGAGGGGCAGCGCCCCTTTCCCTGCTCGAAATCAGGCGAAGGCGCTTTTGGCCCCGCCGCTTTCCTGCGTTTTGAAGATGGAACTGTTGTCCGGCGCAGGTGGCAGCGGCATCCGCACCGGCACCTGCGCAAGGCGCGGTTGCAGGCATGGCGTGCCGGTGATCATGCGGTCTTGCAAGTCCTCCCAGAACATCCGCTGCCCTAGCGAGTGGATATAGCTTGACGCCCCCAACAGTGGCCAGGCGTCTGCGCTGGCGCATTCGTAGAACAGGATTTGCCGCGCCCGGTCCGACACATTGGGAGCCGATCCGTGCAGGGTGCGGACATGATGTACTGTCATATCCCCGGCGCGTCCGGTCAGGGTCACCGCCTTGTCGCGTTCGAACTGCGGGTCCTCTGGGTTGACCGCGCCGCAAAACACGCCGGACGCATGGTGGCTTAGCACCGGCCCTTTGTGCGAACCGGGGATTACCAACAGCGGGCCATTGTCCGGAGTGACATCCCGCAGCATCAGGCCAAAGGCCAGCAGCGAGTCATTGGTGGCCGGGTAGAACGCCCAATCCTGATGCCATTCCACAGCTGCCCCGCCGCCTGGTGCCTTGGTGTTCAGCTTGGAGGTATTGAGAAAGGTATTCGGCCCCAACAGATCGGTCAGCACCTCGGTCACTTTTGATTGTTTCAAGATCCGGTCGTAAATCGCATGCCGTTTGTGCGGCAGTTTGATCCGGGTCAGGCGCGGATCTTGGGGGGCGTGGCCACGGTCCAGATCGTAGACCTCGTTGCTTTGCGTCACCTGCCGCGACTCGTCGATCAATTGGTCTGTCACCGCCTGCAATTCGTCCAGTTCTGATGGCGTCACAACCTGTTCGACCTTCAGATAGCCATTTGTTTCGTAAAATTCCCGTTGTTTCTGGCTGAGCATCTGTAATTTCCTCCCGCTTTATGGTATCGATACCATGCTTTCCATGGCATCGATACCACGGCATTCTGGCACCTGTCAAAGGGGGCATCATGAGCGATCCGCGAAAATGGGTGACGATGGGGGATGTGGCCCGCGCAGCCGGGGTGGGCAAGATCACCGTCAGCCGGGCCTTGCGCACACCTGCCAAGGTCAGCCCGGATACGCTTGCCAAGGTGCAAAAGGCCGTGGACGCGTTGGGCTATGTTCGGGACGAAACTGCAGGGGCCCTGTCGTCACAGCGCTCACGCGTGGTGGGGGCGCTGGTGTCGACGTTGGATCGTCCGGTCTTTGCCACCACGATCCGCGGGCTGGAAGAAGGGTTGAGCGCAGGAGGCCTGCAACTGTTGTTGGGCAGCACACGCTATGCCCCGGACAAGGAGGCGCGCATGGTCTCGACCCTGCTGGGGCGCCGCCCCGATGCGCTGGTTCTAACCAGCACCGACCACACACCGCAGACCCGGCGATTGCTGGGAAACGCTGGCCTGCCGGTGATCGAGCTTTGGGAGTTGCCCGACGATCCGATTTTTGCCGCCGTGGGATTTTCAAACCGGGCGGCGGGGCGCGACATGACACGCCACCTGATCGACGCGGGCCGCAAGCATCCGGTCTTTTTGCGGGTCGCCAATGCCAACGACACCCGCGCCGATCTGCGCGAAGCAGGCTATTGCGGCGCATTGGATGGGTTGGAGCCGCGCATTCTGTCCCTGCCTGCGGATGACAGCCAGAGCGGGCCGGATTTTGGCGCGCGGGGTTTGGCGCAGGCCCTGGCCTGCTGGCCCGATACCGATGCGGTGATCTGCGTTAGCGACGGGTTGGCCGTCGGTGCATGGTGTGAGGCGATGCGGCGCGGGCTGGACGTGCCGGGCGCGTTGGCGATCACTGGCTTTGGCGATATCGACGTGGCGGGGGACGCTGGCCTTGCGCTGACCACCATCCGCATCGACGGAGAGGCCATCGGACGCGAGGCCGCCCGCCTGACGCTGGCGGCCACCGCCGGAGAGCCGCTGGCCGACCGGATCATCGACCTTGGCTATACTCTGGTGCGGCGGGCGACTGGCTAGTCGCGACCTTTTTTGGCCTCTTCTTCCAGATCAAGCCCGTTCATCCGCGCCACATGATCAGACAGGAAAGGGACATAGTCCTCGGCAAAGCCCTGCGCCTCGACCTGTGCGAAATACTGCCGCGTGGCAGAGGCCATGGGTGACAGCGCCCCCGCCTCTGCCGCCATGGCCAGCGCATAGCGCACGTCCTTGGATGCATTGGCGATCGAGAATTTATGCGCGTCCCGGTCCCGGTCCACCGCGTAGCTCATGAAGGTGTCGAAGAACCCGTTGCCCAGACGAGACGACCCGATCACCCGCTGGATCGTTGCCGGCGGAATGCCCACCTTGGCACCCAGCGCCGTCACCTCGGAATACAAGGCCGCATAGCTCATGGCGATGGTGTTCATGATCAGCTTCATCTTGTGGCCCGCGCCGACCGGGCCGACGTGGTTGATGTTGCCCGCCCAGCATTCCATCACCGGCAAGATGCGCTGGAAAACTTCTGTGTCTGCGCCGACCATCGCGTCCAGCGTGCCTGCCTCGGCCTCTTTCGGTGTGCGGCCCAGCGGGGCATCCACCATGTGTCCACCGCGCTCGGCCAGTTCCGCGGCCAAGGCCAGTGTCACGTTGGGATCGGAGGTCGAGCAGTCCACCACGATCAGACCGTCGCGCATCCCCTTAAGAATACCGTCGGGGCCGCGAAAGACGCTTTCGACCTGCGGCGCGTTGGACAGACAAATGTGGATGACATCGCTGTTCGCCGCCATCTCGCGCGGGGTCGACACCTCTGTCGCGCCGCGCGCCAGCAGATCGTCAACCGGTGCACGGTTGCGGTTTCCCTTGACCACCAGCGGATGCCCTTTTTCCAACAGGTTCTTCGCCATCCCGTGGCCCATCAGCCCCACACCAATGAACCCCACCTTGACCTTGCTAGACATGCGCGACCTCCCCTGTTGCGCGCCAAAGGAGGGACAGTGGGCGGGGCGATGTGGCTCATAGCCACGAGTGGCGTCAGCCTCCCCCGCACGCCGTTGACTTCCCGCCCCGGCTGGTTTTGAGTGTAGATGGTATACCAAATGGGCCGTCATGCAAGCGGACCCCACCAGCACGTCTCGGGAGGAAGACTATGCCGGCACCACGGGGGCCTGCCCCATGCTGACCTTTGCGCTTGCGGTGTTTTTCCTGATCATCACCCCCGGTCCCGGCGTGCTGTCCACTGCCGGTCTGGGCGCGGCCTACGGATTTCGTCCGGGTCTGGCCTATGTCTTGGGGTTGTTCATTGGCACCAACCTTGTGGCGCTGGCCGTGATCTCGGGCGTGGCGGCGATCGTCCTGTCAGTCCCGGTCATCCGCACCGTGCTGATGGCCGCCTCTATCGTCTATCTGCTGTACTTGGCCGCGCGCATCGCCTTTGCTGGCAGCAAGATCGCCTTTGTCGAGGCCAAGGCCCCGCCCGCCGTCCTGTCTGGCCTGCTGTTGCAGGCGATCAACCCCAAGGCCTACGTCGTCAACACCACGCTGTTTGCGGGCTTTCCGTTTGCGCCGGACAACCTTGCCTTTGAGACCACTGCCAAGCTGCTGATCGCAAACGCTATTTGGATTTCCGTCCACCTTGCCTGGCTCTACGCCGGGGCATCGCTGCACCGGCTGAACCTGTCACAAGCCGCTCATCGCGGCGTCAATTATTCCATGGCGGCCTCTATGCTAGCGGTCGTCGCCCTTGCCATATTTTCTGCCGGAGGTGCTCTGGATGCCAAATGACATCGCCATCGCCGCACTGGCGCATCTGCTAGGCGACCGCCTGACCACATCGGAGGCCGACCGCCGCCTACACGGCCAGAATGAGACCTATTATCCTAACACCCCGCCCGACGCGGTGGCTTATCCTGAGACCACCGCCGAGGTGTCGGCGATCCTAAAGATCTGCCACGAGCACAGCTGTCCGGTGACGGCCTATGGCGCGGCCAGTTCGCTGGAGGGCCAGCACCTTGCGCTGCACGGTGGCATCAGTCTGGACATGAGCCGAATGAACCGTGTTCTTGGCGTCCAGTCCGAGGATCTGACCTGCGTCGTGCAGCCCGGCCTGACCCGCAAGCAACTGAACGAGAACCTGCGCGCCACGGGCTTGTTTTTCTCCGTCGATCCCGGCGCGGATGCCAGTATCGGCGGCATGGCGGCAACGCGAGCCTCTGGCACCACCGCCGTCCGCTATGGCACGATCCGCGACAACGTGCTGGCGGTCGAGGTCGTCATGGCCGACGGGACTGTGATCCGGTCCGGCAGTCGCGCGCGCAAGTCGGCGACGGGCTATGACCTGACGCATCTGATGATCGGATCTGAGGGCACGCTGGGGATCATCACCGAACTGACCCTGCGCCTACACGGTCAGCCCGAATGCATCACCGCCGCCACTTGCCGGTTCGAAGACGTCCAACAGGCCGTTGCCTGTGTGATCGCCACTATTCAGTGCGGCATCCCGATGGCGCGCATCGAACTGCTGGACCATATGATGGTGCGCGGATTCAACGCCTATGCTGACGCGGGCTTGCCCGAGGAACCGCACCTGTTTCTGGAATTCCACGGCGCGCCCGCAACTGTGGCCGAACAGATGGCCAGCTTTGAGGAGATCGCGCAGGACAGCGGCGCGCGCGGCTGGAAGGCCGCAACCACGACAGAGGACCGCAACGCCCTTTGGGCCATGCGCCACAATGCACACTATGCCTCTGCCGCGCTGGGACAGGGCAAGCATATATGGCCGACGGATGTCTGCGTCCCGATTTCCCATTTGGCAGAGGCCATTGCGCAATCACAGGCCGACGCCCTGCGCCTGAACCTAACCGCCACTATCGTTGGCCATGTGGGCGATGGAAATTTCCATGCCGGTCTGTCGGTTGACCCAAACGACGTCGATGAAATGGCCCGCGCCCACACCTTTACCCACACATTAGCGGAAACCGCGCTGCGCCTTGGCGGGACGGTTTCGGGCGAACACGGCATCGGCATTGGCAAGCAAGATTTGATGGCCACGGAACACGGGCCTGCCCTGACCTACATGCGCGCCATCAAACATGCGTTCGACCCGCAAGGCATCCTCAACCCGGGCAAGCTCTTGCCTCCAGTGACCCAACAAGAGGCCGCAGAATGACGCGTTTCCTGACCCTTGGCGAAATCATGGTCGAAATGGCCCCTGCCCCTGACAGCCCCGGACTGTTCCGCCTTGGCTATGCCGGCGATACCTTCAACACCGCGTGGTACGCGCGCCGCCTGCTGCCCGCGTCCTGGACGGTCAGCTATGGCACCGTGATCGGTGACGACCCGATGTCCACCGATTTGGCACAGTTCATCGAACGCCAGGGCGTGGCCACCGACACGTTGCGCCGCATTCCGGACCGCACCGTGGGCCTCTACATGATCCAGACCCGCGAAGGAGAGCGCAGCTTTTCCTACTGGCGCGGCCAAGCGGCGGCACGGACACTGGCCGATGATCCCGACTGGCTCGACAGCATCTTTGCCAACCGGGCCGTGATCCAGTTTTCCGGCATCACACTTGCGATCCTGGCGCCCGAGGCGCGCAAGTCACTGTGCGCCGCCCTTGCCCGCGCGCGCGCGGCAGGCAGCCACATCGCCTTTGACACCAACCTGCGCCCGCTCCTGTGGGACAGTGCAGAGGCGATGCGCTCTGGCCTGTTGCAGGGCGCGGCGGTGTCAGACACCGTGCTGCCCAGCTTTGACGAAGAACAACTGGCCTTTCAGGACGCCACACCAGAAGAGACCGTGCAACGCTACCGCGCCGCTGGGGCGTCTTGCGTGGTGATCAAGAACGGTGAGGCCCCCTGCCACGGCTGGTCCCAGACCGATGGCACCGTCACATGTACCCCGCCCGATGTGGCGCGCGTGGTCGACAGCACCGCCGCAGGCGACAGCTTTGGCGCGGGCTTTCTTGCCGCCCGCGCCACCGGCGCCAGTCTTGGCACCGCCATGACCCGCGCCGCCCAGTTGGCCGCAGAGGTCATCCAACATCCCGGCGCGCTGGCGCCACAGATCTTCGAGATAGGAGAATCCTCATGAACATCGTCATCCTTGGCGGGGCCGGCCTTGTAGGCCAGAAACTCGCCCGTGCGCTCGCCAAACGCGGTACGCTGCGCGATGCAGAGATCTCTCGGCTGACGCTGGCCGACATCACCGATCCCGCGCCGGTCGAGGCCCGCTTTACCGTCGAGACGCTGACCTGCGACATCACGGACCCCGCGTCGGTCGCGCAGGCAATACCCGATGGCACCGACGTGATCTACCTGCTGGCGGCGGTAGTTTCGGCGCATGCGGAACAGGACTTTGACTTTGGCTACAAGGTCAACATGATGGGCACGCTCAACGTGCTGGAACGCGCCCGCGCATTGGGCACCTGCCCTGCCCTTGTCTTCACCTCGTCCATCGCGGTGTTCGGCGGCGAGGTGCCGCAGCCCTTCACCGATTCCTCCCTGCCCAACCCGCAGATCAGCTATGGTGCGCAAAAGGCCATTGGTGAAATTCTGGTCAATGACTATGCGCGCAAGGGCTTTATCGACGGGCGCGGCTTTCGCCTGCCAACGATCTCTGTGCGCCCCGGAAAACCCAACCGTGCGGCCTCTGGTTTCATGTCGTCGATCTTTCGCGAACCGCTGCAGGGGCAAACCGCCAACTGCCCGGTCGACAAAGATTTTCCCCACTTCTACCTCAGCCCGCGCAAATGCGTCGAAAACCTGATCAAAGGCGCAGAGATCCCGCGCGATGCTCTGGGCCTCAACCAGACCATGACCATGCCGGGCAGGGTCTGGACCATCGGCCAGATGATCGATGCCCTGACCGCCGTCGCGGGTCCGGAACCGGCCAAATTGATCACATGGGATCCGCAGCCCGAGATTGAGCCCATTCTCAAGGGCTGGCGCAACGACATCCGGCCACAAAAGGCCGCTCGTCTGGGGTTGGAGGCCGACGCAAGCTTTGAGGACAACATCCGTTATTTCCTCGAAGACGATCTGCCAGCCTGATCCGGCCTGTAATTACTTCTTTGTTCAAAAACCTATGGGTGACTGGCGGCACGCGCTGCGACTGCCAGTCACCCGCACACCCATAAAATTGCGAAGGGCCGCGTTGGTTTCAAGGAGTTGGGTCGGTCTCGGTTTGCTGCTGATCAAATCGAATCCGCAGATTTAGTTGAGAAGAGTCAGCAACAATTTGCGGACGTCCCTTCACCGATTTCACCGACAAAGGTATCGCGGGCGTGATTAACAGCGATCGGGCGCAATAGATCAATGAGATCGTCAAGACATTGAACAAGGCCGTGACGGCATGATCAGCGGCGCGGTCCAGCCGTCAGCCGTGTAGGTATCCACGGCCGAAATAGACCAGGGGGCCGCCGGTGACAGGCGGCGTGGCCAAGTCCACGACGCGACCAATAACCACTGTATGGGTTCCACCCGGAACCGTCGTCTCTATCCGACAGTTGAATGAGACGAGACTGTCGGCAAGCACCGGCGCCTCCCTTCCCACGCGCCGCCAGTCACCGGTGGCGAAACGCGCAGCACGGTCGGCTCCAGACGAAAAGCGTCGGGCGATCTCGGCATTCGCCTCGCCCAGAACGTTGACGCAAAACGTGCCCGACCGGATCAGATCCGCATGCATGGTGGCGCTCTGGTTCACGCAGACAAGCAGCGTAGGCGGATCCGCGGATACGGAGGTGACGGCCGTGGCAAGCATGCCAAGGGGTGCGCCATCCTCCCCGATAGTTGTCACCAACGAGACGCCAGCGGCAAGGCGGCTCATGCCCTCGACGAAGGTCTGGCTGTCGGTCATAGTTATCTCTTCAGACGGCACAAAGTACTCCTTTCAAAATGACGTCGACAGACCGCCATCGACAAAGATGACCTGGCCAGAGACATAATCCGAAGCGCGAGATGCCAGGAAAACAATTGTTCCGTGCAGTTCGTCGGGATCGCCCCATCGTCCGGCAGGTATGCGCGCGACGCGCGCCTCATAGGCGGCTTGGTCGTCCATGATCTGTCGATTCATCTCGGTCAGGAAATAACCCGGGCCGATACCGTTGACCTGAATGTTTTTTCCAGCAACCTCGGCAGCGAGTCCGCGTGTCATCATCGCCAGCCCGCCCTTGGCCGCCGAATAGGGCACCACGTTCGGCCGTCCCAACTGCGCTGCCACGGAGACGGTGTTTACGATCTTGCCGCCGCCCTGCGCAATCATGCCCGGAAGCACCTCACGGCAGGCGAGGAAGGGGCCGGTCATATGTGTGTCCAACATCCTGTGCCAGTCGCTGTCGGTGACATCTGTCAGAGGCGCCCAGCTGTTGATGCCGGCGTTGTTCACGAGGATGTCGATCCGACCGTTGCGCGCCAGCACCCCCTCGATAAGGGCCTGAACGTCGTCGGCGCGGGTGATGTCGCAGGGCATGCAATCGGCGTGACCGCCAGCGTCGCGGATTATGGTGGCCACACATTCCAGCGGCTCGGGACTGCGACCCGCCAATGTGACCCGTGCGCCTGCCGCGGCGAGGGCCTTGGCCATCTCGGCCCCCAAGCCCCGGCCCGCGCCAGTCACGACGGCGATCTTGCCCGTCAGATCGAAAATTCCGCTCATGTCGTCCTCAATGATAGGTGCGCCCGCCATCGACGGCCAAAGACGCGCCGGTCATATAGCTGGCGGCGGAAGACAGGAGGAACACGATCGTTGCTGCCACTTCGTCAGGATCGCCCCAACGGCGCAGCGCGTAGCGGTCCAGTGGCACTGGCGGACCGTCGTCTGCCTTGGTCTTCAGCGACTCGTTCATTGGTGTGTCGATCAGCCCGGGACAGATAGAATTTACCCGGATCTGCGGCCCCAGCTCGGCGGCAAGCGCGCGGGTCAGGCTCAGCACCCCGCCCTTGGAAGCGGAATAGGCCGATGTGCCCGCGATAGGCGACAGAGCCTGCGCCGAGGAAATATTGACGATGGCGGGATTGGTCGCCCTGCGGAGATAGGGAATTGCCGCCTGGCTGACAATAAAGGTGCCGGTCAGGTTGACGTCGATCACGGCCCGCCACGCGTCAAGCGACAGCTCCGTGACCGGCTTCACCGACACGATCCCGGCAGAGTTCACCACCCCGTCGATCCCGCCCAGTTTTTCGTCCGCCTCGGCCAGCGCACGGGCCACCACCGCCCCGTCCGAGACGTCGGCGGCAATCGCGATCGCGTCCGCCTGCAAAGTCTCCGCCAGCGCCGTGACCGCTGCCCCGTCTCGGTCGAGACAGGCGACACGGGCCCCCAACCGGGCCAACTGCCGTGCCACCGCCGCGCCGATACCCGACCCGGCGCCTGTCACTAGGACGCGCCGGTTCTGCATGTTCACCAATTCTTCGGCCATGGTGTTTAGGCCTGCCGATTTTCTTCGACCAGCGCCCGCCATTCATCGAGGATCGGCACCGCGATGTCCTGCAACGCGATCGTATCGACGAAAATGTGCTGGGTCGCGGCATACATGTCGCGCATGCAGCGGCCAAGGTCGCTTGGGTTGCGCAGCGCTTCCGAGCCGCCCATCTTGTAGCAGAACCGAACAACCTCTTCGGCCACTTTGTGCACATAAATACAGTTCTGGCGAAAGCGGGCGCGCATCGCCGGGGTCAGTTCCCCACCGTTTTCCAGATAGGCCTGCGTCTCGGCATAAAAGCGGAGCGTGTAGTCGCGCGCCGCATGGTAGGACGCCTCGTGAAAAGCGAAGTCATGGCGGAAAACTTGCTGTTCGCCCAGAACGGTTTGATAGGCCGGGCGTTTCTTGCCAAAGCCGATGCGCGTAACCTCTTCCAGCGCGCGCTTCATCACACCAAGAACGAAACCGGTATGACCCGCGCACGCCAGCCCCGCGATGCCGATGTCATAAAGCCGCCAGCTGCGCGGCGAGTTCGCATCCGTCCGTTCGTGGTGGAACCCGTGCGGGATGGTCACGTCGGTCAAGCGGTAGTCAACGCTGCCAGTGCCCTTCAGGCCCAGCACGTCCCAGTTGGTGTCGAATTCCACCTGATCGCGCGGCAGCCAGCAAACACGCACGGCGGGTGAGCCGTCGGGCAGCTTGCGCATGATTTTTTCGTCCATCAGGAACATGCCGGCACCCAACCAGTCGGCGTGCAGCGAACCGCTGCCGAACTTGTAGTTGCCACTGCCGTCGATTCCGGTGTCGGTCTCTTTGCCAGCGCCGCCCGGTCCAAGCATTCCGGCCATAATCGGTCGTTTGGGGTTTTGCGCCGTTCCGAACATTTCGACCACGGCCTCGTCGCTGCAATAGGCGTAGGCGGCAGCTGTTCCGCTGGAATTGGCCATCAGCGACCATCCGGCGGATCCGTCCGCCGCGCCAATCTCTTCCCAGGCCTGCATGCAATCGGTCATGGGCGCGCCGTAGCCGCCGACGCTTTCGGGCACCAGCATCCAGAAAAGACCCGCCTCTTTCATCGCGGCCACGGACTTGGCTGTCATGGTGCCGATGCGCTCGGATTCCTCGGCCTCGGCGCGGATAATTGGCGCGATACGCTTGGCCCGCTCCTGCATGGTTTCCGTATTGGTGTTTTCTATGGTGTTCTGCACGTTCATCATTTCCTCCCTTTCAGCGATCCCTTGGGCGGACCGCCTGATCCCGTTTCTCCAGAGGCTACCGAGTTCCCGACACTGCACAAATACCGTCTGCGACCGGTGGCGATACCCGGCGGGCATCAAGCCCTCAACCCATTCCTGTCTCCATCAGCGACGCCATCAGTTCGAGATCACCAGCAAGAGAACCGACAAGCTCTACGAATCGCGCCAGCGCCGGATTACTGTTGGTCGCCTTCCAGGCCAATTCGAGATCCACTGACATGCATAGGTCGTCCAGCGGGCGCAACACCACGCCGTTCCGTTCACTCGGCCGGAACGATGTGTTGAGAAAGGCCAACCCGATCCCGGCAGAGACCAAGTTGACGATTGTGTTCTCGTTATCCGCGTACTGGGAAACCTTCGGCGACACGCCTGCCTTGCGAAAGGCCGATTGCACGCGGTCATGCACTGCTCCGTTGGACCGCGGATTCGGCATGATCAGTGGCGTGCCTGCCAAGTCAGCAAGCATCAGCGTCGGCGTGCGCGCCAGTGGATGCCCACGTGGCATGGCCAGCGCGTAGCCGTCTTCTGCGATGCGGCAGGACTGAAATTCCGAGCGATCGCTGCGCTGCCGGAACAGAAATCCGGCATCAACCTCTCCTGACCTGAGCGCGTCGACCTGAGCTTGCGACATCAGAACATGAAGCTGCAGGTCTACGCCGGGAAAGGATTCGCGAAAGGCGTGCAGGAACCGGGGCAATTCCGCCCGCCGTCCTGCGATCTCGTTGAAGGCGATGTTGAGCGTGCCACCCTGCCCGTTCGCAATCCTGCGGGCGCGCTGGCAGCTGTGCTCCATCCGTTCAAGGATGTCACCGCAGTCCTCCAGAAAGGCCGCGCCTGAAGCGGTAAGAGAGATCCCGCGCGGATCGCGGTTCAACAGGGTGGCGCCAAGCGTGATTTCCAAGTCGCGTATCTGGCGCCACAAGGCGGGCTGCGACATGTGCAAACGGTCGGCGGCGCGGTGGAAATTCAACTCTTCCGCGACCGCCACGAAATAGCGCATATGCCGGGTCTGCAGGTTCATGATGCCAGCCGGGTATCGAACCCGGCCCCCGAAGGTATTGGAACCCGGCCCTGAGATCGGGGCAGAGTAATGCGACAACGCAACGAGAACATTCTGAAGGAGGAGAGATGTCCGAAAGATTGAAAGGTCGAAAGATCTTGATCACTGGTGCGGGATCTGGGATCGGCCGCGAAACCGCCGAGATTTTCGCACGCGAAGGCGCGGCGCTGGCGCTGGTCGACCTTGACGTTGCGGCGGCTGAAGCGACAGCAAAAGCCGCCGGCGGCACATCCTATGGGTTGGATGTCACTGATGCGGCTGCGGCTGAAAAGGTGGTTGCCCAGGCGGCTGCGGATCTTGGAGGGCTCGACGGAATCGTGAACTCCGCCGGTATCCTGACAATGGCCAGCATCGACGACCTGGGGACGGAGGAATTCCGCAAGGTTCTGGACGTGAACGTGCTGGGCACGTTCAACATCTGCAAAGCCGCGCTGCCCTATCTGCGCGAGGCGGGCAAGACAGGCGATGCGGCAATCGTCAACATCGCCTCGGCGCAGGCGCTGTCGCCGTCGTTGACAGGTTCCGCCTATGCAGCGTCCAAGGCTGCTGCGATGATGTTCTCGAAGAGCATCGCCAAAGAGCTGGCTCCGGAGATCCGCGTCAATGTGATCTGCCCGGGCGCCACGGTGACCCCGATGACCGATGCGGGGGTCTCTCCCGACGATGTGGAGGGACGTGCGGCGTTGGCCTCGGTCTACGCGATGAAGCGGCTCTGCGAGCCGGACCAGATTGCCAACGGCATTCTGTTCCTCATGTCGCAAGAAGCCTCTGCCGTCACCGGTATCGCGCTCGCCATAGACAACGGACGCACCTACCATTGAAGCGACGTGCGCGGCATCAGCCGCGCACCTCTCTCAGCCAGTCGACCATGATGCGGTTGAATTCATCCGCGAACTCGACGTTCGGAAAGTGATACCCGCCCTCGATCTCGGCGTAGCGCGCCCCGGGGATGGCGTCGGCGATAATCTTGTTGTCCGCAGGTGGTGTCGTCGGGTCCTGGGACCCCGCAAGGACCAGCGTCGGCACATCCACCTGCCCCAACCGCGGCAGCACGTTATGTGTCAAGCAGGCATTCATACAGCCAAAGTAGCCGTCGAGAGACGTGCCCAGAAACGTATCCCGCAGAGCATTCCAGCGCAGCGGGCGCTGCTTTTGAAAGCCAGGACCGTAGCGGCGTTCCATGTTGGCGGCCACGATGCTTTCCAGCGAGCCGGATTCCCGGACCGCCTTGATCCGCCCTTGCATCAGTTCGGTATCGCCGGTCCAGCTTGCCGCCGTGCAACACGCCATGAGCGAGGCAAAACGACCAGGTCTGTCCGCAGCGATGACCTGACCGATCATGCCGCCCATGGACAGGCCGATCATGTGGACGCCGCTTGTGAAGCCCAACGCATCCAGCACGCTGATAATGTCGCCCGACAGCTCGTCGATGGTATATTCGCCGGGAGTCGCCGTGCTGCCACCATGACCCCGAGTGTCGATGCGCAGGACCTGAAACCCTTCCTTGAGCAGGATGGGGACCTGTTCGGCCCACATCCCGTAATCCGAGGTCAGCGAATGCGACATGCAGACCACCGGCGCGTCGTCCGGCCCGACAAGATCGTAGTTGATCCAGCTTTTTCCTGTGTTGTGCATCATATCTGTTTTCTCCTCAGTGGAAAATTCGGCCGCCGTTGACCACCAGAAGTTGCCCGGTGATGCAGCGCGCCTCGTCACTGGCAAGGAAGGTGATTGCGTTGGCGATGTCTTCGGGTTCCGCGAAATGGCCAATGGGGATCTCGCGCAGCGCCGCCTCGTAGACCTCTTTCGCAAGCTGCTTGGGGCCGCGCGTGTTGGTAACGCCGGGCGCGACAGCATTCACGTTGATGCCATGCGGGGCAAGTTCGCGGGCAAGACCACGGGTGAAGCCGGTCACGCCGGATTTCGCCGCCGCGTAATCGACGATGGTCCGGTCACCGATCAGAGTGGAGTCAGAAGAGATGTTGACGATCTTGCCAAAGCCGCGATCGCGCATTCCCGGAGCAATCAGCCAAGTCACATAGAAGGTGACCATCAGGTTCAGATCGATGACGAAATCCCAGGTTTCCGGTACGGAGTCGAGGAATTCTGACGAGTTCTTGCGTGCGGTCTGGCCCACATTGTTCAGAAGCAGGTCGATTGGGCCTAGTTCTGCTGTGGCTTTGTCGATCGCTTCCTTGACGGTCTCACGGTTGCGCATATCGGTTACGATCGGGCAAACTGTGCCGCCTGCCTTGCGGATCGCCTCTGCGGTTTCTTCCAGCGGCCCGTCCTCGATGTCGAGGATGGCGACCTTTGCGCCCTGTTCCGCGAAACGGATGGCGCTGGCGCGGCCGATACCGTTCGCGCCACCGGTGACGAGCGCGGTCCGCCCTTCAAAGCGTTGTGTCATGATTTTCCTCCCAGAATGTCTTTAGGCGATTGCCAGATGTCGATTGCGCACGGACTCGTCTGCGTCGAACTGCTGCCAGCTGCCGGAGAAGGCCACCGTGCCCGTGTCGAGGACATAGACGTGATCCGTGGTCTGCCGGCTGAACCAGATGTTCTGCTCCACCAGCAACAAGGTGATGTCGAGCTCGTTGCAAATCTTCGCAACAATGGCGGCCAGTTCCTCGACAATGACGGGGGCAAGCCCCTCTGTCGGCTCGTCCAGCAACAAGAGCCGTGGACGCGAGGCGACCGCACGGGCGACCGCTAGCATCTGTTGCTGTCCGCCGCTGAGCTGTCCGCCCAACCGGGCGCGCAAAGGCCCCAACATCGGGAACCATTCGTATATCTGATCGAGCTTCACCATCGGCCGGTCCGCCGAGGCGCCAAAACGCCCCAATTCGATATTCTCTTCAACCGAGATATGAGTGAAGATCCGACGATCCTCTGGCACCAGAGCGAGCCCGTGCTTGGCGCGTTTGAACCAAGCGGTCCGGCCAGTCGGCGCGTTGCCGATTGCGACCTTGCCATCAACCCGCGGACCAGAGTTCGCGATGGATTTCAGCAAGGTTGTCTTGCCGGCACCATTGCGGCCCAGCACAGTGGTCCGACCGCAATCCGGAACTTCCAGGCTGATGCCGTGCAGGATGTGGCTTTGCCCGTAGAAGGCATTCAGGTTCTCAACCTGCAGCATTGTACATATCCTCCCCGAGATAAACCTTGCGAACCGTCGGACTGTTGCGCACCTCGTCGACGGTGCCAGAGGCGATGACCTCGCCGTAGTTCATGACCATGACGGAGTCGGCAATCGCAAAGATCACGTCCATGTCGTGTTCCGTCATGACCACCGCCACGCCTTTCTGCTTGCGGATATCCAGGATCATGTCGACGATCTGCATCCGGTCAGCAGGGGCCATCCCGGCTGTCGGCTCGTCCAGCATCAGGATGGTCGGTTCAAGGGCGAGCGCGAGGGCAAGTTCCAGCCTCTTCTTGTCACCGTGAGAGATCGTCGCCGCGACCTCGTTGCGCAAATATCCGATATTGAGTTGGTCAAGCAGGTCTTCTGCCTCATTCCGCAACTGGTCAGCGGGGCTGGTCCGCCACCAACCGCCGACCCGCTCTCGCTTGTTGCGGTGCCGGGATTCGAGGGCGACGATCAGGTTTTCGGTCGCAGTCATGTCGAGGAAGACGCGGGACACCTGAAAGGTGCGCCCCATCCCGACCGCCGTCCGCTTGTGGGCCGGCATGCCGGTGACCTCACTGCCGCGGAAGGCGACCGTGCCGGACTTGCACGAGATTTCTCCGGTCAGCGCCTTGAACAGCGTCGTCTTGCCGGCACCGTTGGGCCCGATGATCGCCATTGCCTCCTGTTCAGGAACCGAAAAGCTGACGCTCTTGATCACATCGAATGCGCCGTAGGACACGCAAAGGTCACGGGCTTCGAGCAGCGGTGTCGCAGTCATGCCTTGTCTCCGTTCTTTGTGAACCGGTCTCGCAGCTTGCCCAGCATGCCAACGATGCCGGTGGGCGCCACCAGGATGACCACCACGAGAATGCCACCGACCATCATTTCCGACAGACCCGGGAAGCTCCGTGTCCAGTAGTTGATGGTGGAAAAGGCGACGGACCCAACAATCGGCCCCCAGAAGGAGGTGAAGCCACCAAGCAGTGAATTCAGGATTGGTTGCGTGGACGCCAGCCAGTTGACCTGATCCAGCGTCACGATGCGGGTCAATGGGGCGGACAGAGCACCCGCGAGCGCCGCTGTACCGCCCGAGATCATGAAGGAGTAAACCCGGTAGCGCAGCACGTCGATGCCGACAAAACGCGCGCGATCCGCGTCGTCGCGCACCGCTCTGAACGCCCGGCCCAATCGCGAATGCACCACCCACCAGAGTCCGGCAACGATCGCCACCACTGCCACCACAAGGAAACGGTAGTAATCGTCCCCGTGGGTCAGGTCGACAGTGAACAGTCCGAAGTCCATGATAGGACGCGGGATGTTGCCCAACCCGTCCTGCTCACCCAGCGCTGGCGAGAACCCGATGATCTTGCCCAAGGCCTCGGTCAACGCCACCGTGAGAACCGCAAGGAATATGCCCGTCAGCCGCTTCAGCGCGACGACGCCAATTGCCAGCGCGACAAGCGCGCCCAGCAAACCAGCGATTACCAGCGTCACCAGAAAGTGCAGTTGGAAATCGTAGCGTAGCGCGGCACCGGTGAAATAGGCACCGATGGCGTAGAACCCGGCATGACCAAAGGACGGCAGTCCGGTATATCCGAACAGCAGATTCCATGACAGTGCAAAGACCGACTGGATCAGGGTCATCCCGACGACGAAGAGTATGCCGGGATTGACCAGATGCGGGGCGAAGTACAGTAGTACAACCAGAATGGTCAGCGCGACTGGGCCAAGCCATACGGTTATCGGCGTGCCAGTTGTGGCGCCGATGTTTAAAGTCCTCTGACCCATTTCAGGTGGCTCCTTGTGCGGGGAAAAGGCCGTTCGGCTTCCAGACGAGGAAAACGGCCAACAGCACATAGATTGCGATGCCGCCATATTGTGAAAGGAAGGTCGCGTTGGCGCTTTCGACGATGCCCAGCATGATGCAGGCGATGAACGTGCCGCGAATGCTGCCCAAGCCACCGATCACGACTGCCAGGAACGCAAAGAGCACGAAGGACGCGCCGACATGGGTCGACAAGGCCTGGTTGGGAACAAGAATGCCGCCGGCAAAGCCTGCAAGCGCGAAGCTTGCGATCACGGACAGCATCAGCACCATTGGCACGTTGATACCGACGGTCCCCGACATCCAGGGATCATTGGACACCGCGCGCATGATCTTGCCCGCCCAGGTCCGGTGCATGATGATTTCAAGCACCAAGAACGTCAGGATGCCCAGCCCGATCACGAAAATCGTGTAGAGCGAGATATAAGACCCGCCGATAACGATGGCGCGGTCGACCTCGGGCGGCGGCATGACGGCAAAATAGTCAGTGCCCCAGATCGCCTTGGCGACCCCTTCGCAAAACAGCATCAGACCGAACGTCGCGATGAGGGCATAGTGGTAATCCACACCTCTCAATCGTTTCAGAACAATCAGATCGGTCAGATACCCGAGGGCTCCGACGGCCATGGCCGAAAGCAGCGCCACGCCGAGGAAGGCCCAGACCGATTCCGGCCAGGACCCCCCGATCGTGTAGGCGATATATGCCCCCAGCATGAAAAAGGCACCATGCGCGAGGTTCAGGAGTTTGAGGATTCCGAAAACCCATGTCAGGCCTGCGGCAACCAGGAAGAAAGCCATCCCGGATGCCAGACCGTTGAACAGGACAAATACAGCCTGGGAAAGCATCATTCGATCTCGCCGAGAGAGAAAGGCTTCCCCGGATTGGCGGGTTCGACCATTTCGGCGGCGTCGATCTGTGCCATCTGCATCACATCATAGTAGGGTTCTTCCCTAGAGGGCCCCATCTGCGAGTAATAGTTGGTGCAAAGCATCTGGTGATCTTCGGGACGGAAGTAACAGGGGCCAGCGGGGGTGTCGAAGGTCATGCCCTCCATGGCCGCGACGACCTCTTCGGTCTCAGTAGAACCCGCCTTGCGGATGCCATCGAACAGGCCCATCGCACTGCGCTGCCCGGCCATGATCAGTGCCGGTGGGAACGGATCCCCGGTCAGATCGACATAGTCGTCGTATAGCTGCTGGCTGAGCGGGTTGCTCTTAAAAGGTTCTAGCCCGTGGTTCCAATAGGACACAGACCAGAGGTTGGGATAGGTGTTCCGCCCCATCGCCTTGCCAGTGACTTCACCGTTGCCGACCTCGCCGATGACCTTGAACTTGTCGTACAGGCCGACCGAGCGTGCCTGTTGGAAGAAGCTGATCTGCGCCGCGCCCGCGACCCCGATATACAGCCCCTCGGCGTCCGAAGACATCAGCGCGTTGATCTGCGTACGGAAGTCCGTCGCCGTCCCCTGCGTGTAGATCGTATCGAGAACGGTCGCCTCTTCTCCGGCGGCTTCGACGGAGTATTTCTTGACAGCGTTGCCGAAGAACAAAGCGGAATCGCGGCCAAAGTCGCCGTCAGGCGCCATCGAAATCCAGGTTTTCACATCCGGATGGCTTTCGATCAGAGACCGACCGAAAGAACCGTACTGGGTGTAGTTATTAGACACGGTGCGGAAGATGTTCTTGTTGAACAACTGGTGCGTCACCGGCATCCCGGCGGCGCCCGCGATCACGATCAGAGCACCCAGTTCCGGCGCCAGCGGCGCGATGCCAAGGGCCGTCACGGTCTGCGAGCCGCCGATGATCAGGTTCACCCCATCACCAGCCAATTCGCGGGTGACGGCCACGGATTCGGCGCTGTTGTACTTGTCATCGCGCACGATCAGTTCGATCTCGCGACCGTTGATGCCGCCAGCCCGGTTGACCTGCATGGCGGCGATTTCGGTTCCTTGCAGGAACTGCGTGCCCACGGGCGCACCGACGCCGGTCAGGGCGTAGGACACGCCAACACGGATCGGTCCGGATTGCGCGCGCAAATAGGTGGCATTCATACCCAGCGCAGCACCTGCGCTTGCGGCCATGCCTTTTAGCACTGTTCTTCTTTTCATGTTTTCTCCTCCCCGAGATGACGGGCCGATCATTCGACCCGGGTTGTAGTTGGTTTCAAAAACCGACTTCCGCGCCCCCCTTGAGGTCCAGAAGTTTGCGCGCCTCGTCCGGGCTTGCGATGGTGAGCCCGAGACCCTCGATGATCTGCCGGGCCAGCCGGACTTGTTCGGCGCTGGATGTCGCCATGCGGCCGGGACCGGCCCAAAGCGAATCCTCAAGCCCCACCCGTACATTGCCGCCCATGGCCGCGGCCTGGGCCACGACACGCAGTTGGCTTGCACCCGCGCCCAGCACCGACCATCGGTAATCGTCACCGAACAGGCGATCCGCCGTGCGTTTCATATGCGAGACATCCTCAGGATGCGCACCGATTCCGCCGAGAATCCCGAACACCGACTGCACGAAGAAAGGCGGCTTCACGAGACCCCGGTCAACAAAATGGGCGAGGTTGTAGAGGTGTGAGATGTCGTAACACTCGAACTCAAACCGGGTGCCGTTGGCACCGCAGCTCTTCAGGATATATTCGATGTCCTTGAACGTGTTCTTGAACACGACATCGCGGGTGGCCTCCAGATGCTCCCGCTCCCAGTCGTGTTTAAACTCTGGATATTTGTCGACCAGCGGGAACAGACCGAAATTGATCGACCCCATGTTCAACGAGGCCACTTCCGGCTTGAGCTGCTTCGCAGGCTGCACGCGCTCTTCCAGAGACATATGCGGTGAGCCGCCCGACGTCAGATTGATGACCGCCCCGGTCGCCTGCTTGAGCTGCGGCAGAAAGCGCATGAAGCCTTCGATGCTCTGATCCGGGCGACCGTTCTCGGGGTCGCGGGCGTGAAGGTGCAGCACCGATGCCCCTGCCCCTGCGGCACCCAGGGCGTCGTCGATAATCTCTTGCGGTGTTACCGGCAGGTGTGGCGACATCGTCGGCGTGTGAATCCCACCGGTTACGGCGCAGGTGATGATAACTGGGTCGCGGCTCATAGCTCTGTCCTGACTTTGGGTTTCCCGGCGTCGGCCTGCTGGCGTCGGAACGCGGCCAGCGCCATAAGCTGCCTGTCACGCCACGCCTGCCGTTCCGGCAGTTCGGATTCTTCTAGTCTCTCGCGTCGCTGAGCTTCGATCCGGTCCAGAACCGGACCGGACCAGTCGGCGCTGGTGCCCATGGTGCTGGTCAGACCGCGAAACATGGGCTGATAGCGCTCGACATATTCCCGCACCCCCTTGGGAGAGTTCAGGTCGATGGTCTCGAACGGGCCCATAAAGACCCACCGCATCGCCAGCCCGTCACGAATGCAGGCATCCACACCTTCGGCATCGGCGTACCCATCATCGACGAGGCGGAAGGCCTCGTCCAAGATTGCGGCCTGAAGTCGGTTCAGGACAAAGCCGTCGATCTCCCGGTCCAGCCGGATCGGCTTTTGTCCGATGTCCGCCATCAGCGCGACTGTGCGTTCAACCACCTCCGGCTCTGTCCAAGGGGCCGGAACGACCTCGACCAACGGAACCAGATGTGGCGGATTGACTGGATGTGCCACCAGACACCGTCCGCGGCCCGGCAATTCCTCAGTGAAAGAAGAGGCCATGAGCGCAGAGGCAGAGCTTGCAATCACCGCGCCCCGGGGCGTCAGCCGATCGAGTTCAGCGAAAAGCGACCGCTTCATCTCAATCTTTTCCGGCGCGCATTCCTGGACGTGGCGCACGCCGTCCACAGCCTCTGCCAATGTTTGGCAAACGGTGACTTTCTTGGCGATCGCGGCGACATCCTGGGCGTCGGTTAAACCCGCATCAGCCATGTTCGCCAGAGTTGTGGAGATCCAGTCGATGGCCGCGTCGGCCACACCCGGCGTAGGGTCCCAAAGACGCACCGAAACCCCAGCGCGAGCAAAGCAGACAGCCCAACCCCGACCGATCAATCCACAGCCGATTATGGCAAGCGGCTCCATGATTCTCCTCCCGAACGTGGTGCCTCGAATTGCTTCATGACTAGCCGCGCCGAGCAAATGCCGTCAAGATATTTGTGATCCGTGATCACGATTTTACAGCGCGAAAAATCGTGCTAGTGATTTCGTGAGTTGGTGGTGCACACTGATGTTCGAGGAGTTTTGACCTATGGCGAATCTGGGACAGATTGAGTCTGCAACTATCCAGACGCAGGTGTATCAGCGTCTTCGCGAGGGGCTGTTCGATGGCGCTTTTTCACCGGGGCAAAGCCTGACAATCCGCAACCTTGCCGCAGGCTTGGGCACCAGCCCGATGCCCGTGCGGGAAGCCCTGCAAAGACTGGTTGCAGAGCGCGCGCTCGTGCAACTTCCCAATCGCACATTTCAGGTCACGCCCTTCACCACCGAGATGTTTCGCGAGTTGACCCGCGTCCGCATGTCGGTCGAGGGTTTAGCCGCCGGAGAAGCCGCCCGCCGGACCCGTTCTGAAGATGTCCGGACACTGCAAAAACTGAATAAGACGATGATTCGGGGTATCGAGAAAAACGATTCGGACGCGATCATGAAATCGAACTTCAGGTTCCATTTCGCACTCTACGAAATAGCCCAGATGCCCCAGCTTATGGATATCATCAACGGTCTATGGTTACGGGCCAGCCCCTATCTGATGAATGCGCATCGGAATCTGGAAGACCCCCTTCCCTTCTTCCGGGCCGGCACCCTGTTCCACGAAAGGCTGATCGAGGCCTGTCTCGTCAATGACCACCGAACCGCTGCGCGTGCCATGGCCGGTGATATTTGGTATTCCGCCCGCTACTTCCGCCGAAACATGGAACTGGTGAACACGGGCACAGCCAAGAAAACAAAGACGCCAAAACGAAGCAAATCACGGAAAGACTGAAAATGAATCTGACCGGCAAGACGGCGATTATCACCGGCGGTGCCTCCGGCATCGGACTGGCCATCGCAAAGCGTTTTTCGGAACTCGGTGCCGATCTGTGCCTCTGCGATGTATCGCAGGCGGCACTGGATGACGTGCACAATCTGCTGCCTGGCGCGATCCTCGTCCGTGCCGACGTGTCCCGGCCGGACGATGTGGCCCAGGCATTTGAGGATTTTGGCGCGGCTTTTGACCGTCTGGATGTTCTCGTCAACAATGCCGGCGTCTCGGGGCCCACGAAAGCCTTCGACGAGATCGCAGATAGCGAATGGGCGGACGTGATGGGGGTCAACATCAGTGGTATGTTCCACATGGCGCGCGCCGCCGCCCCCTATTTCCGAAAGCAGAACAGCGGCGCCGTCATCAACATGTCATCGACTGCCGGACGGATGGGGATGCCCCTGCGCCTGCCATACTCGGTCACAAAACATGCCGTGCGCGGCCTGACCGAAACCCTGGCGATGGAACTGGGTGAGGTCGGTGTAAGGGTGAATTCCATTCTGCCCGGCTTCGTCAACGGCCCGCGCGGGCTGCGCGTGATCTCCGAACAAGCTCTTGCCAAAGGCATGGAGCCGGAAGCCTATATGCAGAAGTTCCTGCACAACATCTCGATGCATAGCATGGTTGAAATGGAAGAGATCGCCGATATGGCGGCGTTTCTTGCCTCTGATCGCGCCCGGCATGTCTCTGGGCAGTCTATCGGCGTGTGCGGCAACTTCGAAAGCTACCGCAGTCCGGCGACGTGACCCCGGCGCGGCCCGTTTCGGCGACACGCAAGGGGGATATCTTTCCGTTGATCGTGCGACTGTGACGGTAACCCGGCTCGGGTGACCGCTCAGACCGAGAGGCGTCGAAAGTCACCCAGACTGCGAGAGACATGGGCCAGGAATCGCGCGGCGAGAACGCCATCGACGACGCGGTGATCCCAACTCAGGCTCAGCGGCTGAACAAGACGCGGCCGGAATGACTCGCCATCCCAGACCGGCTGGATCTCGGCACGAGTCATGCCGAGGATGGCGACCTCCGGGGCGTTGATAATCGGCGTGAACCCGGTGCCGCCGACCCCACCCAGTGACGAGATGGTGAAGGTGGCCCCCTGCATGTCGGCGGGCTTCAGTTTTCCGACGCGGGCCGCGCCTGCCAGTTCCGACATCTCTGCGGCGACATCGCGCAGCCCCTTTTGATCGGCCTGTTTGACGACCGGCACGACAAGACCGTCAGGCGTGTCGGCGGCGACCCCGATATTCCAGTAGGATTTGACCACCAACTCATCGCCATCCAGCGAAGCGTTGAAACGCGGAAAAGCTTTCAGCGCGGCGACCACCGCCTTCACCGTGAAAGCCAGCATAGTAATCTTCGCATCAGTCGATCCCGCCTCGGCGTTCAACTCCTTGCGGAACTGCTCCAGCTCGGTGACATCGGCCTTGTCGAAGTTGCAGACATGCGGAATTACCAGCGAATTCCGCGCAAGCGCTGGACCAGAGAACCGGGCAATGCGTGAGAGCGGTTGGCGTTCCACCGGTCCGAACCGGGCAAAGTCGACCCGGGGCCACTCTGGAAGCTCGGACAGCGGCAGATTTCCTGCGCCGGTCTGACCGGTGGCGACGTTCTGCATGCGCATCTTTACATAGCGTTCCACGTCCTCGCGCAGGATCCGCCCCTTTGGGCCGGTGCCGGGCACCGAGGCAACGTCCACCCCCAGAGAGCGTGCAAATTTACGAGTCGACGGCGTCGCATGGGACTGCTTACCCAGACCGGTTGGCATAGCAGCTGCTTCAGTCTGCAGCGATGCAACGACAGGCCGCGACCCTTCCGGTTGTGTCGAAATCGGTTTTGGCGTCTCAGGTTTTGCTTCCGCCTCGGGCGGTTCGGGCAACGCCTCAGCGGCGGCGCTACTGACTTCCATTACCGCGATCAATGTTCCTCGACTGACGCGATCCCCCGGCACAACCTTCAGCGCGGCGATCCGCCCCCCCTCCGGGCTGGGAATATCAAGCGTCGCCTTGTCGGTTTCCACCACCAGCAGCGTGTCATCGGCCGCGACTTCATCGCCCACGGACACTGCGATCTCAACCACGGGAACATCGGCAACGTCGCCGATATCGGGTACTTGAATGTCTATCATTCGGGTCATCTTTGCCTCCCTCACAACTGCCAGGGGGCGGAGGCCGACAGATCGATCTCCAGGTCGGCAGATGCTTTCTGAAGCAACGCCGCCTCGACCTCTCCGGTGCGGACCAACGCGTCGATGGCAGCCAGCGCCACATGCTGGCGGTCGACCTCAAAGAACCGGCGCAGCGCTGCACGACTGGCAGAGCGACCAAACCCATCTGTGCCAAGTATCGTCATCCGCATATCTAGATAGGGCGCGATCTGCCCTGGCACGGCGCGCACATAGTCGCTGGCCGCAACCACAGGCGCTCGTCCGGGCAACAAGGTCTCTAGGTGAGATGTCGCGGGCGTGCCAAGCCGCGTGTTCCGATCAGCCTCCGCCGCGTCGCGGGCTAGCTCGCTGAACGACGTAACGGAAAAGATGTCAGCGGCAATGCCATACCCCTCCAAGATTCCGGCAGCCGCGATCACCTCACGCAAGATGGTGCCGGAGCCAAGCAGCCGCACGCGCGGCCCGTCGCCGGCACGGCTCTCCAGCCTGTACATCCCCTTGACGATGCCCTCTGCGGCCCCGTCCGGCAGGTTGGGCTGGGCATAATTTTCGTTCATGACCGTGATGTAAAAGAATTCATCGCGCTTTTCGTCCAGCATCCGGGTCATGCCGTGGTCCATGATCACTGCCAGTTCACCGGCAAAACATGGGTCATAGGCGCGGCAGTTCGGGACCGCCGCCGCCCAGAGATGGCTGGAGCCGTCTTGGTGCTGCAGCCCTTCTCCCGAAAGGGTCGTGCGACCCGCCGTGGCGCCCAGTAGAAAGCCGCGAGCACGCTGGTCCGCCGCCGCCCAGATCAGGTCGCCGACCCGCTGGAAACCGAACATCGAGTAGTAGATGTAGATCGGCAGCATTTCCGTTCCGTGGGTCGAATAGGCGGTGGCCGCAGCGGTCCAAGAGCTGATTGCGCCGGCCTCGGTGATCCCTTCTTCCAGCAGCTGTCCATCGGCAGACTCCTTGTAGTAGAGCATGGAACCCGCATCTTCGGGCTCATAAGCCTGTCCACCCGGCGCATAGATACCGATCTGTCGGAACAGATTGTCCATGCCAAAGGTGCGGGCCTCGTCCGCGACGATCGGGACCACGCGCGGGCCAAAGGCCTTGTCCCTCAGCAGCCCGCTCATCATCCGCACCGCGGCCATGGTGGTGGACATCTCTTTGCCATCCGCCGAGATGGCGAACTTCGCGTATTTCTCAAGCGGCGGGCGCGGCGGTGCCATGGAATCCGCACGGTCCGGTCGCCGTGGCAGATAGCCGCCAAGCGCCGCACGGCGGTCCTTCAGATAGGCGATCTCGGGGCTGTCTTCACCGGGATGGAAGAACGCAAGGCTCTCGACCGCCTGATCCGTCAGCGGCAGGGCAAACCGGTCGCGGAACGCCTTCAGCGCCTCAATATCGAGCTTCTTGGCTTGGTGCGCGATCATCCGCGATTCCCCCGCGCCCCCCATGCCGTAGCCTTTCTTGGTCTTGGTGAGGATGACCGTCGGACGCCCCTTATGTGCCTTCGCGGCAGCAAAGGCGGCGTAGAGCTTTTTCAGGTCGTGTCCGCCACGCTTCAGCTTGTGGATCTCTTCGTCCGACATATGCGCGACCAGGCGCGCAGTGGCCGGATCGGCGTCGAAGAATTTCGTGCGGTTGTAGTCGCCGTTTTTGGACCCGAGATTCTGATACTCGCCGTCAACGGTCTCCGCGAAACGACGCAGCAGGGCGTGGTCTGTGTCGCGAGCAAAAAGGTTGTCCCATTCGGACCCCCAGAGCACCTTGATCACGTTCCAGCCTGCGCCGATGAACAGCGATTCCAGCTCTTGTATGATCTGGCCGTTGCCGCGCACGGGACCGTCCAGACGCTGCAGATTGCAGTTCACGATGAAGGTCAGATTGTCGAGCCCCTCGCGCGCGGCGAGAGTAAGCCCCGCAATGGACTCGGGTTCATCCATTTCGCCGTCACCGAACACGCCCCAGACATGCCTGTCCTGCGTCTCTGCCATCCCCCGCGCCTGCAGGTATCGCATGAAACGCGCCTGGTATACCGCCGACAGCGGGCCGATCCCCATGGAGCCGGTTGGCAATTGCCAGAACTCGTCCATCAGCCAGGGATGCGGATAGGAACACAGCCCCTTGCCAGGCACCTCCTGCCGATAGTTGGAGATATCCGTCTCGCTCAGCCGTCCTTCGAGGAAGGCGCGGGCATAGACCCCCGGCGCAGAGTGGGGCTGAAAGTAGACAAGGTCGCCGCCGAATTCGTCCGATTTGGCGCGAAAGAAATGGTTAAAACCCACTTCGAAGATCTCGGCCGCGGATGCAAAAGAGGCAATATGCCCACCAAGCTCGCCATACGCCTTGTTGGCGCGCATCACCATGGCCAGCGCATTCCACCGGATGATCGAAGTGATGCGCTCTTCCATCGCCATATCGCCGGGATAGGCGGGCTGACGTGCCAGCGGAATGGTGTTGCGGTATGACGAGTAGGGCAGCCCCGCAGTGGTGACACCCAACCTACGCGCATGGTCCTGCACCTTGTTCAGAACGAACTGAGCACGGTCCGGGCCCGAGACCTGCATCAGGGAGTCGAGCGCCTCGACCCACTCGGCGGTTTCAATGGCGTCCTCGTCCTGAAAGGTGCTGATCTTGGTCATGTGGTCCTCCTTGCCAGCGCGCAGGATGCCACAAGGCGCTTGACTGAAAATGACAAACTGGCCAGAAAAAGTAGATTCTTTGGTTGCATCCGCTAAAAATTCAATGATTTTTCGAGAAATCAGCTAAGGGGATTGTGGATGAGACAGACACTGGATGAAACAGACCTGAAGATCCTGCACGCGTTGCAGACCGATGCCCGAATCTCGCATCAGGAACTTAGCGAACAGGTCGGCCTGTCGCCATCGCCCTGCTCCCGGCGCATCCGCATCATGGAGGCTAGCGGCATCATCAAGGGGTACAGCGCCCATGTGGACGAAAGGAAGCTGGGCTTCTCGATGAGCATCTTTGTGTCGGTCAAGCTCGACCGCCAGATCGACAGCCGTCTGGTGCATTTCGAGCGTGCAATCGCAATATGTCCCGAGGTCGTAGATTGCTGGCTGATGACCGGAAACAGGGATTACTTGCTACGAATCTCTGTGCGGGATCTGGAAGAGTTCGAACAGTTCCTGACGGTTCGCCTGACCAAGATCCCCGGTGTCGCCTCGCTTGAATCCTCAATCCCGATCCGGCGCATCAAGGGCGACATGTCGCGCCTGCGCTAACCAGCGTGAATTCCCGCTCCCGACCTCCAGCACAGCGTCTTGTGCCCCCTAACGAGCTTTTGGGGCGGCACGAAAGCGCGACAGGTCCAATGCGGAACAAGTCACGCAGTTATTTGCTATTGTGCCTCTACTGTTATGGTCAGTTGCAAGCACGTCCTTGCAACAGTGGTCTGGGCGTGACTCGAAAAGACCTATTCTGCCAACCAGATGACGCTTTCGTGAGTTGCCCTGCTTCACGGCTTCGGTCATCGATTTCGGCATGGTGAAACGGTTCATTCTTACCATGCTTGTCGTTTTGGCGGGTCTTTCGGTTACGATCTCTCCGGTCGTAGCCCAAGCCGCGTTCGGGCAAACGGGATGTGGTATCACCGAAGTCGGCGCACATCAGGCGCATACGCAAGCGGGCCACATGATGCATGCCAATTACGGCAAGTCCGCGCATATCAGCACGTTCATCGATCAGAACACTTGCTGTGACAAGGTCTGCTCTGTCGACTTCCTTTTTCAGATCGGCGAGCGGCCGACCGCGTTTCGCGAAACATCTCTGCCGCGCGATTGGGACAGCACATCTCCGCGCAAACAGTCGGGGCCATTTGGGCTGAAGCGTCCTCCACGGGTCTGATCATCGTGCATCGCGGGCGCATTTTGCGCCGTTGCCATTGATCCCTCCGGAGTCTTTCCATGAAATATCGTTTCGCGGCCCTCGTGCCGCTTGCGCTTGCAGGCTGTGCAAAGCCGCTGGTGCTACCTGACGGTGGTGCGCTTGTCCGTGCCGCCGATCCCAAATTGGTGGCGCCTTTGCCGCCGGGTCCGAGTGTCGCATACAAGGCACATGCCATTTCCGAGCCGCTCGACTGGCGGCAACTAAACGACGCTCAGGCGCCCGGAAGTGGCACATGAGCGCGCGTTTGTTGGGCTTGGCCTCGCTGGTTCTGTTGGCCGCATGTACCGATCAGACGGTGGTGGACAGGGCATCTGACCCGCGCGCAGGGTTTGGCTTTGTCGAGGACGGTGCAAAACGGTCGACCGGGGCCAGCGCCGCGTGGGCGCAGACCTCGGCCGAGGTTGCCGCGAACGAGGCCCGCGTCAGGGCGCTGGTTGCGGGCAAGACCGTTGGCCCCGAGACCGCCGTTCAGGTCGCGCTTATGAACAATCGCAGGATTCAGGCGGCCTATGCCGAGTTGGGCCTGTCCGCCACGGACCTTTGGGACGTTGCGCTTGGCCCGCGCCCAAGGCTGGAGATCGGGATCAGCGGCATTGGCGAGGCCGGGCTGGCCCGATCGCTCGAAGCGGTGGTGACCGGGGCGATCCTTGATCTGGCCACGCAGAAACCACGCACCAAATTGGCCGAGACGCGCTTTCGGCAAGCGCAGATGATGGCCTTGGCCGATACCGTCGCGCTGGCCGCCGAGACGCGCCGCGCCTGGATCGACGCTGTCGCCGCCTTTGAGGTCTCGTCGATGATCGGGCGGGCGCAAGGCACAGCCGAGGCTGCGTCGGAGTTGGCCGCCGAACTGGGGCGCACCGGGGCGATGAATCGGGCCGACCAGGCGCGCGAGCATGTATTTACCGCCGAACTGGCGGCTGAGCGCACAGAGGCGCGGCTTGCAGCGCAGCTGGCCAAGGAAAAGCTGACCCGGCTGATGGGGCTGTATGGCACCGGAACCGACTACTATGTGCCTGACAGCCTGCCCTCGCTGCCCGGTCGCAGGCCCGCGCCTAGCAACGCGGAACGGTTGGCCCTTGAACACCGCACCGACCTGGCCATCGCCAAGCTTGAGCTTGAGGCCATCGCGCAGCAGTATCGTCTGGACACGCAGACGCGGCGCCTGTCCTCGGCAGATCTCAGCGTCGGGGTCGAAATCGAACGGAGCGATGCCCGCGAAACCGAAGCCTCGCCTGTATTGGCGGTGGGGTTTGAAATCCCGCTGTACGATGCCGGGCCGCTGACCTCGCGACGAGGCGCTTTGGAATACAGCCGCGCGGCCCATACACTAGCCCAGCGGGCGGTCAACGCCAGATCCGAGGCGCGCTCGGCCCATGCCGCCGTCACCGGCACCTACAACATCGCCCGCCACTGGCGCGACGAGGTGCTGCCGTTGCGCCGCGAAATCGACCGCGAGGCGCTGAAATCCTACAACGGGATGCTGACGTCGACCTTCGAGCTGATCGAGGACGCCCGCGACGGGCTGGAGGCAGAACTGGAGACTGCAAAAGCCAAAGCAGCCTACTGGCGCGCAGAATCCGATCTGAAAACCGTCATCTGGGGACCGATCCCGGGAGGAGCCGAATGAACCGCCGTCAATTGCTGACCGGGGGCGCGGGGGCCGTTTTGGCCTCTGCCGCCGCCGCCGAAACCCGTTTCCGTGACCTGCCCGAGGCCGCCTTTACCGACAGCCCCTATACGCAGGTGCCTGACCGCCCCATGGCGGGGCTCGAGTATAATCCTGTCGTCACGCTGAACGGCTGGTCGCTGCCGTGGCGGATGAACGCGGGCGTCAAAGAATTTCACCTTGTCGCTGAGCCGGTGGAACGCATCATGGCTGATGGCATGATGGCGCGGCTGTGGGGCTATAACGGCCAGTCCACCGGCCCAACCATCGAGGCGGTCGAGGGCGAGCGCGTGCGCATCTACGTCACCAACCGTCTGCCCGAACACACGAGCGTGCATTGGCACGGGCTGATCCTGCCCTCGGGGATGGACGGCGTCGGCGGGCTCAGCCATCCCGCGATCGCGCCCGGAAAGACCTTTGTCTACGAGTTCGACCTGACGAAGTCTGGCACCTTCATGTACCACCCCCATGCCGACGAGATGGTGCAGATGGCGATGGGCATGATGGGTCTGTTTATCGTGCATCCGCGCGACCCGGCCTTCATGCCTGTAGATCGCGACTTTGCCTTCTTGCTGGCGGCCTATGACATCGACCCGGGCACTTATATCCCGCGCGTCGCCGAGATGACCAACTTCAACATGTGGACGTGGAACAGCCGGATCTTCCCGGATATCGACCCACTTGTTGTCAACAAGGGCGACCGGGTGCGGGTGCGCTGTGGCAACCTGACGATGACTAACCATCCGATCCACATGCATGGATATGATTTCGAGGTCACCTGCACCGATGGCGGCTGGGTGCCCAAAAGCGCCCGCTGGCCCGAGGTCAGCATCGACATTCCCGTCGGTGCCATGCGTGCCTATGAATTCGACGCCATCCATGAAGGCGACTGGGCAATCCATTGCCACAAGTCGCACCACACGATGAACGCCATGGGCCATGACCTGCCGACCTTCATCGGCACGGACAAGCGCCGCGTGACCCAGATGATCCGCCGCCAGCAACCGGGCTACATGCCAATGGGCACTGCCGGCATGGCCGACATGGGTGAGATGTCAATGGAACTGCCCGACAACACCATCCCGATGATGACGGGCTGGGGGCCGTATGGCCCGCTGGAAATGGGCGGCATGTTCAGCGTGGTCAAGGTGCGCGAGGGCATTGCCCCCGACGATTATTCCGACCCCGGTTGGTATGTGAATCCGCCCGGCACGCAGGCGTATGAGTGGACAGGCGACATGCCCGAATTTGCCCGCGCCAACGGGCCTGCCACGCAGGTCACTCCGAAATCCCACCTCAAACACGATCACTGACGCAACAAAGGAAAACGCGCCATGAAACTCATCTATGCACTGACCCTTGGCCTGATGACCGCCACTGCCGCACTGGCACAGGAGGCCATGCCACAAAGCCACGGCACCATCACCAAGATCGACACAAAGTGGAAGAAGGTCACCATCGACCACGGCCCACTGGAGAACCTCGACATGCCCGCCATGAAGATGGTCTTCGGTTATGCGGACGGCATGATGGACGGGCTGGCCGAGGGCGCAAAGGTAGCCTTTGTTGCGGATCGCGTGAACGGTAAGTTGGCCGTGACCGAGATCATGGCAGAGTGATTGCGATGTGGTGCCGGGGTGGCCCTTCGGGGCCGTTTCCTTGCTCAGGAGCAAGGCTGCGCAGTTGCGCCCGGTGCAGGATAAGACCTATGTAAACCGACAGGCGATCCCGATGAAACGCCTTGTATTTCCGATGGTTTTGGCCGCTGACCCTGCGCTGGCCGACCGGGACGACGGTCGTGGCTATATAATGGATGGGTACGGTTTCGGGATGATGATGTTCGCCCTGCCCCTTTGGCTGATCGTGCTGGGCATTGTCGTGGCCGGGGTGATCTGGTTCGTCCGGCGCACCGATGCCAATCCGACGCAGCGACCAGGTGCTGCCATCGCTGCACTGGACATGCGCCTTGCCCGAGGCGAGATTGACCCCGAGGATTGCTCTGCGCGCAAGACGCTGCTGGCAGGCTGATCGCTTGCAGGTGCGCGCCCCGCAGTAGACGGGGCGCGGCAGCATCACTTGCGGTACTTGGAATGACAGGCCTTGCAAGTCCCGCCCAACGTGCCCAGAGCCGGGCCAAGATCGGCTTCGGCAGAAATCGTCCCGATCATTCCCTCGGCGGTGATTTCGGCTGTCGAGGCGAGGTGCGCGAAATCCGTCCAATCCTTCCAGATCGCGGGCAGAGCCTCGGATTTCGGATCGTCGGCGCGGCTTTCGAACAGCGACTGGATTTGCGCAGACTGTGCCGCGATCTCGGTCAGGGCGGCATTGGCGACGCCTGCATCAAAGTCGGCTTCACCTTTGGCCATCGACCCGATGATCTTCATCTGATCGCCGATCGACTTCATGACTTCCATACGGGCCATAACGTCCTTGTTCTTGACGCCGCCATGCGCCAGTGCCGCGGTTCCGAGCGCAATCAGCGCCACAGCGAATGCAGTCTTTTTCATTGTTCCGATTTCCTTTGATTTGATGAGAGTCATGCGACGTCAATCCATGCGGTCATGCCCGAGGCCGCGTGGGCCAGCATGTGACAATGGAACAGCCATTTTCCGGGGTTGTCGGCGGTGAAAGCGATCTCAAGCGGTTCATTTGGGATGCTGAGAATGGTGTCGCGCATCGGGCCAAAGCTGCCATCGGCGCGGACCTCACGGAAATGCATGCCGTGCAAGTGCATGGCATGTGGAAAGACCGTTCGGTTGGTCAGCTTGATCCGCGCCACTTCGCCGCGTTTCAGGGCGGCAAAGGGCGTGTCGGACATCCCGGCCTGACCTGACAGCGCCCAGTATTGGCCTTTTTCGATCAGCGCCCGGAAGTCCAGCTGTTCACCCTCATAGGTGGCACTGTCCATGCCCGCCATTGCGCCGCCCTCCATCACCATGGCAAAGCTGCGCGCGTTCGACAGGTCTGGCAGCGCAGTGTTCGGATTGGCGGGCAGCGGAGACGGGACGGTGTCGCGCGCAGCGCGCGCGCCGGTGATGGTGATCTCGACCAACGCTTCCCACGTGTCGCCACCGAGGGACATCAGCAGCGCGGCAAGGCCATCGGTCGCGGTGACGTCGACAATCAGGTCGGTACGTTGGGCGGGGGCCAGGACGATCTCGCCGGTCACTGCCTCGGGGGTATCCAACGGCATCCCGTCCAGCGCAACGGTCCAGCCGGTCATGCCTTCCAGCTTCAAGCCAAAGATGCGGGCATTTGCAGCGTTGATCAGCCGCAGGCGTAGGCGTTCGCCCGTCTCGGCCTGCATCGTATAGGCGTATTGCCCGTTAACCCCGATCAGGTTCCCGCTGCGGCCGCCGTGGCTCATCATCATCGGATGATTGAACGGCTCGGCGAACTGGCCCGTATCCGGATCAAGCAGCCAGTCGTCCAGCATCAGCACTTCGTCGCGGTCCACGTCCGGCGGCGTCGGTTCGCCCACGATCAGCACGCCGGACAGGCCGCGCGCGACCTGCTCCATCGAGTTCTTGTGCGCGTGATACCAATAGGTTCCCGCATCCGGCACGGCAAAGTCATATTCGAACGTCTCGCCCGGCGCAGCAGGCTCTTGCGTCAGGCCCGCGACACCGTCCATGGCGTTGTCGATGCGGATGCCGTGCCAGTGGATCGACGTCGGCTCGTCCAGTTCATTGACCAGCTGCCGGGTCACGCGTCCTCCCTGCGGGGCGCGAATCAGCGGGCCGGGAATGGTCCCGTCATAGGACCAGACTTCGGTCGCGGGATAGCCTTCGGGGGCCAGCTGCACGCTGGCCTTGCGCGCGGTCAGCCTATTAGTTGCGGCCAATGCGGGGCGGGCCAGCGCCAGCCCGGTGACCCCGGCCATCCCGGCGCAAAAAGCCCTGCGGTTGAGTTCCATGCGCATCTCCTCAGTTGATGCCATTGTTGCGCTGAAGCTCGCGCACATAGGTTACGATCCCGGCGACATCGGTCTTGGTCAGCCCGTCCTGCGCAGGCATGTCGCCGAATTTCCAGTGATGCGCCCGCACGCCGTTCTGCGCCGCCATGTAAAAGGCCATGTCGCCGTGGTGGTTCGGTTCGTAGATCTTGTGCACCAGCGGTGGGCCAAACCCCAACTTTCCCGCAGCATTTTGCCCGTGGCAGTCGGCGCAAACCGCGTCAAACGCATGCTTGCCGATCTCGGCCTTGGCGCTGAGCGTGTCGGGAAGGGTCACTTCGACGATGGGCGCGCCTTGGGCAGTCCTGGCCTTGGCAGCCTCTTCGAGGGCATCGCCGCGCGTCAGGTAATACGCACCGGCGCCGATGACGAGGGCAGCGCCCCCAGCGATCAGTTTGATCTTCATGATATGGTCCTGTGTCGCGCGCGCCTCTGCGGGCTGCGCTGATCCTGTCTGGTGGCGGAGATACCGCCGATGAGGCAAGGGTCAGGCGGCAGATCGCGGCGGCGGCAGGTCGATCCGGGAGGGAATGCCATTCAACAGGTTTGCCCCAGCGCGATCGTGGGGCTGGCTTTGCGGTGCAATCGTTGCAGGCCACATCGCCGGACTGACCGTCACCATCGCGCCGCAGCCCGTGACATGCGGGCAGTCATGGTCAATGCTCGGGCCACCGGAGATCTCGGAGCAATCGGCGCAACCCGGCATGTGGTCCAACATCGCCACGTCGGACGCGCCATGCGCGACCGCCGCCCCGGGAAGGGCCAGCACGGCAAGCAGGCCGGTCAGGACAAGAACGAGGATCAGGCGCACAGGCTCTCCGCTTTGGATTGCGGCAGAGAGTGCGATAAATTGCGGGGGTGGGTCAAGCACCACATGCTCACGGATCTGACAGGTCAGCCGATCAGCGCCTTGCCGCCCATCCAAAGGCCCATGACGATCATCATCAGGTTTTCTGTCAAAGAAACAAAGCCCAGCGGCACGTTCGACGATCCGCCAACACAGGCGCATTTCAACTCGCGCTTGTCCATGTAAACCGCCTTGAACACGCTTGCTGCGCCGATTGTGCCGATAAACAGAGCCACGGGGGCCGAGATCCACGTCAACGCGCCCGCAGTCATCAGGATGCCCGCCAGCGCCTCGGCAAAAGGATAGGCCTTGCCGTAAGGCACCCATCGCTGCGCGAGCAGGTCGTAGTTCAGGAACATGGTTGAAAAGCTCTCGACGTCCTGCAATTTCTGGATCGCGAGGATCGTCATCGCCAGCGAGATGAACCATTCCAGCGCGCGCAGCGTCAGGACGGTGCCGTCTTGATGCCAGGACAGACCCAGCGCCAGCAGCGCCGTGACGGAAAAGATGGCGATGACCGGCTGATAGCTGGTGTCGCTCTGATCCTCCTTCGGCGGGTCGAGATCGAAGAACACGCGCAGGTCGTCATAGCCGCCGATCCGCTTACCGCCAAAGAAGGTCTGCGGTGTGGTCTCGACCGCGTGTTTCGCCATGAAGGCGTCGGTTGTCTCGCGCGTGGTCAGGTGGCGGTCATCCACCGTATAGCCCTGCCGTTCCAACAGGTCCTTGGATTTCAGCCCAAAGGGGCACAGGTGGTCCGGCATGACCATCCGGTAAAGCGTCGCGGTTTGCGTGTCCTCGGGCATCACAAGCCTCCTTCACAACGGTATTGGCCGCGGAACCCGGCGGTATAGTCCGGCCCGGCGGTGACCATCATGTCGGTCAGGTCGTCGCCCCTACGCAATTCGGCGCGGAGCAGGCCGTCGGCGAAGCGCAGGGTCTGGCCACTGGCGCTCTGTGCGGAGAGCCGTACGAGGTCGCCGCTGATCTTCATCACGGCAGAATTCGGGCCGACGGCCAGAACAGCGGGACTGGACGCCGTATAAGTGAAGCGGCAGGAGGCGCCATCGGGCAGGACCTTGGCGATATCGGCCTCGGTCAGGAATTCGGGATCGACGGTCGCGATAACCTCTGTCTCCAACGCATCAGCGGCGCTTCGGACCCGGGCTTCGGGCGTGACGTCCTCTGGCGCGGCGTTGCCATTGGCCGAAATATCCGCGATCAGATAGCGCATCTCGGCAATCTCCTTGTCCTGCGCATAAACGATGGCCTCGGCCAGTTTGGCCACGCGGGGATCGGTGATCTCAGCCCGCGACGAGGTCATGATGGCAATCGAGTGATGCGGGATCATCGCGCGCATAAAGGACTGGTCCTGCACCGTCACTTGACTGCGCACCAGCCAGAGGGACAGCACAAAGACCACGACGGAGCCCACGAAGATACCCGCGTTCATCACCTTGTTCGTATACATCGACAACATGAAGGATAGCATGACAAAGGCCATCGTTGCGCCCATCAGCACCGCCATCCAGGCGCGCGTCTCGGAAAAGAAGACGTGCCCGACGAGATAGATGTTCAGATACATCAGCATGAACATCACCAGCGTCGATGTGCCGATCATTAGGAAAAATCTGGAATATTTCATCAATCCTCTCCTGCTTGGGTCGAATGTGGAAACAACGTCCTTCCAGCGCTGGAGGGTTCCGGACCGGTCCGAAAACCGTGCCGTTCCGGAAACAATTTCGCCTGTCCGGGCATGTTCACAGGCATTTGACTGGGCACGGACGGTGTGAGCTGGCCTGCTGACATTCACGCTAAAGCAGGAGCTGCCATGACTCGATATTCACGACGCCGCATGATCACGGGGCTGGCCGTGGCATTGGTCGCGCCGACGCTGGCGCGCGCCCACAAGGTCCAACTGCCCGAACACTTCAACCCGGTCGCCGTCCAGACCGGCCGCACCGACTGGCTGCCCGGGGAAATCCATGTCGTGCCGGACGAGTTCCACCTTTTCTTGATGGGTCAGGACGGGGCGGCAATCCGCTATGGCGTGGGCGTCGGGCGCAAGGGCCTGTACGAGTCCGGTATATTTACCGTTGCGCGCAAGGCCAAATGGCCGTGGTGGCGGCCCACGCCAGCAATGATCCGGCGCGAACCCGGCAAATACAGCAAGTACAAGAACGGCATGAAGGGCGGCCCAAACAACCCGCTCGGCGCGCGGGCGTTGTATCTGTACGACGCGAACGGGCGCGACACCTACCTGCGCATCCACGGCACGAACGCGCCTTCGACCATCGGCACCGCCGTATCGAACGGCTGCGCGCGGCTGACAAACGAGCACATCAAGGACCTCTATGACCGGGTCCAGATCGGTGCCCGCGTGAGCCTCCATCCAAAGGTGTTAACCGCGTGAGACTCCAGCCAATAGGTTGATCTTGGGCAGCGCGTGTTTGACATGGCCGCCGCCCTAGGGGGGGTGATCCCACGGTTTGATAGTGTGATCCTTTCTCATGAACGGAAAGAAGCACTATGGGACGGCTCGGAACCGGAACATCGCGTCAGACGCGCTTCGACATGATCTGTGAGGCGAATGGGATCGAGCATCGGCTCACTAAGCCGAACCACCCCTGGACCAACGGCCAAGTCGAGCGGATGAACCGCACGATCAAGGAGGCGACCGTCACACGATACCGCAACGACGGTCGTGATCCGCGGTGCACGCACCTCGCGGACTTCATGGCGGCCCATTACTTCGTGCGCAGGCTCAAGATGCTCAGCGGGCTCACACCCTACGAATGCATCTGCAAAATTTGGACATCAGAGCCCGATAGATTCATCATCAATCCGATCCACCAAATGCCGGGACTAAACACCTAGCAGAGGCCTCTCGGCTCTGTATGAAGCGCCTCGGACAAAAAGAAGTGTCGTTCCGGGACCCGCGCCACAGGCCCCGGTGACAGGTTCGAGACTATGTGATCGCTACTTCCTCTGTCTCGGTCCGCAGCCTGTTGGCGGCGGCGCCGGGCGCTGCGCCCCAGACGGCGATCCAGCGATAAAAGATCGGCGTCAGAAACAAGGTGAACACGGTCGCAAAGCCAAGGCCCCCCACGATCACCCAACCAACGGCGATGCGCGCTTCGGCGCCCGCGCCCGATGTCAGGATCAGGGGCAAGCCGCCGAAGACCGTGGACACCATCGTCATCATCACAGGCCGGATACGCAGACGCAAAGCGTTGCGAATGGCGCTGTCGATATCCTCACCCGCCTCGCGCAACTGGTTGGCAAATTCTACGATCAGAATGCCGTTCTTCGCCATCACTCCGATCAGCATCACAAGGCCGATTTGGCTGTAGTAGTTCAGCGATCCGCCGGTGATCGAAATTGCGAGCAGCGCAGCGGCCAGGCCGAACGGCACCGTCATCATGATGACAACCGCACTGGCAAAGCTCTCAAACTGGGCGGCCAGCACCAGCAGAACGACCAGCAGAGCAACGCCAAACACCGCGTACATCCCCCCCGCCGTGTCATCCAGCGTCGCGGCCTCGCCGGTGAAGGCGATGCCCATGCCGTCGGGCAGGACCTCGTCGGAAATTTCTAGCAACCGACTCATGGCGGTCGACAGATCGATCCCTTCGCCTAGATTCGACTGCAATGACACCGCCAAGGCGCCGCCGAGGCGTACGATCTGCGCGTCGCTGACCACCGTGTCCAGCGAGGCTACAGCAGAAAGTGGGATGTAAGCGCCACTGTTCAGACGGATGGATAGGGACTCGATGTCGGAAGGATCGTCGATGGGCGGGCCGCCGGGGACGACATTGACGTCGATCTCAACGTCATCGGAAAAGACGCTGACCGCGACTTCGCCCTGCACGAGAGCCCGCACGAGGCTTGTGACGTCCGAGGTGTTCAACCCCATGTCGCCCGCAGCGGCGGAGTCGACGGTTACCGCCAGCTGTGCATCTACGCTGTTGTTGGACAATTGCGGGTTGAGGAAGGTGGCGTCCTGCGACATGGCCGCAACGAGGGTCTCGGCTGCCTCGGTCATACGCTCTAGGTTGGTGCCTGTGACTGCAAAACCAAGCCCCCGGCCAGCGCCGCGAATATTGAGGCTGTTGGTGGAACGGGCGCTGACCTGCACCCCGGGCACCGAAGACAGCTGGCCACTAATCTGCGCGATCAGCTCCTGCTGAGTGTAGTCGCGGTCGGCCCAATCCGGCAAGCGCACGACGATGAAAGCACTGGTGCCACCGCCGACTCCGATGATGCTTTGCACAGTCTCGATCTGGCCGCTTTCTTGATAGGGGGCAAGGATTTCCTCGACCAGAAGGACCTGAGTATCGAGATAGTCGACCGTCGTGTCCGAGGACCCACGCGCCTGTACGAGGAAAAAGCCGCGGTCTTCGTCCGGCGTCACCGAGGAGGGCAGTGTCATCGCCGCGCCCAAGGCGATCATCGCAAAGCCGATGGCAACGGACAGCACGATGAGCGGCGTGCGGATAGCGAAGTCCATTACGCTATCGAATGCGCGCGCAAGCGCACTTGGTTTGATCTCTTTAACGTTGGTCTGTGACTTCCCTGGGTCCAGTAAGGCCGCTAGGATCGGTGCCAACGTCAGCGCAGTGATCGACGACAGCGTGACTGCAAAGGCCAGCACAAAGCCGAACTCTGAAAACACCCCGCCTGCCTGACCGGGCAGGAATGAGATCGGGATGAACACGGCGGCGAGTGTGGCCGTGGTCGAGATAACGGCGAAGAACACCTCGTTGGTGCCTGATGCGGCTGCCGCAAAGGCACCCATCCCCGATTTGCGTTTACGCACGATGTTCTCGATCACCACGATGGCATCGTCCACCACCATCCCGGTCGCCAGAACCAACGCCAGCAGGCTGATCGTGTTGACCGAAAATCCTGTCAGCCAGATCGCGGCCAGCGTGCCGATAAGGGCGACCGGAATTGTCACCGCAGGGATCAATGTCGCGCGCGGCGAGCGCAGGAAAAGGAAGATCACTGCAATCACGATGGCGGTGGCCATCAGGATGGATTTGACCACCTCGTTGATTGACCCTTCGATGAAGATACCATCGTCAGAGGTCACAAGCAGTTGCACGCCCTCTGGCAACTGGCTGCGCAATTCCTCGACCGCCTCGCTCACAGCGCGGGAGATTGTCAGCGTGTTGCCGACCGATTGCCGCGTGATGTCAAGGCCGACGGCGGTTACGCCATTTACCCGGCTATAGACATCGGTGTCCTCCGGGATCAGTTGAACAAAGGCGATATCGGCCACTTTGGTGGTGTCGTTGATCGGCAGCTGGTTGATGGTTTCGACAGTAACCTCTTCGTTGCCTACCCGCAGGGAGAGTGTCTTGGACTCTGTCGAGAGCGATCCCAGCGCGGTGTCGTCACGCAGTTGTTCCAGGGCGGCGGAGACGTCAAAGACGGTCAGGCCGCGGCTCAGCAGCGAGGGCATGTTCACCGCCACCCGAAACTGGTTGGCCCGGTTGCCACGGACGGTCACCTCGGCAATGCCGTCGATCAGAGAAAGGCGTTCATAAACCGCGCCCTCGGCGATCCGGGTGAGGTCGTCAAAGCTTGCGTCGCCCAGCAGAGCAAGGCGGATGATCGCGTCTGCGTTGCTGTCGCTCTTGCTCACGCTGGGGTCGTCAATATCGTCGGGCAAGGACCGCAACGTGTTCGACACGATCTCGCGTGCTTCGTTGGCCGCGATATCGACGTCCGTGCCGTCGGACAAATCAATCGTTATACGGCTTGATCCCTCGCTGGAGGTGGATTCGATGTAGGACATTCCATCAAGCGCGCTCAGGGCGTCTTCGAGAACTTGGGTCACTTCCGTGTCCACCGTGCTTGCAACAGCTCCGGTATAGGTTGTCCGCACGGACAATACGGGGCGATCCACATCGGGCATTTCACGAATGTCGACGCTGCTGAGTGCAGCAAGCCCTGCGATGATGATCAAGAGGTTCAGGACGATCCCAAAGATCGGCCGCGCCACAAACGTGTCGGCGAAACCGGCCTTGTGCGCTCTTTTTTCCAAACTCATGTGCCGAGTCCCTTGCGCACGTCCGCTGCGGCCACTTGCGCACCATCGCGCAGCTTCGATGCGCCTTCGGTTACGATCTGCGCGCCGATCGGGGCGTCTGTCTCAACCCAGACCTGATCCCCGTTCCGATACCGGATCGTGACGGGTACACGGCGCGTGATGCCATTTTCAGCGATCCAGATTCCCGCACCTGCGCGGTCCCATGTAATCGCGGTCGAGGGCACCATGGGCAATGGATCTGTCTCTTCGGTCATGCGGATCGCAAAGGTCATACCCGCCAGAAGCAACCCTTCTGAATTGTCGATCTCCGCTTGGACTGTGGCGCTACGGGTGAGGCTGTCGAGGCGGCTGTCGAACGCGGTAATGGTCCCCTCAAAAACCCGCCCCGCAAAAGTCGGGGTTGTGACGAGAACCGGCTTGCCTTCGGCAAGCAGACCTATCGAGCGTTCAGGCACCTCGAAGGTGGCCAACAGGGACGTGGAATCGTCCACCGTCACGATTGCATCCCCGATGGACAGCCGGTCGCCGACGCTTACGTCACTCAGCCCGAGGCGACCAGAGAACGGCGCGACAATCGTCCGGTTTTCCAGTGCGACCTCGGCCAGGCCGACATTTGCTTGTGCCAGTCGCAATGCTACTTCTGCCTCGGACAGGGCAACTTCTGTTACTACAGCGTTACCGTTCTGATTAAGACCTTTGTAGCGGGTCACCGTTGCCAACGCCTGATCGCGGTTAGCCAGCGCGATTTCCAGTGCGAACTGTTCGGTGCGATCGTCCAGACGAAGAAGAACGTCGCCCTTTTCGACCAGTTGGTTGGCATGAAGCGCGGTCTCGACCACCTCACCCGCTTCGGTCGCCACAACGTCAGCGCGGCGCAAAGAGACGCCGCTGCCGATCGTCCGCAAAACAAGAGTGTAGGCGAGCTCTTCGAGTGGCGCGAGAACCACCGTCGTGGCCCGGCCTTGGCCACGCGGGCCGCCTCCAGGGAAGCCGCCCGGCCCACCGCGCGCCGCAGGCGTTGCCTCCTCGGTCAGGGCGATGCCCCAATACTGCGCGACCTGCAGGGGCACGCCGAAAGCGACTAGGTAGGCGCCGACGAGAACGGCCAGTGAGAGGAGAACAGTGATGAGTTTCTTCAAGACAATACGAGCTCCAGAACGCGCTTGGGCCCTCTGGGCCTGCGGGTGGTTTGGGTTTCGGGCGGCCATCAGGCCATGCGGCTCAATACATCATCCCGCTCGACGAAACGATGCCAATCAATTGCCACCACGACGTGCCCGAGGACGAGGGTCGCCAATATTCATCCTACCATGCTATGCCACTCTGCCATTGCCTGCGTCTAGGCAATCTCCGTCTCGCGTGCCGGGACGAGCGAGATACCGAAGTAGCTGAGTCCGCGCGCGCCCTGCAGCGGCCATGATCTTGACGGAAGGAACGATCATCATGAGCAGGTAGAGCGCCGCATTTCCCGCGCTGGCCTCCCGCTCTACCAGACCCTGATGTCGCGGCCTTTGACGAAAGTTACAAAGCTCCCACATGCCCCGCAGCAGCACCAGCAGGAATAATGTCAGCCCCAGATCGACGTGATAGCTCCACAGCGTCTCGCGCAGGATAGTGTCACGCGGCAGCGCCCAATGAGCAGCCGCCGACGAAAATTGCAGTGCAAAGAGCGCCGCCATGCTCCAGAGAAACGCGCGGCGTACGGGGCCGAAACGGTCAGGTCTGTCTGATAGATGGCGCATGTTTTTCTACCTGTCTGAGGGCCTCATCCCACTTGATACGCATCCTGCCGCAAGTTCCGTCGCAGTGCTCACGCTTTTGTCAGCTTGGAGTGAGTGAAGCCTTTCTCTGTGTCTGGAGGACCATCGGCTCGGGACGCCGGTCAGGCAGACAACTCATCGGAGAGACTTGCTTCCTGAATAAGAACCCCGCCTGACCCCTGTTTGATGCGAATTCGGCAGACACCGTTCAGCCGCGAATGGCCCACGTCGGGAAACTCGGATCGAGGTCGTCGCACGCCCCCAGAAGCAGGTCTTTCGACTGGAAGGGTCCAGCATCGTCGATGGTGGCACTGACCGTCACTCATTACGTCGCCTCGGAACCCAGACGGATCTGCCCGCTTTCGGCGTCATGGACAAAGCGCTGGTTCGGGTCCGTATCGTCGCATGCGATCAATCCAAACGGCTTTTCCTCGCTGTCCGGCGCTTTGTGCACCATGCACCGACCGGTGTAAGTCGCAGATTCAATGCGCCCTTTGTCCGCGCCATAGAAGATCGGCACATCGTTCCCGGTCGGTTTGCAGGAATGCGCGTGAAGCTGATCGGTCCGCCCACGTCCTTCGGTGTCGATACACCAGCCGAACATGGCCTCTTCACCCAGATTGTCCGCAAGTTGGATGATCGGCCCTTCGGTCTGGATGACCGGGCTTTGCGCCAGTGCGCCATACGGCAGGATGAGGCTTAAAATCGCGGCCACAAGTGCGGAGCGCATCGGAGGGGCGTTTGCTAGGTCATGTTGACAAAAGCTGCAGCCAAAGGCGGATTGACGTTATGTCTATGAAGCCGAGGAAGCTCCCGGCGGTCTTGTCATAGCGGGTTGCGACGCGGCGGGCGTTTTTGAGCTTGTTGAAGCAGCGCTCGACCAGGTTGCGCAAGGAATACAGCGAATGATCGACACCGACACGCATCTTGCGTGATTTGCGCATCGGGATTTGGGTTAGAACATCCCGGGCATCCTTTTTTTTGCGTATTCTATCAGAATCATAGCCTCTATCGGCCAACAGGACGCGCGGTTCAGGCAGGTTGTCGGCCATGACCAGATCGAACCCCAGATAGTCGGAAGTCTGACCGGGCGTGATCTCGGTTCTCATGGGCAGACCTGCTGCATTGACGCGGAGATGGATCTTGGTCGTGAAGCCACCTCTTGAGCGGCCAAAACCCTGCCGCGGAGTCCCCCTTTTGCGCCCGCTGCCTGATGGTGCGCGCGAATTACAGTGCTGTCGATCATTTGTAGGGCGTCCGGCACGGCCCCGCTGTCGTTCAGGGCGTCCATGATCTCTTCCCATAGTCCTGCCAGTGTCCAGCGTCGGAACTGGCGATAAACGCTCGACCATTTGCCGAACTCTTCCGGCAGGTCACGCCACGGCGCTCCTGTTCGCGCTATCCAGAAAATTCCATCAAGAACAATGCGGTGGTTGGTCGGTTTGCGCCCATTCGGGGCGCGAACGGCCAGGATGAACTGTTCAAAGAATGTCCACTCCTCGTCCGACATGAGGTCTCGTGCCAAGCTGATCTCCATTGCAAATACCAGCTTGAATCACGATCAGCGGTCGGTGGGAATCCCTTTTGTCAACATAACCTAACCATTCGGCTCGGGCATCGTCTGTTGCTATAATATTCTAATACCTTGCCCAAAAGACAAAAATTTGGAATACTTCCATAATCTGGCATTTTCGTTGTTTGGATTATGCATATGAAGAATATGATTAAACACTCTTCGGTGGCCATCGTGGCGGTGGCTCTTTCAGTACCGGCCCAAGCCCAGATCGCCGATATAGACGCCTTGCTCTCGCGCATTGATACGCGAAGTGGGCAATATCAACAACTTATCGAGATCCTGCAGGGAGCAGACGCCAACCGAGCGCTTGCCGCCTTTGATGTGATGGTCGAATCTGGCGATGCCACCTTGATAGAGGTGGCCATAAATTCAGCGCTATCCGCCACGGACTCCCGGATCCGCGCAAGGGCGCTTTGGGAGGCGCTGGCTCGAAAAGATTCAGTGTCTGTCATCGTCGACACGACGGATCTCGACACAGAGGAAAAATCGAATCTGAATGACTGGTTCGGTCCATTGCAAACCTGGACTCTTCGAGAAAAGTTCCCCGATACGCAGTGCATCAACGTCGATGCCTCGTCAGAATGCTATCCGGGGCGCAACCTCAGCGTTTCTGGCATTCGCGTGGACATGGTCTTTAACTACGGTGACGGGCTTTCGGGCCAGTTCGCCCTCGATGAGACCGGCGCTCTTGCGGGGCAGATCATGAGATTCAACACGAAGTCCGTTTTCCCAGCGAGGATCGAATTCCGATGAGATTAATGATAGCACTGATCGTTGTGTTGGCCGCCTCAGCCGTTGCCGCGCAAGTAAGTCTGGACGATGCTGATGAGGTGATGGATGCGCGAAGCAAGGAACTGCGGGCGTTTCAGGATCGACTGAACGACGCGGACCCTGACCGCGCGCTTGCGGTGTTGAAATTGTTGATTGTCAAAGGCGACCCCGATCAGCGCCGCCTTGCGATCCGCCATGGGTTGCAAAGCACGGACTCGGCAATCCGCGCCACCACCCTGCGCGCGATCCTTGATTCCAAACCGACGTTGGTTTTGACCTTCGTACCGGTCTCTGAAGAGCCGGACACATATTATTTTAGAACGATAAAACAAAGCGCTGGTGTCGTTAAAGACGACAAGTCTTCCGAAGTTCTCCGCAAAATTTCTGGCTTCGACGAAAAAGAACAATGCTGGACCTATACACATGGCGTCTACACTCCCTGCTTGGCCCGAATGCGAGGCGAGGTCGTAAACATTAACTTTGGCGGAAGCTGGGGGAACTACACTCTGGACAATTCTGGAAAATTGATCGGCCAACAGGCCATAAACGACAACCTGACAAACGCCACTATCGATTTGAACGAATGACCGGTCTGTAAAAGGAATTCCCCTGTATGAATATGATTCGTGCGGCCTTGGTGGGCCTTAGTCTTGTTTGTGCGTCGAGCGCAGCAGCTCAGGTGAGTCTGGATGATCTTGATAAGGCTATGGATTCGCGCAGCGATCAAATGGCGGCCTTCCGCGACCGCCTGAACGATCCTGATCCCGATCGGGCAATGACCGCCATGCAATTGTTGATCACAAAAGGCGACACGCAACAAAAACAGATGGCCATTGAGCACGGGTTGTCCAGTACGAACCCCGCTATACGGATGGCCGCAGTTACAGCAGTCTTCGACTCTCAGCCAATCCTTGTGTCGCGCTGGTATCCGGAAGAAAGGGATATTAATAACAACTTCCGGAATAGAGTTAAGCACTTCCGCGGTACGATAAATGCCGACAAATCCGCCCGCGTCCCCCTTGCGGTCGGGCAGTACTCGGAAGACGCAAAGTGCTGGGTGGACCTGCGGGAAAGCCGTTACTGTCTATTTCGGATCAATTCCGGCGAAATCAGCATTCGAATGGACGGTTGGGCGCAGGTCGCTCTCGACGATTCAGGCCGCCTTATGGGAACACCCATGATTGGTGGCTACCGGACCGAAGTTGTTATCGACCTAGGGCGTTGATCAGTCGATCACGATCCGGTCTATCCGGACCGGCGATCCGCCGCCCCAGGACGAAATCACGCGGATCGTCACCACCTTCGCAAATCGTTCGCCCACACGGTTTTCATAGACCCCGTCGGGGGACATATCGCGCAATGGCATCGGATTGGGGCGCTTGGATCGCCCGTTTGCCATGTCGGTGATGATTTCGATTGTTTTCGGCACGGCCTGCCCACTACTCGGATCGGTGAAAATCTGTACCCGGCTGAGCCTGTCGGTTTCCGTAAGTTGTAGTTGCAGCTCAAAAGCCATACCGGCAACCAGCGACGCGACGTAGGCTCCTTCTCCGGCCACCATCCCGGCGGGATCAGCCGCGCCTTCGACCGGATGGGCCGACCAAGCGGTGATTTCAAAGGGATCGCCCGCGACAGGGGCGGGGGCCGCCGCGCAGGCCTCTGATAAAACGCCGCCTTCAGCGCAATCGTCGGCCAGCGGAACTTCTCCCATAAAACGCGCCAGAAGGTTCACGATCTCATCCATCCGCGTCGCCCAGACTGCGTCCGTGCTTTCCGCATCCAGCACCATGGCAATCGGAACCGCGCCGCGAAACGCGATTGCGCCGCTTGTGCCGCCGAACAGATCCACCGCCTCGCCCGCAGCGGGGACCAGACGCACTTGTCGGAAGTTCTTGCTATGGATAATGACCTGCCGCCCCTCTGTCGATTTCTGCCGGGCGCGTTCAAGTAATACGCCGCCGCCGATATCAAGATCGCCAGAGAGGCTGCGCGGCAGTTCGGCCCACTGCGCCCCGCAATCGCGGGTGATACCACCACGCACCAGAGCCAGAGAAATATCTGATCCCCCCGGCGCCTGATAGACAATCTGCGCCGTGCCAATTTCTCCGCTTTGGGGGGCCCCGATCCGGATCCCCTCCCGCATGAGGCCGTGCAAATGCGTTGGAAGTATCAGAAAGCAATTGCCGCGGTGGGTGTACATGAACCCCGAACCGGCGCCATCTTCGACCCCGACGACACGTGCTTGTGCCGTCGATCCAAGGACTAGCCACAATAGCAGAAAGCCGATACTATTTTTCCACTGGAAGCGAAACATCAGTTGAGCGGAACCATGTCAATTAAAGCCCTTTTTATTTTAATATTCTTTCCTCTTCCAAGCTTGGCACAGGGAATCGGTTTGGAAAAGGATGTTTTCCATGAGACCGTAAGCGAAACGTCCAAAGTGTCCGGGGATATCGTGATGGGCGTCATGCTGACCGACGACTCGCCCTCGGATCTGCCACCCACGGTGATCACCGGTATACCAACATTTTGGAAGCGCCCTGAAAAGCCCGTCCCTGTCTGCGTGCGGATCGTTTCTAAAGATGGACGGTACGAGGCCGAAAACACCTACATGGTCCCACCCGGCTTTGACATTGATAGCGCGGATTTTCCGTACACTGGCGAACACGCTGACTTTCTTGCGGATCGGACGGCTGTTGCGCTCGTCGTGCCGGACCGATGCGGCAACCGCAACCGGACGGCGGTTCCGACCCTGTGGCGGGCCACACCGCGCACACAGAATTCGGTGCTTCACGTTTATCTCAACGCTGCCGGAAACCCCTCTTCGGTCGCGGTTGGACGTGGCGATCGTTTTTTTGAGGCCTGCAAAGACGTGTCTGAACTGACCGGCCTCAAATACACCGCCGATTGCGCGATCCCTACGGAATTTCTTCCGCCGGACAAGAATGCAAGGCTGACCTTTTTCATAACGCGCAGCAATACTGAAGAATCCTTCGTTTTAGAAGTGTCACCCGTTCGGCCGCGCGACTGAGGGGGCGACATGGCTGAAAACGTTGGGTCTTTGAGCGGACAAGTTTGGGCATGGATCCTGCGAAACAGGCGCAAGCTGACGATCTTGAGTGTCGTACTGTTGTCCGTCGTCGGACCGAAATGGTACGAGAATACCCGCTCACGCAGCGTTCTTGTGCAGGCTGACACCGGAACACTGCACGTGACGCTGACTAGTGAAATGAACAAGACCTTTCTCGGGGCACGCGTGTGCCGCGCGCGCGCAAAGTCAGAGATCATGCTGAGCACGGCAAAGGTTGAATCTGGCTGCAACAGTAGAACCCACGACCTGTCAGCGCCTCCCGGCGAAACATTCGCGGCTGTTTTGCCAAAGGGCACGGAATTGACGTTTTCAATCGGCGCCGACTGGTTGGCGATCCGAGTGATAAGCGTTCCCGACGAATACGCCGAAACAGACGTCGGAAAATTGTTGCGCGGCGGTCTCATCCTGGAAAAGGAGGCGCTCACAAGGTTCGGCAGTCTGTCGATTTCAGGCCTTGCTGTGCTTGGGGCGGGGCCGATTGAAGCGGATGGAATTCCATTGACGGAGGGCAACTACCAAATCAACGGAGACACACCGTCAAGTGCTCTGGGGTTCGGGCGCCGCATCCTGAAAACCGGCGAGGTCAGGTCCGGTGCCCAACTCTTTTTCTGTCGGCACGACGGGGATCTGCAATCGCGCCTGAAGGTGCTTTTTACAGATCGTGGCAGGGAGTGCCTGCATCAGTCCAGCGCGCAAGAAGACGACGCACTGGTCCCTCCGATGGGTGTCCCGGCGGCGCAGGCCAGACTGCAAATTTCCATACCCGACCCGGACACATCCATAATGAGGGTCACCGCGATTTCAGACTATGCGCCAGTTGATTTAACGCTTCTTTATTTTCGGACCGACCCGGTTGTGATTGGCCCCACGATCATAGATTCGTTGGGGTCGGATCCGGTTGTCCTCTTGATGGGCGCCCTTGGAGGGGTCTTGACGCTTCTGCAATTTCTATTCTCTCGTCCCAAGAGAAATGAGGAAAATGACAAAGCATGAGGGGCCCGCCAACGCCTGCTTCATGACCGGCCCTTTGCGGTCAATCGCTAGCGTCAGGATTCGTAACCAATAGATGACGACCGCCGCGAGGGCGATGGCTGAGAGGAACACCTTTGGGCATCGATCATAGCGGGTGGCGACCCTCCTCCAATCCTTAAGTCTGCCGAACATGATCTCGATGCGGTTTCGCCGCTTGAATCGGCGCTTGTCGTATTTGACCGGCGTCTTGCGTTATTTCCGACCGGGGATGCAGGCGCGTATGCCCTTGTCCTGCAACGCTTCTTTGAACCAGTCAGCGTCATAGCCGTGATCCGCGAGCATCCATTTGACGTTTGGCAAGCCGCGGAGCATCGCGCGTGCGCCGATATAGTCGCTCACCTGTCCAGCGGTTACGAACAGGTCGATGGGCCGCCCCTGGCTGTCGCAGATGGCGTGCAGTTTGGTGTTCATGCCGCCCTTGGTGCGACCGATCAGGCGGCCACGTCCCCCTTTTTGGCGGCCATGCTGGTCGCCGTTCGGTGTGCCTTCAGGTATGTCGCATCGATCATCACGGTCTTCTCTTCGCCGTGTTCTGCCGCCAGCCCGACCATCATCCGCGCAAAGATCCTTTTTTTGCTCCACCGCTTCCACCGGCTGTAGAGCGTTTTGTGCGGCCCACAGGCGGCAGGGGCATCGCGCCACCGCAAGCCATTGCGATTGATGAAGATAATCCCACTCAACACGCGTCTGTCATCGACCCGAGGCTTACCATGGGACTTGGGAAAGAAAGGCGCCAGACGGGCCATCTGCGGGTCGGTCAGCCAGAAGAGATCGTTCATGTCACCGCTCCATTTTCCGAGCCGTGAATCATGCTGCGCGACCAAAATTAATGAATCCTGACCCTAGTTTTGTTCGACTTAGTTGAACTGAACTGAGTGCAGGGCGGGCCACCTATCACGACCTCAGCATCCGGCAACGTGCTGTAGTCAAAATCTGTTAGGTCTTGTTGCCGGGCTTGAATGCCATGGTTGGCGCTGAAGGTCGACACTGCGGCTTTGTCATAGTCGAGAGCAGCCACCACCTCGAAATCGGCGGCTTCAAAACCTGCGGAAAAGCCTCCCGGCCCGCAAAAATAGATCAATAACTCGTATGGTCATGTTGCCAGTCTACCATGGATTGGGGCGGTGTCCTGTCCTAGTCACCGATGCACCGCAACGCAACATCGTAGGGTAGCCATCAATGAGCGACAGGGCTGCGGCACCAAGATGGCTAGGTGGACGGAAAGGTGGACAGAAGTACGCCCATGACAGCCTAGCCATTGATTTTCTTAAACTTCTTGGAAATAAATGGTGCCCCCACACGGACTCGAACCGCGGACCTACTGATTACAAATCAGTTGCTCTACCAGCTGAGCTATAGGGGCGCCGGGCCATGTCCCGGGCGTCCCGGTGCTTCGGCGTGCGGGGTGTTTAGCCTGTCTTGCAAGCCAAAGGAAGCCTCGAATTCGCGTTTTTCGCGTCTGAAAGCGCCAAGCCGCCACCTCGCCCGGTTCCCTTGTCCGATCACCCGGCTATACTGCGCCCAGAGCAAACAAAGAAATCGATAAACATGCAGGTTATTCTACACACCGGGGTCCATTGCACGGACGAGGACCGCCTTCTGAAAGGTCTTTTGCGCAACGCCGAGGCGTGGCGTCATGAAGGTGTTGCGATCCCCGGCCCCTCCAACTATCGGACCCTGCTGACCGAGGCTCTCAATAAGCTGCGCGGAGGCACACCAGATCCTGAAACGCGCGATGTCCTTCTGGATGCGATCCTTCAGGACGACGTGGGTCAGTTCTCACGGCTCGTTCTGTCCAATGACAATTTCTTTTCTGTGCCAAAATTGATGTTTCAGAACGGCTACATCTATCATCGTGCTGAAGAGCGACTGACAACTCTGTCCCAGGTTTTCCGGGACAGTGATCTGCAACTTTTCATGGGGTTGCGCGATCCTGCTAGCTTTTTACCAGCCGCCTTTGCTGCAACCCCACATGCAGATTTCTCGGATTTCATGGAGGGGCTGGACCCGATGCGGTTTCGCTGGTCGGACCTGATCCGGCGGATCAGGGGAACACTGCCGGAACTGCCCATCACTTTGTGGTGCAATGAAGACACCCCGTTTCTTTGGGGTCAGATCATCCGCGAGATGGCCGGAATCGCCCTGGGTCGCAAGATCACCGGGGCCTTTGACCTGTATTCCCAGATCATCTCCCGCGAGGGGATGCAGCGTTTCCGCGCCTTTCTCAAAGAGAACCCAACGATCACCGAAGGCCAGAAGCGGCGCGTGATGATGGCGTTTCTGGACAAATACGCGCTGGACGACAAGATCGAGGAAGAACTGGACCTGCCAGGGTGGGACGCCGCCTATGTCGATATGCTGACCGAAATCTACGAAGATGATCTTGAGGTTATCGGAGACATGCCAGGCGTTCGGTTTTTGACCCCGGACGCATAGGCGATCGCGCTATCCCAGAAAGATCCCAAGAATCACCATCATCAGACCCAGAACCGACAACATCAGTGCGCCCATGTTCAAGGGAACCACCTTGCGCACCGCATCGCGCAATTCTTCGTCCGACAATCCCGCACGACGCGCCGACCAAACCCGGATAATGCACCAGATCAAACCGCCAAGCCCGGCCGCCGACATTGCAGCGCCTCCCCAGATCAATCCCGCCATATTCCGGATCCTTCCGTTTGCCATCGCCGACGCGCCTAGCGCACCCTTGCCTGTCTAGGCAACCCCATGCCCACATGCACTTGATGCAGGACGCAGCCATGGGTTATCGAGAGGCCCAAACAAACGGTCACAAGGCTGAAGAGGCAGACATGCAGGACACCCCAACGGACAGCTATGGCGTCGCCGCCGGAGAGTTGAAACAGTTCATCGAGCGCGTCGAACGGCTTGAAGAAGAAAAGAAAGAGATCGCCGAGCAGATCAAAGAAGTCATGGCAGAGGCCAAAGGCCGCGGCTATGATACAAAAGTCATGCGCAAGGTAATTTCGCTCCGCAAACGCGACGCGGACGACATTGCCGAAGAAGAGGCCGTACTGGACATGTACAAGGCTGCCCTTGGCATGTCCTGAACGCATGGGCGGGCAGGCGGAGTGTAGACGCACAACCCTGCCCGATTATTCAGCAAATTGCCTTTGAGAGGCTACGACTTGCCTTTCACGACCGTTGCATGCCCCGCAACACCCCGCTAGCGTGGGAGGCACAAATCAGTGACGGGGTGGGCCACACAGGCATGAGTGATCAAGTCTATTTTGACGAAATGTGGGGCACAGGCGGGACAGAGGGCACGGTTCGTGCCCCATACGCGCCTTTCAACACCTGGCTAAACGGCGAAGATCCCAAACATCTGCGCGCCAAACAGCGTGAGGCAGAGGATCTCTTTCGCCTGACCGGCATCACCTTCAACGTCTACGGCCGCGCCGAAGCCGAAGAACGGTTGATCCCCTTTGACATCATCCCGCGGATCATCTCGGGGCGAGAATGGCAAAAGCTCTCTCGTGGCATCGAACAGCGCGTCCGCGCCATCAATGCCTTTCTCTACGACATCTATCACGGGCAGGAGATCGTGAAAGCGGGGCGAGTGCCGCAAGAAATGATCGCCCGCAACGAGGCGTTCTTGCCAGAGATGATCGGCGTGCAACCGCCGGGCAGTGTCTATACTCATATCGTCGGGATCGACCTGGTCCGGACCGGCCCCGATCAGTTCTATGTGCTTGAGGACAATGCACGCACACCATCCGGCGTCAGCTATATGCTGGAAAACCGCGAGACCATGCTGCAGATGTTCCCCGAACTGTTTTCGGAGAACCGTGTACAGCCGGTATCGACCTACTCGACCGACCTGTTCAATTCGCTTGCTGCTTGCGCCCCCCAAGGACTGGACCGCAAGCCGACCGTGGGCGTTCTGACACCGGGCATCTTCAACTCTGCCTATTTTGAGCACAGCTTTCTGGCGGATCAGATGGGAGTCGAGCTTGTCGAGGGTCATGACTTGCGCGTGCAGGACGGTCAACTGAACATGCGCACGACGCGCGGGTACAAACCCATCGACGTGCTATACCGCCGGGTCGATGATGAATATCTGGACCCACTGTCGTTCAACCCAGAAAGCGCCTTGGGCGTTCCGGGCATCATGGATGTCTACCGCGCTGGTCGTCTGACCATCGCCAATGCGCCAGGAACGGGCATTGCCGATGACAAGGCAATCTACAGCTACATGCCCGAGATCGTCGAATTCTACACCGGGGAACGGCCGTTGCTGGAAAACGTGCCGACATGGCGCTGTTCCGAAAAAGACGCGCTGGCCTATGTGCTCGAAAATCTTGCCGATCTGGTCGTCAAGGAAGTGCATGGGTCGGGCGGTTACGGCATGTTGATCGGACCGACCGCGACCAAGAAGGATATCGCCGAGTTCCGCAAGAAGCTGGAGGCGCGGCCGTCCAACTACATTGCCCAGCCCACGCTGAGCCTGTCGACGGTGCCGATCTTTACCCGCGCGGGCCTTGCGCCCCGCCACGTTGACCTGCGGCCCTATGTTCTGGTCAGCCCCAAGGGAATCAACATCACGCCCGGCGGACTGACCCGTGTGGCGCTGAAGAAAGGGTCGCTCGTCGTCAATTCGAGCCAGGGCGGGGGCACCAAGGACACTTGGGTGCTGGAGGACTGACGCGCGATGCTGGGAAAAACTGCAAACGGCCTGTTCTGGATGTACCGCGGTCTTGAACGGGCTGAAAACACCGCCCGCTTGATCGAAACCGGGCAGCGCATCGCGCTGACTCGACTAGGCAGCACTGACGACGAGTGGCGATCCGTCCTGCAAACTGCCGGGTCACTGCATGGTTTCACTCAACGTCATGAGCAAGTGACCAAGGACGCCGCCATCGACTGGCTGTTACGCGACAAGGATAACCCGTCTTCGGTATTGTCCAGCGTCGAGCATGCCCGGCAAAACGCTCGGACAGTACGGACCGCGCTGACCGGCGAAGTCTGGGAGGCCCTGAACGGCACCTACATGCGTGTCAAAGAGGTGCTCGCCCGCAAGATCAGCGAACGCGATCTGCCAGGTGTTCTGGGCATGATCCGACAGCGTACAGGGCTTGTACGCGGGGCAACGCATGGCACCATGCTGCGCAATGACATCTACGATTTTGCTCGCATCGGCACCTTTCTAGAACGCGCGGACAACACCGCGCGTATCATCGATGTGAAATACTATGTGCTCCTGCCCTCTGTGACATCCGTCGGGACGTCTTTGGACAACGTGCAATGGGAAACGATCCTGCGCTCCGTTTCGGCGCGTGGCGGGTTTCGTATGGAATACGGTGCTTCGACCGAACCGCGCGATATTGCTCAGTTCCTGATCCTGAACCGGCGCATGCCCCGTTCCCTTGCCTTTTGCGCGCACAAGCTGCGCGACAATCTTGGCTATCTGGCTTCGGAATATGGGCACAACGCACCATCTTTTGCCAAAATCGACCATATCGAACGGGCTTACCTGAGCTTCGACATCGACGATGTGTTCGACTATGGTTTGCATGAGTTCATCCAGACCATGCTGACGTCGCTCAGCGAACTGGGAAAACAGATCGAAGTCGATTACCGGTTCTACGAATGAACCCTCTCCCCCCGTTCCGAGCGTGAGGCTCCCGAGAATCATATGAACCTGACCATCAGCCACACCACCCGCTACAGCTTTGAAGAGCCTGTGAGTTTTGGGCTTCAGCAGCTGCGCAAGACACCAAAATCCCGTCACAATCAGACCGTTGTGAATTGGACGACAAAAGTCACGGGCGGGCAAAAGGGGCTGACCTATGTCGACCACCACCAGAATACCGTCGACCTAATCGAAGTCGACCGGGGCACGCAGGAATTGACCATCACCTGTGAAGGTGAGGTCTCAATCGGTGAATCGAATGGCATCGTCGGACGCCATCAGGGCCCTGCCCCGCTCTGGCTGTATGAGCGGGTCACGCCGCAAACCCGTCCGGGGGCCGGGGTACGGGCATTGATCCGCGCGGTAGGTGGCGAAACCGAACTGGATCAGGCGCATGGTTTGATGGCAGCGGTGGCCGAGGCCGTGGCCTACGAGGTGGGAACGTCTGACTCGAACTCGACCGCAGAAACCGTACTGGCCGAAGGGCGCGGCGTCTGCCAGGATCATGCCCATGTCTTTATTGCCTGCATGCGGGAGATGGGTCTGCCTGCGCGCTATGTCTCTGGCTACCTGTTGCTGGATGACAAGATCGAACAGGATGCCATGCACGCATGGGCAGAGGCGCATATCCCCGGGTTGGGTTGGGTCGGATTTGACTGCGCCAACTGCATTTCCCCAGACAACCGCTATGTCCGCGTTGCCACGGGAATGGACTATCACGATGCCGCTCCCGTGCGTGGAACGCGTCAGGGCGGAGCTGCAGAATCTCTGGATGTGGCAATAGAGGTAGCGCAGCAGTAATGTCCCCGACGAATCGGGCGTGACCCGTAGGACACTCGGGGACGATCGATGACCTATTGCGTAGGAATGATGATGGATCGGGGATTGGTGTTTATGTCCGACACCCGAACCAACGCCGGGATGGACAACATCTCGACTTTTAGCAAGACCAAGATCTGGGAGACAAAGGGCGACCGCGTCATCACGCTGCTCAGTGCGGGTAATCTGGCAACCACGCAGGCGGTCGTCAGCGAACTAGATGAACGCGAAAAGGCTCGCGAAGACCGCAATCCATCAATTCTGGATGTGCCGTCGATGTATCAGGCCGCGAGAATGATCGCGGACACGTTGCGTGACGTGATCGCGCGCCATTCCGACACCGGACAGCGCGCCTCTTCGGTCTTCAACGCCACGTTGATTCTAGGCGGTCAGATAGCTGGCGGTCCGCCGCGGCTGTTCCTGATCTACCCCGAAGGTAACTTTATCGAGGCTGGCCCCGACACGCCCTTCTTTCAGATCGGCGAGATCAAATACGGTCGTCCGATTCTGGTGCGTGCCTATGATCCAGCGTCCAGCTTTGCCGAAGCTGTGAAACTTCTGCTTGTCAGTTTCGACAGTACCGTGAAGGCGAACCTGACCGTAGGCGCCCCGTTCGACTATCACCTCTACGAGGCCGATAGCCTTGTCCGAGGCAAAACCGGTCGGATCGAACTTGATGATCCCTATTACCGGACCATCAGCGACGGTTGGAGCGAGGCTTTGAAACAGGCACTCCATAGCCTGCCCGCATTCGACGCGCCCGCACAACCTTGATCACACGCCCGACTAAGCACCCTAGGTGACCCGTCAAAGGCGCGCGCCTACCGTTGAGGACATCAGGCGCGCGCCCTGCCCCGCCCCTTCAGACCTGGGCAACAACGCTTCTCGTCGGGCACCTTACAAGGGCATGTTGTCAAAGCCGTCTTCGGCGTCGTCCTCATGCTCGGCTTCCAACACTTCGCGCGCCCAAGCCGGAGCCGTCCCGCCGATGTTTTCCAACCCCAGTACGGCCTGATCGAGATGTTCCATCAGATCCTCTCGGGCCTTGCCTTTCGTCGTGGAAATTTCCTTGCGCAAAGAGTCGATACGCGCTTCGAGGTGTTCATATCCAGACATGATCCGTTCTCTCCTGACTTGATGTTCCCCGGTTTCAGACCTCGGCAGCACAGCCTTTGCAAAGCGGCGCTTCCGGCACCACGGCTAACCTTTCTGCAGAGATTTCACCGCCACACCGCGCACAGAAACCGTATTCGCCCTGCGCCATGCGCCCCAGAGCCGCCTTGATCCGGGCGATTTCGGCCTTGCCGCTTTCCCCCAACCGCTCCAGCACTTCTTCCCCCTCGCGTTCCACGGCCATCTCGTCCCAGTCCTTTGAATGCGGCGCCTCTAGCGCCTCTTCGATTCCGTCCAATCGCACACCCAATGCGCGCAATCTTTCGAGCAAGATCAGTTTCTGAACGTGATGGGACATGACGCAGGCCTCCTTAACCCCGGACGGACTTTGTCAAAAGAATGTGACAACGACCTTGATACACATCAATCTTAGCTTGTCTCTTGCAACACATTCATTTTTGCGTATATGACTTGCAGAACTGATTGGAGTGAACCGCCATGAAACCTGAAGTCACCGCCTTCTTTGACGACGCAACCAACACGATCTCCTATGTCGTGCGCGATCCCAATGGCTTGTCCTGCGCCATCATCGACAGCGTGCTGGACTTTGACTACTCGTCCGGCCGGACCGATACCAAATCGGCAGACGCGATCATCACCTTCGTCAAGGACAAGGGGTACACGGCAGAGTGGTTGCTGGAAACCCACGTCCACGCCGATCACCTCTCCGCCGCGCCTTACATTCAAGGGCAGTTGGGCGGCAAGATCGGCATCGGCGATCGCATCAAGATCGTGCAGGATACCTTTGGCAAGGTTTTCAACGAAGGCACCGAATTCCAACGCGACGGATCACAGTTTGACCAGTTGTTTCAGGAAGGCGACAGCTTTCACATTGGCCAGATGCGCGGCGACGTGCTGCATACTCCCGGCCACACCCCGGCCTGCCTGACCTACACCATCGGTGACGCGGCCTTTGTCGGCGACACGCTGTTCATGCCGGACTTTGGCACAGCGCGCTGTGATTTTCCGGGTGGCTCGTCTGAGACGCTGTTCGACTCTGTCCAGAAAATCCTGACCCTGCCCGACGAGACCCGTATCTTTGTCGGACACGACTACAAGGCACCGGGGCGCGAAGAATATGCTTGGGAAACCACCGTGGGTGAGCAAAAAACACGGAATGTGCACGTCGGCGAAGGCAAGTCCAAAGAGCAATTTGTCGAGATGCGCGACCAACGTGATGCGTCGCTGGCCATGCCCAAGCTGATCATCCCGTCGCTGCAGGTCAACATGCGGGCCGGTCAGATGCCCCCGGCCGACGAGAAGGGCGACGTGTTCCTCAAAGTGCCCGTCAACAAACTTTGACAAAATCTATGAACTCCGGCGGTTCATGCCGTAGAGCCGACGTTTCGGCAAAGCTACGTCCCATCGTGAACCGGGCGCTTTTGGCCTACCCAACAAAGGAAATTCACTCATGCCTATCGACTGGATCTGGGGGCTGATCGGCGGCTTGCTGATCGGCACTGGCGGGGCCATTTACCTTCTTGGCAATGGCCGCATTATGGGTGCCAGTGGCATCATCGGCGGCCTTGTCGATGGATCGGGCTGGTCCACAGCCGCAGAACGCGCCATTTTCTTGATCGGAGTCGCACTGCTGCCGGTCTTGCTGGCGCCTTTCTACCGCGAAGTCGATCCGCACATCACTGACAACTACGCCGTGCTGATCGCCGCCGGCCTTCTGGTCGGGATCGGTACGCGTATCGCCAACGGATGCACGTCAGGTCACGGCGTTTGCGGCATGTCGCGGCTTTCGATCCGAGGGTTTGTCGCCACCTTCATCTACATTTTCGCCGGTGGCGTCGGGGTCGTTATCTTCCGTCACATCCTGGGGATCATCTGACATGTTAAAGCTGATCATAGCCTTCATCGCAGGCGGATTTTTCGGATCGGGGCTCTTTGTGTCGGGCATGACCGACACAACCAAAGTCCAGGGTTGGCTGGATGTTTTCGGGGCATGGGATCCGACCCTGGCCTTTGTCATGGTGGGCGCCATGATCCCAATGGCCATCGCCTGGCTGATCCGCAAGCAGCGCACCACGTCGCTGACAGGTGAGGCTTTGCCGCCGCCCCCTTCGACGGAGATAGACGGCAAGCTCATTCTCGGTTCCGTGATGTTCGGTATGGGGTGGGGGCTTGTCGGTTTGTGCCCGGGACCATCCATCGCGTCGCTCAGCTATGGAGGTCCGTCGTTGTATGTCTTCCTTGCCGCCATGATGGGCGGGATGCTGATTGCGCCATTTGCGCGGGCGCATCTGGACAGAGTGGTTCCAGCAGAATAGACCGTGATCATGACACCAAGCGCACTGACAGACCGATACCATGTGTCCCCCCAGATTGACCCGCAGGATGCTGCGGCGATCAAGGAGGCGGGGTATGTTCTGGTCATCGACAACCGCCCTGATGCAGAGGTTCCGCCTTCGCATCAGACAAAAGCGATGCAACAGGCAATAGAGGCGGTCGGGCTGCGTTTTTCCGCGCTGCCAATCACGCATCAGACCATGACTGCGGAAAACATTCTTGCACAGGCAGAACTTGTGGCCGCCGCCAATGGTCCGGTGTTGGCCTATTGTGCATCGGGCACGCGCTGTTCGGTGATCTGGGCGCTGGGCAACGCCGAAACGCTGGGCGCAGACGCGGTGATCGAGGCCGCGGCCAAGGCGGGCTACAATCTGGCCGGGCTTCGCCCGACGCTAGAAACGCTGGCCCGCCCCTGAGTATCGCGCCCCAGAGTGCGGCGCGATCTATGTTTCATCGAAATCGAAATCCATCGACGCCGACGCGAAACCTTCGCTGTTGTCGATCTCGGGCAACGCCTCCATAGGTTGGGCATTTCCGACGTCACCGAATTCCCCACCCAGATCGCTGAAATCGAAATCTGCAGAGCCAGCCTCGAAGTCCATCGGTGGAAGGTCCGGCAAATCCTCTGACGCATCGGCATCGCTGACCGGTGTGTCGGTAAGCGCGGGCAATCCCGCTTTTGCATCTTGCTGCGTACCGTTGAATGACGCGGTCTTTTCTACCTTTGGCAGACCGACCGATACCGCCCCGGCCGGGTCCGCCGCAGAGGAGATCGCGGCATTGCCAGCAGGCCATGTGAGGCGGACTGCCCGCAGCCCGTTTAATTGACCAAGACGACCGCAGGCGACCAAATGACCACGACCGGCCATCACCTCGACCTTGGACAGTGCATCTGGCGGCAGGTTCAGCAGATCCCCGGGCTTCAACGCCTCCGCTTTGCTGAGGGGTAAAGTGATCCGTGCCAAGGCTGCGTCAAGTCGCGCAGGTACGCGGCTCAACCGTTCCTCGTGTGGGCCGGCACCTTGTACTACTCCCGGCGTGCTGCGCTTGGGTTTGCGTTCAGGCAAAAAGAGGGTCAGCACACCACGCCGCCGACCCAGCGCAAGATCAATGTCGGCCCGGAACGAACGATAGCCCGCAGCATCCAACAGCAGCCCGGCGGCGCGCGAGTCCTCAATCATCGCGCCAAAGCGATAGCCAACCAGCTGGCTATGCAAGGGGTGTTCCGTCAGTGTGTCGGCCAGACGCCCCAAAGCACCATCAAGAAGCGGCGCAAGCATCGCGGCGTCGGTCTGCGTCAGGATGCGATCATCCTCAACCGGCATCTGGGTGACTTGCTGGATGGTTTGCACCTCGATCACTCCGGTCATGACTTGACGATCGACCGAGGCGATCCCAACTGCACCGTCCGGTCCATCCAGCAAGACCAGAAGATCCGTTTTGCCGAGCGCATCGACCACCTCGTCCTGGTCCATCGTCTCGACCGTGACGGACTGCGTGACAAGGGCAAGATCCCACAGCACGTCAGCCGTGCGCGAAAGGGCCCGGCGCAACGCCTTGGCCAGCGACATGCCCCGCGCCTCAAAGGCCCGTTGTGCCGCTTGAGCCTTTTGACCCATCACGTCATTGCGTGCGCCGTCAGCCATGCAAATGAATGCCCATCAAAATCTGCCTCCGGCCATCGTTATCGGCCGATTTGGTTACCAAGGGCTTTAACGCTCTGAGTTTTGTTTGAATAATTCGGTGTCCGAATACCCTACTGTGCAGCAAGCACCTGCCGCAGCGGCAATGCCACGCGAAATGCCGCGCCGTCGCGATCTGGCAGGTAGCTGATTTCGCCCCCCAATCGCGCCACGATCTGACGCGAGATTGCCAGCCCCAGCCCGGCACCACCTGCTTTTTGATCGCTCACACGGGCGAATTTCTCAAATATCACGTCTTGTGCCTCGGGCGCGACGCCGGACCCGTTGTCGATGAAATCGACCAACAAATCATCGCGCGCCTCGGTCACGACGATGTGCAGGACTGGGGTGGCCGCATCGCAGTATTTCCGCGCATTGGCGATCAGGTTGATAAAGACCTGCGCCAGCCGTTCGACGTCTGTCGACAGCCAGACTTGTTCGTTGACCCGCCGCCGGATTACCCGGATCCCGGAGCCAGCCTCGTCTGCCAACGCCGCGGAAACCGCCCTGTCCAGCACATCCTCCAGCCTGCCCTCTGTCACGTTCAGACTGACTTGGCCGTTTTCCAGCACTGATAGATCAAGTAGATCATCCAGCAGACGGGTTAACCGCAGTGCCTCATCATGGATGATAGAGGCATAGCGGTTCTGCTCGGACCGAGTCAGGCCTTGCGCGTCCCGCAGGATCTCTGAAAACGCACGGATAGAACTCATCGGCGTGCGTAATTCATGGCTGATCTGACTCAGGAAAGCGTCTTTCTGAACCGATAGACGGGTCAGTTTCTCGTTGGCGCGGCGAAGCTCTCCCGCAGTGCGCGTCAACTCCTGTGATTGCGCCTCCAGCCGGGCAGAATATTCCATCATCTGCGCCGTCTCGTCGGCCACCGCCATGAGATCCTCGACAGAGACCATAGACCCGCCAACGATCTGGCTCACCATCGCATGTGCCGTCGCCGCGCCCACAGACCCCCCAAGTTCGCGCTCCAGGCGCTGCAGGAACTCTGGCGTCGAGGCAGGTAGATCGCCCTCCACTCCCTGCGCCCGCGCTTCACGCAGAAACAGGTCCTGCGCTTCTTGCGCTCCTAGAATGCGTTGCGTCATGACCATCAGGTCTTCGCTTTCCGCCGTGCTTGGCAACCAGTTGCGGGGACCTGGCCCCGCTTGCTGGACAGAGACGAAATGCGCACCTTGCAGACGTTCCAGTGGCGACGCTTCGCTCATCAATGAACCGGCGACAAAGACCAGCGTGTTGAGCAGCAAGCTCCAGAACACGGCATGTAGCAGCTTGTCGTCAAAGCCTATTCCGAACAACGCCTCGGGCCGCAGCGCAACGATGTTCAGTGGTCCGGATATGAACCATGCATCCGGCAATACTGTACCCGGTCCGAAACTGGGCAGGTACAGGGTGTAAAGCCAGATCACAAACCCTACGGTCAACCCCGCCAAGGCGCCCACTCGGGTAGCTCCACGCCAGAAAATCCCGCCAAGGAGCGCGGGCAAGACCTGAGCTACACCGGTAAAGGACACCAACCCAATCGCGGCAAGCTCTGTCCGGCCACCGGACAGGGTGTAGTAGAGATAGCCCAGCAACAGCACCCCTGCGATCGAAATTCGCCGGGACAGCAGCACCACATGTCGCACGTCGCCAGAAACGCTGGCCGATCCCACGCGCAAACGCAGCCAAACCGGCATGACAATGTGGTTCGACACCATCGTCGACAGGGCAATGGCCGCCACGATCACCATGGACGTGGCCGAGCTAAAGCCGCCGAGGAAAGACAGCATGGCCAACCCTTCCTTGCCCTGACTCAGCGGCAACGTAAGCACAAACAGGTCTGGGTTGGATCCGGGCGGCAACAGTTCAAGCCCGGTTACCGCAATCGGAACCACAAACAGGCTCATCCCCATGAGGTACAGTGGAAAGGCCCAGGCAGCCATGCGGAGTTGCGCGTCATTGTCGTTCTCGACGACCAGAACCTGAAACATCCGTGGAAGACACAGGAACGCCGCTGCGGACAGCAGCATGACCCCGGCCCAGCGACCGTTGTCGACCGACCAGGTGCCCAGCGGCGACGCATCGATACGGGCCAGTGTGGAGGACACGCCATCCGACAGGCCCCAGACCACAAAAATGCCCAGAGCGATCAAGGCAGTCAATTTGACCACCGCTTCGACGGCAATCGCCATCACGACCCCATGATGGCGTTCATTGGCGTCCAGATTGCGGGTGCCGAAAATGACGGTAAAGACCGCAAGGCCTGCGGCAACCCAGAACGCGGTAAAGCGCGGCCCGTCCCCGTCAACAAATTGGGCCGGAGCAAAAACCTCAACTGATAGGGTTACGGATTGAAGTTGCAGGGCGATATAAGGCGTTGAACCGACAACCGCGAGAATGGTGACACCGATACCCAACAGGTTGGATTTTCCATATCGTGATGAGATCAGGTCAGCGATAGAGGTAATGCGTTGATTGCGCCCGATCCGCACCAGTTTGCGCAGGATCCACCACCATCCCAACATGACAAGGCTGGGGCCAAGATAGATCGTAAGATACTCGAACCCGTTGCGCGCAGCACTGCCCACCGCGCCGTAAAAGGTCCAGGCGGTGCAGTAGATCGACAGCGACAGGGTGTAGACCAAGGGCGCACGAAACCAACGCGCGCGACCTCGCATCGCGGCGCGTTCGGCAAAAAAGGCGACGGAAAACAACAGGGCTACATAGGCGAGCGAAATCACCGCCAGCAGGTTGAGCGTGCTCACCGCCCGCCTCCGTAGGTCCCGGGTCCGACGACAGGTCGGCTACGGGTCAGCAAATGGACAAGTCGCCCGACTCCGATGGCCAGAGCGATCCAAACCCCGAAAATATAGATCAGGGCCTGAGAGGCAGGGACACTTTCAGCAGCCCCATTCCAGAGCAGCGGCAACCACCAGAGGATCCAGCCCAGCAGCGGAAGCGCGCAGGTGGCATCTATCAGCCGGCGGCGGCGAACGGTTTGACGTTCGACCTGAATCGGCGCCGGGCCAGTGGGTGGCTTGCCAGACGGCCGGATGGGCAAACCGCTGCCAGTGCTGCTCATTGTGTCGACAAAGCGCGGACTGCGTCGAGCACTTCGGCGTTTGAAAAGGGTTTTGTCATGAACTGGCTGGCCCCCGCGCGTTTGGCCATTTCACGGTCCTTGCTCTGTCCGCGCGCGGTCAGCATCAGAACCGGCAAATCGACATGGGCCGGGTCGTCGCGCAGTTCTCGCAGGATGTCATAGCCCGACCGGCCCGGCAGCATGACGTCTAGGATCACCACATCCGGTGCCCGTTCGCGGACAATCTGGACCGCGTCAATCCCGTTGGAATGGGTATGCACCTGCCATCCGTCTCGGGACAGTATGAACCGGATTGCCTCGATGATATTCGGCTCGTCCTCGATCAGCAGAACTTGTCCGCCCATTCTATCCCCCGCTCTCCGCCTCCCGGGTCTTTTGGCGCCCGTCCCCCAGCAGATGGAGTGATTTTAGGCGGTATTTTCTGCCCGTGTCAAAAAACTGTTGCCCCATGGCAAAGGTTTTCTTGCAACCTCGGTCGCTGGTCGGACTGAAAACCAGTGTCTGCCAGTCTTGGCATGGGCGTCCAACCCAGCGCCTTGTGGCATCAAGGGCCATTACCAGCGGACCAAGTGGGACACAGCAAGGGTCCACATAGGCGGGTTTCGATCAACGTCGGCCGGAGGATGCAAGGATCGACGGTTCGCGCCTTCCTTCGCAGGCCTCTCGGGGGCAAACCCGGCAGGCCACGCCCAATTGGGGTAAAGCGGCAGGCACCTCAGCGCCCGGTGGCAGTGGGCGAACCATCATTTGCGCCTGGTAAAGTGGGTCGGTATTCACCGCAGGACCGCCCAGCGGCGTGGCCAGCGCCTCGGCCCAAAGCGCTGCGCCCCCGCGCCCGGCCTGGCCGATTGGTCCCGACAGGATAACGTGCGGGCGGCTGAGCGCACGATACAACGGCCATAGCGGGCAGGCCGCCCCAAAGCGCGGCATGGGAAATTCCGGCAGCGGCTTGCGGTAGGTCAGCGCCCCGGACGCGTCGCAGATGGCCAGCCCGACAGGCGTGGGCAACACATCAGGCGGCATGGCAGCCAAACGACGCATGACACGCGCCGGATCGGCCCCCAGATCAGCTGCCAGAGCGACAGGATTCGGCCCGTGCACCTCAATCGCCGGGCGAAGCCTTGCCATAGGCAGCGCCTGGGCGTCGGCAAAGTAGCGCTCCAACCATTGCCGGAACACGCCCTGCGCGGGACCGGACATGCCACTGCCCAGTCGCGACAGCGCCGTATCCACGGATGCGCCCTCTTCAAGTTCGGGGATAGAATGCCCAACACTTTCCAAAACAGCGTCGACCTCTTCCTGCGGTGCGCCCGTCTCAAGCAAGGAAGTCTCGTCCGCTTCGAGATAATTCACCAGACCACGGCTGGTTTCGGCTAGGCGGGCACTGTCCTCGTAGATGTTGCGGTGAAACCTGGCTTGCCATTCTGCGTCCACCTCCCCCGGCTCGGCCAGGATAGAGGCGGCAGAGCGGATCGCCGTCACGGTTGACAGCATTTCGTGCAAGGAGGCCGCCAGATGCGGATCGTGGGTCATGCGGTCATTCAGGGTCTCAAGGCTGCGTTCCAGTTGGGCGATGCGTGAACGCCCGTCCGCCAGCAGTTGCGCCCAGCCTGGAAACCGTCCGGCAAATTCGTCCACCCTGTCCAGTTCCGGCCCGACCTGCGGTTTGTCAGCCGCAGCCTCGCGCAGCGAAGCAATCAATGCGGCGCCCGCCCCCTCGGTCAGCGCGGCCGGTTCGACCCTGAGAATGTCGGCGATCACCAGTAGCAGCTTGCCGCCGATTCTGCGCCGATTATGCTCTATCAGATTAAGGTACGAGGCCGAGATTCCTGCGCGTCGGGCAAGATCGGCCTGTTTGAGCCCCCGCAGCACCCGTCGTTCGCGGATGCGCGATCCGGTCAAGGTATCGCGGGGCATGGTGCATTCCTCTGCGGATTCAAGGGGTTTCTGCGGCGCAATATAAACACATTTACAAGAAACCCGGAATTACTTTTCAGACGTTGACAAAAAAACCCTTATTCGTAAAGCGCTTGTTGCGCAATTTTCCATCTCGCTGCCATACTGATTTTGCACAGATGTGCGATCGCCCCGCATGCTGAGGAGAATGCTGGGCGGATTTCTCGAAACGGGAGGATTTTCATGTCCATCAAGAATGTGACGCGCCGTGGCGTGATCAAGACCGGCGCAGCAGCCGGTGCCGGCCTTGCGCTGCCGACCTATTTGTCCGCTGCCAGCCACACAGGTTTTACCAACGCGCCCGGCAACGACAAAGTCACGTTGGGCTTCAACGTTCCGCAGACCGGCGCCTATGCTGACGAAGGTGCGGACGAACTGCGCGCCTATGAGCTGGCGGTCGAACACCTGAACGGTGGCGGCGACGGCGGCATGCTGTCGACCTTCTCATCGCAATCGCTGGACGGCACCGGCATTCTGGGCCGCAAGGTCGAGTATGTGACCGGCGACACCCAGACCAAATCCGACGCCGCCCGCGCATCGGCCAAGTCGATGATCGAAAAAGACGGCGCAATCATGATCACCGGCGGTTCGTCCTCCGGCGTGGCCGTTGCTGTTCAGGGTCTGTGCCAAGAGGCCGGTGTCATCTTCATGGCAGGTCTGACGCACTCGAACGACACCACCGGCAAAGACAAAAAGGCGAACGGTTTCCGTCACTTCTTCAACGGTTACATGTCCGCCGCAGCACTGGCCCCTGTGCTTGCCAAGAACTACGGCAATGACCGCAAGGCTTATCACCTGACCGCCGATTACACTTGGGGCTGGACCCAGCAAGAGTCGATCGCAGCCGCGACAGAAGCACTGGGGTGGCAGACCGTCAACAACGTGCTGACCCCGCTGGCGGCAACGGACTTCTCGTCCTATATCGCGCCGGTCCTGAACTCGGGTGCCGATGTTCTGGTCTTGAACCACTACGGCGGAAACATGGTCAACTCGCTGACCAACGCCGTTCAGTTCGGCCTGCGTGAAAAGATGGTCGAGAACAAACAGTTCGAGATCGTTGTTCCGCTCTACTCGCGCCTTATGGCCAAGGGTGCCGGTGCCAACGTCAAGGGCATCTTCGGATCGACCAACTGGCACTGGTCGCTGCAGGATGAAGGGTCCAAGGCATTCGTCAAGTCCTTCGGTACCAAGTACGGCTTCCCGCCGAGCCAGGCCGCACACACCTGCTATGTGCAGACCCTGCTTTATGCGGATGCCGTTCAGCGTGGCGGCTCGTTCAACCCCTGCTCCGTTGGCGAAGCCCTCGAAGGCTTTGAATTCGACGGTCTGGGCAACGGCCCGACACTCTACCGTGCGGAAGACCACCAGTGCTTCAAGGACGTGCTGGTCGTGAAGGGTAAAGAGAACCCGACCTCGGAATTTGACCTTCTCGAGATCGTGGAAATCACCCCGCGTGCGCAGGTTGAATACGCCCCCGATCACCCGATGTTCGCCGGTGGTCAGCTGGGTTCCTGCAACCCGGGCGCCTGACGGATCGGTCCCGTTGGGACCGTCTGTAGGGGCAGGGCAACGCGCCCTGCCCCAACGCCTTCATTCCCCTCGGCCCGTCTGACGGGTCCCGTTTTCTCCGCACTCCGACCGCAAAGGGTGGGACAATGGACGCTATTATCCTCCAAATACTGAACGGGCTCGACAAGGGCTCTGCCTATGCGCTGATCGCGCTGGGTCTGACACTCATCTTTGGCACGCTGGGCGTGGTCAACTTTGCGCACGGCGCGTTGTTCATGATCGGCGCGTTTTGCTCTGTGACGCTGCAACGCATCCTGAACCTGTCGTATGAAACCATAGACGCAACACAAACCGACTTTCTCGGCAACCCGCTCAAGGTCAAGACACCCTACGTCGAAAGCTGGTTTGGTCCCGAGGTGGGATCAAGCATCATAGATTGGTCCGTCCCCCTAGCCATCCTGTTCGCCATCCCAATCATGATCGGCATCGGCTTCATCATGGAACGCGGATTGATCAAGCACTTCTACAAGCGTCCCCATGCTGACCAGATCCTTGTGACCTTTGGTCTGGCGATCGTGTTGCAGGAAATCGTCAAATACTACTTCGGTGCCAATCCGATCCAAACACCCGCCCCCGAGGCGCTTTCTGGCATCGCGCAACTGACATCGACCATCGTCTACCCGGTCTGGCGCATCGTCTACTTCTGCTTTTCGCTGGTCATCATCGGCGCGGTCTTTGCCTTCCTGCAATTCACCACCTTCGGGATGGTTGTCCGCGCAGGGATGGCCGACCGGGAAACCGTGGGTCTGCTGGGCATCGATATCGACCGCAAGTTCACCATCATGTTTGGCATCGCCGCCGCCGTCGCCGGTCTGGCAGGTGTCATGTACGGACCGATCAACGCACCGAACTATCACATGGGCATGGACTTCCTCGTGCTTAGCTTTGTGGTTGTCGTTGTCGGCGGCATGGGCTCTCTGCCCGGTGCCGTGCTGGCCGGTTTCCTGCTTGGCATCCTAGAAAGTTTTGCCTCCATGGAACAGGTCATCACCCTGATCCCCGGCATCAACCAGATCATCATCTACCTTGTCGCCATTGTCATCCTTCTGACCCGTCCGCGCGGTCTGATGGGTCGCAAAGGCGTGATGGAGTAAACCGCCATGCTTGGACTCGACAAGAAAGACAGCACTCTGCTGCTCATCGTGGTGGCGCTGACAATGCTCGCCCCCTTCATCCTCAACCCCTTCCCGACCGAAAGCGGTCTGGCGCAGTTCAACGCCGGTTACCCAGACCTGATGCAGCGTTTCGTGATCTTCGGGATCTTTGCCATCGGCTTTAACATCCTGTTCGGTCTGACCGGCTATCTCTCGTTCGGCCACGCTGCCTTTCTGGGGATCGGGTCCTACTCGGCCGTCTGGATGTTCAAACTTCTGTCGATGAACATCATCCCGGCGATCCTTCTTTCGGTTGTCATCGCGGGTGTCTTTGCGCTGGTCATCGGTTTTGTCAGCCTGCGCCGGACCGGGATCTACTTTTCGATCCTGACCCTAGCCTTTGCGCAGATGTCCTTTGCGCTGGCCTACTCGGTGCTGACACCGCTCACCAATGGGGAAACCGGCCTGCAACTGACGCTGAACGATCCCCGGATCCTTGGCGTGTCGCAAACGGCCGACGGCTCCATCCCAGTGACCAATCTCTTTGGGCTGGAAATGCGCGGCGCGTTTGACATGGCTGTCGGACCATGGAGCTTTACCTTTTCGGCGGGCTACTACGTCTGCGCAGTGGTCATGCTGCTGGCCTTCTACCTGTCCATCCGCATCTTCCGTTCTCCCTTTGGTTTGATGCTCCGTGCGATCAAGTCGAACCAGCAGCGACTGAACTACACTGGCCTGAACCCTAAACCCTACACACTGGCGGCCTTCGTTATTTCCGGCATGTATGCCGGTCTGGCAGGTGGCCTGATGGCCGCGATGGACCCGCTTGCCGGGGCTGAGCGGATGCAATGGACCGCCTCGGGTGAGGTTGTCCTGATGACCATCCTAGGTGGCGCGGGCACACTGATCGGCCCGGTGCTGGGCGCTGGCATGATCAAGTACTTCGAAAACATCTTTTCGAAGATCAACGACAACGTGCTGCACAGCTGGTTCAGCTTCATGCCAGACGGGATCGAGAACTTTGTCGTCTTCATCATCCACCCCTTCGTTGGCAAAGGTTGGCACCTCACCCTTGGCATCATCTTCATGCTGGTGGTGATCTTTCTGCCTGGTGGCCTTGTCGAAGGTGGTCAACGCATCGCGCGCCTCTTCCGCCGCAAAAAGGCAGAAGATCCCAAGTCGGCCAAAACCGAACCTGCGGAATAAGGAGAGAAACCTATGGGTATCCTTGAAATCAAAGACGTGGGTAAACGGTTTGGTGGCCTGAAGGCGCTGTCAGATGTGAACCTGTCTGTGCAGGAAAACTCCTGCCACGCGATAATCGGGCCGAACGGCGCGGGTAAATCCACCCTGCTGAACTGTCTGGTGGGCAAGCTGATCCCCGACACGGGATCAGTCATGTTCCAAGGGCAATCGGTGTTGGGACGCAGCCCGCATGAGATCAACCAGATGGGGATTTCCCGCGTCTTTCAGACGCCCGAAATCTTTGGGGATCTCACGGTATTCGAGAACATGATGATCCCGCTCTTTGCCAAACGGGACGGCGCCTATCGGCTACATGCGATCGAATCCGTTTTCAATGAACGCACGCTCATCGAAGAAGCCGAGAAAATGCTGGAAGAGGTCAACATGCTGGACAAGCGCCACATGCACTCTGCCTCGATGTCGCGCGGAGACAAGCGGCGGCTGGAAATGGCCATGTGCCTCGTGCAAGAGCCGAAACTCTTGCTGCTGGACGAACCCACCGCCGGCATGGCACGCGCAGACACCAACAATACCATCGACCTACTCAAGCAGATCAAGGATGAGCGCGACATCACCATCGCCATCATCGAACACGACATGCATGTGGTTTTCTCCCTCGCCGACCGGATCACGGTTCTGGCGCAGGGCACGCCGCTGGTTGAGGATGCGCCTGAAAACATCAAGGGCCATCCCAAGGTGAGAGAAGCCTATCTCGGCGAAGCGCATTGAACCAATGACACGCGCCCTGGCCCTTTGCCGGGGCCTCCACCCTTGATGTCCCGGGACATGCCCGGGACGGGAGACCCGAAATGAACGTCCGTCCCGATTTTTCCAAGAACTCGAACATGGCCGAAACGGCCCCCGCGTTCCTGTCAATCTACGACATGCATTCCTACTACGGCGAAAGCTACATCGTCCAAGGCGTTAGCTTTAACGTCCACGAGGGCGAAATCCTTGCTCTTCTGGGCCGCAATGGCGCGGGTAAGACCACGACGCTGCGGTCCATCGCGCGCCTGGATGACCCACAGGTGAACCAGGGCGAGATCTGGCTGGACCACCAACCGTTGCACCTGATGAAATCGCATCAGGCGTCGGTCGCGGGTCTGGGCCTTGTCCCCGAAGATCGCCGCATCATCCCCGGCCTGACGGTTGAGGAAAACCTGCAACTGGCACAGATCGCCCCCCCGATCGGTTGGTCGCTGGACCGGCTTTATGATCTTTTTCCCCGCCTGGGTGAACGTCGCAAACAAGAGGGCGTTACTTTGTCGGGCGGCGAACAGCAGATGCTGGCCATCGCACGTGCTCTGGCACGCGACATCAAGGTGTTGTTGCTGGACGAACCCTACGAAGGGCTCGCACCCGTCATCGTTGATGAGATCGAAAAGACCCTGCGCCACGTCAAGGAGCAGGGCATGACCACGGTCATCGTCGAACAGAACGCCGTGCGTGCGCTGCAACTGGCCGACCGGGCGGTAATTCTGGACACAGGTTCCATCGTCTTTGACGGCACCGCCGCCGAAGTGCTGGAGAATGAGGCGCTTCGTGCTGAATATCTGGCCATCTGATCCGCCCACGCGACTTAGGAACCACTTGATTTCGGGGGCGGGGAGGTTTTCCCTGCCCCCAATCACTTTCTGGAGGAGAGCCCGATGAGCAAGACCTACCCCCCATCCGACCAACAAGTCAAAAGCGCCCACGTCGACGCAGCGCGCTATGACGCGATGTATGCGGCCTCGATCAGTGACCCTGAGGGGTTCTGGGCCGAGCAGGCGCAGCGGTTGGACTGGATGAAGGCCCCGACCGAGATCAAGAGCGTCGATTTCACCCTTGGCCAGGTCGGCATCGAGTGGTTCCGCGACGGCACCCTGAACGTCGCCGCCAACTGCATCGACCGCCATCTGGAAACGCGCGGCAACCAGACCGCCATCATATTCGAGCCCGACGATCCCAACGAACAAGCGCAGTCGATCACCTATAACGACCTGCACCGCCGCGTTTGCCGCATGGCCAACGTGTTGGAAACGCTGGGTGTTCGCAAAGGCGACCGCGTCATCATCTATCTCCCGATGATCCCCGAGGCCGCCTATGCCATGCTGGCCTGCGCCCGCATCGGCGCGATCCATTCCATCGTCTTTGCCGGCTTCAGCCCCGATGCCCTCAGCGCCCGCGTCAACGGCTGCGACGCCAAGGTTGTGATCACAGCGGATGAAGCACCGCGCGGCGGTCGCAAGACCCCGCTCAAGACCAATGCCGACAAGGCGCTGCTGCACTGCAAGGACGACGTCAAATGTCTGGTGGTCAAGCGCACCGGCGGCCAGACCACATGGGTCGATGGCCGCGACTTTGACTATAACGAAATGGCGCTGGAGGCATCGGACTACAGCCAACCCGCTGAAATAAATGCCGAAGACCCGCTGTTCATCCTCTACACCTCTGGCTCGACCGGCCAGCCCAAGGGGGTTGTGCACTCCTCGGGCGGCTATCTTCTATACGCGGCGCTGACCCACGAGGTGGTGTTCGACGTGCATGACGGCGATGTCTACTGGTGCACCGCCGACGTCGGCTGGGTCACCGGGCACAGCTACATCGTCTACGGTCCGCTGGCCAACGGCGCCACCACCGTGATGTTCGAGGGCGTGCCGACCTACCCCGACGCCAGCCGGTTCTGGCAGGTCTGCGAAAAGCACAAGGTGACGCAGTTCTACACCGCGCCCACCGCGATCCGCGCGCTGATGGGGCAAGGCACGGAATTTGTTGAGAAATGTGACCTGTCGTCCTTGCGCATCCTTGGCACCGTGGGCGAACCGATCAACCCAGAGGCGTGGAACTGGTACAACGACGTGGTCGGCGGCGGCCGCTGCCCGATCGTCGACACCTGGTGGCAGACCGAAACCGGCGGCCACCTGCTGACCCCCCTGCCGGGCGCCCATGCAACCAAACCGGGCGCCGCGATGAAGCCGTTCTTCGGCATCGAACCGGTGGTGCTGGACCCGCAGTCGGGCGTTGAAATCGACGCCAGCCCGACCGAGGGCGTGCTGGCGATCAAGGCCTCCTGGCCCGGCCAGATGCGCACCGTCTGGGGCGATCACGCGCGGTTTGAAAAGACCTACTTCTCTGATTACAAAGGCTATTACTTCTCCGGTGACGGTTGCCGCCGCGACACGGACGGCGATTACTGGATCACCGGCCGGGTCGATGACGTGATCAACGTGTCGGGCCACCGCATGGGCACGGCAGAGGTCGAATCCGCCCTTGTCGCGCATGAAAAGGTCGCCGAGGCGGCGGTTGTCGGCTACCCGCATGAGATCAAGGGTCAGGGCATCTATTGCTACGTGACCCTGATGAACGGCGTCGAGCCGACGGATGATCTGCGCAAGGAGCTGCGCACCTGGGTCCGCACCGAAATCGGCCCGATCGCCTCGCCGGACCTGATCCAATGGGCCCCCGGCCTGCCGAAAACCCGCTCCGGCAAAATCATGCGCCGCATCCTGCGCAAGATCGCCGAAAACGACTACGGCGCCCTCGGCGACACCTCCACCCTCGCCGACCCCTCAGTCGTCGACGATCTCATCGATAATCGGATGAATAAGGCGTGATCTGACCACCACCACCCGGTCAGCCGCCGATTTAATCGGCGGCTGACGTGTTTCAGGGGCGTCGCCGCGCCAATCGGCAGGTTGTCTTGCGGGACGCTGTTTACCAAGACGCATCAGTCTGGTGCGCTGCGTGCCCCTGCGGCATGTCAAACGCATGCAATGCAGTCGCCAAGCCCCTATCGTTGCGCGGGAAAACAACCGCTCGCCCTGCGCCGGACAGCCCCGCCCTGCCATCGCCGGATTTTCTTCACAATTCGACCCAACCCGCTGCAAAACTATGCCTCGGATGTTAACATGTCTTTATGTGGGGGCGCTCTGGATGGAGCAGCCGCATGCAAACGAACTTTCCACCGACGCTAACCGCGCCGCAGGTCACCGGCCACCCGCAAGGGCTGCCGGGCGAACAACCGGAGACCCGCGCGCAGACCAAAGTCCAGCCGATCGCCAACGCCCGCAACCCCGAGGCGCGGCTTAATGACGGGCTGGAGCCGACCAAGTTTTGGCGCGCCGCCATTGGCCAGCCCGACCCCTCGACCAATGCCCCGCCACCATCGATCATGCAGATAACCATCAGCCGATTGCTGGACGCGCAAAACCCGGACTTTGACAACCCCGAGTCAGACACCACAGCCAACGCCCAAACAGTTGAGCCCCCCCCGGACTCGCAGCTCTATGTGGACAAGGTCACGTCAGGAGACGGCCCCGCCACAGTCGATCAATCGGCAGAACCGAACGACGCGCGCAAGTCGGTCTTCAGCACCTTGCCGTAGTTGTTCTTAGGCAGCGCCGGCAGCATCACATAGGCCTTTGGCCGTTTGAAACGCGCAATTCGGGCGAGGCAATGCGCATCCAGTGCGGCCTCGTCCAAAGAGCCGTCGCAGACGACAAAGGCTACCACCTCTTCGCCCCATTCGGGGTGCGGACGTCCGACCACGGCAACTTCGGACACTTGCGGGTGTTCCAGCAGCGCCTCTTCAACCTCGCGCGGGTAGATGTTGGTCCCGCCCGAGATGATCAGATCCTTGGACCGGTCCTTCATCGTGACGTAGCCGTCACCATCCATCGCACCCATGTCGCCAGTCCACAGCCATCCGTCCTTCAGCGTTTTTGCCGAGGCCTCCGGGTTCTTCCAATAGCCGGCCATTACGATGTCACCACGCACAAGGATCTCACCCACGGCATCTGTTGGCACCGTCTTGCCGTCTTCATCGGCGATGCGCACCTCGACCGCAGATTGCGCCCGTCCGACGGAGCCCAGACGCTGCCGCCAACGCGGATAAGTCCGGTCCGTAACGTCATGGCGCGACAGCGCAGTTATGCCCATCGGGCACTCCCCCTGACCATAGATCTGCACAAAAATCGGTCCAAAATGGTCAACTGCCTCGATTATGTCGGCATTGTACATCGGGCCACCGGCGTAAACGATGGTGCGCAGCCCGGTGCCAGGACAGTCTGTCTCTTTGGCGTGGCGGGTCAGGCGCTGCACCATGGTAGGCGCCATGAACATGTGGACGCCCCTGAAATGCACGGCAAGGTCCAGTGTCTCCTTGACATCGAATCCGCCTGACGGAGGAAACACATGACGGGCCCCGGCGCGAACGTGCATCATGTTGTAGATGCCTGCACCATGGCTGAGCGGAGCGGCATAAAGGGCGGCATCTTCGGCACGGACGAGATCACAGTCGCATTGGTAACTCAGTGACATGGTCACCAGCATCCGGTGGGTGATGATCACCCCCTTTGGCCGGCCCGTGGTGCCGGACGTGTAAAACAGCCATGCCAGATCATCCGGCGCGCGTTGGACAGGTGCGTCGCTCGCTGGCGCATTAAGCAGAGCCTGCCATCCGGCGCTGCCGGTCTCGATCACTTCGGTTGCAGTTACGACCGCGAGATCCGGGGCCAAGTCGGGCGTTGCGAAGACTAGCGACGCGCCAGAGTTTGTCAGGATGAAATCCGCCTCACGCGGGTGCAGCTTGGCATTGATCGGAACGATGGCGGCACCTGCGTACCACGCGCCGTATTGCGCGATCAGATAGTCAGGCACGTTCTTCATGAACAGGGCAACCCGGTCGCCGGGCCGGATGCCCCGGGCAATCAACGCCCCGGCAAGACACTGCGCTGCAAAGTGGAATTGGCCGTAGCTTGCCACCGGATCGCAACCAAGAAACAGTGCCGGACAGTCCGGTGATTGCTGCGCCGTGCGGGCAAGCCAAGTGGAAATATTCATGGATGGTCCTCCCCGGGGTGGAATGCTATGCGCGGCTCCGCTTGGCCGCAACACGGCTTGGAACAGATCTGCCGCCGTTGCGAGGTCTGGTGCAGGGCGCGCTGCCAGCGCTACCGAGACCGCCGTCGCGCACCGACCTCATGGAACCAGACCGCGACAGCCGGCAAAAGCCGCGCCGGAACCTGCGCGGCATCGCTTTTCCTTCGCCGCGCCATAGCCTATAAGCTGCGCAGAACCCGCCGGTGTGACCGGTAACGGGCCGATGAACATGGCGAGGATGGCATGAGCGAGAAGAAGACCGAGGCAGATGTGGCCTTCATCAAGGCGCTGGCGGAACTCCTGCAGGAGAACGACCTGACGGAACTGGAAGTCATGCGCGAATACGGCGATGACGACAGCCTGCAAGTGCGCATAAGCCGCGTTGTCCCGGTGGCCGCTCCGGCCATCGCCGCGCCCGCTGCTCCGGTGGCACATGCCGCGCCTGCAGTGCCCCCCGCTGCGAGCGCTGCCCCTGAGATGCCCGAAGATCCGGCAGCCCATCCAGGTGCCGTGACCTCGCCCATGGTGGGCACGGTCTACATGCAGGCGGAACCGGGGTCCGATCCGTTCATCAGCGTCGGCACTGCCGTTAAAGAAGGCGACACGCTGCTGATCGTCGAAGCGATGAAGACGATGAACCACATTCCGGCACCGCGCGCAGGCACCGTCAAGCGTATCCTTGTCGAGGATGGCGCCCCGGTCGAATACGGCGCCCCGCTTGTGATCCTCGAGTAAGCGCATGACCGACAAAATCCTTATTGCCAACCGAGGCGAAATCGCGCTGCGCGTTATTCGTGCCTGTCGTGAAATGGGCATTCCGTCAGTCGCGGTGCATTCCACCGCCGACGCCGACGCGATGCATGTGCGCATGGCGGATGAAACCATCTGCATCGGCCCCGCGCCGTCCACCGACAGCTATCTGTCGATTCCTGCGATCATCTCGGCCTGCGAAGTCACCGGGGCTACGGCAATCCACCCCGGCTATGGTTTCCTGTCCGAGAACGCCCGTTTCGTGCAGATTGTCGAAGATCACGACATCACCTTTATCGGCCCGTCGGCGGAACATATCCGCACGATGGGTGACAAAATCACCGCCAAGGAAACGGCCAAGACCTTGGGCATTCCGGTTGTTCCGGGGTCAGAGGGCGGCGTCGGCTCTGTCGAAGAGGCCAAGAAAATCGGCGCCTCCTTCGGGTATCCGGTCATCGTCAAGGCCACCGCGGGCGGCGGCGGCCGCGGCATGAAGGTCTCGCGCGACGAAGATGAAATGGAGCGCGCCTATCTGACCGCGCGGTCCGAATCCAAGGCCGCCTTTGGCAACGACGAAGTCTACATCGAGAAATACCTGCAACGGCCGCGCCACATCGAGATTCAGGTCTTTGGCGACGGTCAGGGCAATGGCGTGCATCTGGGAGAACGGGACTGTTCGTTGCAGCGCCGCCACCAGAAAGTGTTTGAAGAGGCCCCCGGCCCGTCGATCTCCCCCGAGGAACGCGCCCATATCGGCGGCATCTGCGCCAAGGCGATTTCAGAAATGGGCTATCGCGGCGCTGGCACCATCGAGTTCCTGTACGAAGACGGCGAGTTCTATTTCATCGAGATGAACACTCGCCTGCAGGTGGAACACCCCGTGACCGAGGCCATCTTTGGTGTCGATCTTGTGCGCGAGCAAATCCGGGTTGCCGCAGGGCATCCGCTATCGTTCACGCAGGACGATCTGAAGATCAACGGCCACGCCATCGAGGTCCGGATCAACGCGGAAAAGTTGCCGGAATTCCGGCCCTCCCCCGGCACCATCTCACATTTTCATGCCCCCGGCGGTCTGGGCGTGCGCATGGACTCCGCGCTTTACGACGGCTACCGCATCCCCCCCTACTACGACAGCCTGATTGCCAAGTTGATCGTGCACGGGGCCGACCGGCCTGCGGCCCTGGCCCGTCTGAACCGCGCATTGGGAGAGTTGATCGTGGATGGCATCGACACAACGGTGCCGCTGTTCCACGCGCTTTTGCGCGAAAAGGACATCCACACCGGCGACTATAACATCCACTGGTTGGAAAAATGGTTGGAGGCAGGCGGGCTGGAGTAATCCTGCCTCCTGTCGGGGTGTCCTGCTGGGACGCGGAGGGGATTGCCACCGCGACCACGCAGGTCGCGCCTGCGCGATGCTCCGCCGGTCCGGTTTCGGTCCGGGCTTGCCCCCCTGGGCAAATACCCACATTGTTGATCACCTTTACCAAATGATTTCACATACCTCATGAGCGTTACCCCCGAACTGCTGCTTCACGCCTATCGCACCGGAATTTTTCCGATGGCAGAACGTCATGACGATCCGGAAATCTTTTGGGTCGATCCCCGGCGTCGCGGCATTCTGCCTTTGGACGGGTTTCGCATTTCACGCAGTCTGGCCAAGAGGTTGCGCCGAGATGATTACAAGGTCACCTTGAACGCCGACTTCACTGGCGTGATCGACGGATGCGCAGACCGCGATGAAACATGGATCAACGCAGAAATCCGCGACCTTTACCATGCGCTGCACATCGAGGGCCGCGCCCACGCGTTAGAGGTGTGGATGGCGGGCGAGTTGGTCGGCGGCGTCTATGGCGTGACCGTGGGCGCGGCCTTTTGCGGCGAGTCGATGTTTTCGCGCCGCCGAGATGCGTCAAAGATCGCGCTGGCCTGGTTGATGGATTTACTCCGGCGCACCGGATTCATGTTGTTCGACACGCAGTTTCTGACTCCGCATCTGGCAACCCTCGGCGGGATTGAGATCACCCGGCACGATTATCGCGCGCGCTTGTCCACCGCGCTGAAGACCGAAGCCGATATTCTGTCAGCCCCTCTTGCCCACGCCGGGGCCGAAGTTGTTACCCGTAACGCAGCGGCAACCGCAGCGGCCACCACATCCTCAGGTCAATAAACTGCGGCCAATCGGCACCTGTTCTAAAAAATCGAACACGCCGCAGTCGCACAGCACCTGTGCGGCGGCAAAAGTGAACTGAACGGTTTGAATTTCTCGTGAGAATCGCTATGTGCCGGGACCAACCGCCATTAGCCGTATCCGGAGACCGTCGATGCGTTCCCTTGCCTTTGCCCTAGCTTGTTGTCTGTTTGCCTCTGCCGGAGTTGCGCAGGAGGTGCCCAAGCCGGTCAAGCTGATGGAAATCAGTTCCAAACCAACGCAGATCCATCGCCTGTTCTACGGACAGGTGCAGGCGCTGCAAACAGTCGATCTGGCCTTTCAGGTCGCCGGTCAGATTGAGACACTGGACGCCGAAGAAGGCACCTATCTGAAAAAGAACCAACAGATCGCCCAACTGGATCTGGATCGGTTTCGCCGCGCGATGTCGCAGGCCGAAGTTAACCTGACCAAAGCCCAAAGAGATTTGACCCGCCTTGAAAGCCTGCGTGGCCAAGCCGTCTCCGAAGTGTCGGTGAACGATGCCCAGACCCAGTTGAACCTTGCAGAAATCGCCTTTGAGGACGCGCGGGACAATCTGGAACACGCCACGCTGCATGCCCCTTTCGAGGCATTGATCGCACGCCGTCTTGTGGCCAATTTCACAACCGTCTCCGCGGGGACGCCCGTTGTTCGGCTGCATGACGTGTCCGAATTGCGGGTGGATATCGAAGTGCCCGAAGTGCTGTTCCGCCAAGCTGGCGGTTCCGACACAGTGACGTTCAGCGCCCAATTGCCCGGTGACCCGACCAGCTATCCGCTGACCATGCGCGAATTCGAGACCGAAACCAATTCGGTTGGCCAGACCTATACCCTGACGCTGAGTTTTGATGATCCGCCGGGGGATTTTGTCTTTCCTGGCGCGTCAGTGACGGTGATTGCCGCGGCCAGCACAAACGGCCAAAATGGCGTTGTTTTGCCTGAAACGGCTCTGATCTACGCGCCGGACGGGACTGCAGCCGTCATGGTCTACACAGACGGCACGGTGCGCCGCACGCCGATTGAGATCGAGATACGCACCGACGGGCAAACCTATCTCAAGGATGGGCTAGAGGATGGCACTCAGATCATGTTGACCGGTGCGGCGCTGGTCACGGACGGCCAAGCCGTTCGTCCTTTCACTCGCGTCGGAGAATAATCTCATGTCCATCGCGCGTGCCTCCATCGACAAGGCGCTGATCACCTGGCTCTTGATGCTGATCTGCCTTCTGGGCGGCGTCTGGGGCTTTGCCACCATCGGCCGCCTCGAAGATCCCGCCTTTACCATCAAGAACGCGATCATCATCACCCAATATCCCGGCGCGACGGCCGAACAGGTCGCCCGCGAGGTGAGTGAGCCGATCGAATCCGAAATCCAGAAGATGGGTGAAATCGACTTCATCACCTCATCGAACAAACCGGGCGTCAGCCGCATCTCGGTCAATATCGAATCGACCTTTGACGGTACCGAACTGCCTGCGATCTGGACCAAGCTGCGCAACCGGGTTCAAGACGCCCAACGCAGCCTGCCCGCAGAGGCAGGCACGCCCATCGTCAACGACAATTTCGGCGACGTCTACGGCGTGTTCTATGCAGTAACTGCGCCGGGCTTTACCGATGCGGAAACGCACGAGATCTCTGCCTATCTGCGGCGCGAACTGCTGGCCGTGGATGGCGTTGCGGATGTGGCGCTGGCCGGTCTGCCGTCCGAGGCAATCTATGTTGACGCCAACCCGGCGATTTTCAGCAACCTCGGAATCGCTCCCACGGCAATGGCGACCGCACTTGCCAACACCGACACACGCACGCCCGCCGGCAGCATTGTCCAGAACGGGCAGGACATCCGCATTCAGGCCCCGGCCGGCGACGCAACCGTTGATGAAATCGCGCGGCTGACCATTGGTGTCGGCGGCGAGGTTATCGACCTGCTGGACATTGCCAATGTGACCCGGGATCGGGTTCAGGAACCGACCGAAATCATCCGTTTTCAAGGCCAAGAGGCCTTTACCCTAGGCGTTTCCGGCAAAGCGGACCTGAACATTGTCGAGATCGGGCAACGGGTCGACGCACGGCTGGCAGAGATCATGCGCGACATTCCCGCCGGCGTGGAATTGCATCCGATCTACCAACAGCACGTCGTCGTGGACGAGGCATCGAACGCCTTTCTGGTGAACCTTGCCATGTCGGTGGCCATCGTGGTGATCGTTCTCGCGCTCTTTATGGGCTGGCGGGCGGCGGTTGTTGTTGGGGTAACCCTGCTATTGACGGTGGTCGGCACGATCTTTGTCATGGCGATTTTCGGGATCGAGATGGAACGGATCTCTCTCGGTGCGCTGATCATCGCCATGGGGATGCTGGTGGACAACGCCATCGTGGTCGCCGAGGGGATGCAAGGCGACATGGCACAGGGCAAATCCGCCCGCGATGCCGCCGAGGACGTGGCCGCCAAGACGCAGACCCCTCTGCTAGGCGCTACTGTAATCGGCATCATGGCCTTTGCGGGCATCGGCCTGTCCCCGGACGCCACAGGCGAATTCCTGTTCTCGTTGTTTGCGGTGATTGGCATTTCGCTGCTGCTGTCGTGGGTCCTCGCGATTTCCGCCACCCCGCTTCTGGCGCATTACTTCTTCAAGGTCGGGTCGGGTGACGCAGGCGACCAATACGGCGGTCCGCTGTTCCGCGCCTACCGTGCGACTCTGAACCTTGCGCTACGTCTGCGCTGGCTGGTGATCGCCGGGCTGATCGGCTTGACCGTGGTCTGTTACATCGGTTTCGGGCAGGTCAAGCAGCAGTTCTTTCCCGACAGCAACACGCCGCTGTTCTATGTCCACTACAAGCTCCCGCAAGGGGCCAGCATCCACCGTACGGCCGAGGACATGAAGCTGCTGGAAGCTTGGCTGGCAGAGCGAGACGACGTGGTTTCAGTCTCGACCTTTGTCGGTGGCGGCGCGACCCGGTTCATGCTGACCTACGCTCCCGAAGAGGCGCTGCCGACCTACGGACACCTCATCATCCGAACCGAAAGCCTGGAACAAATCCCGTCTTTGCGCGACGAACTGGAGTCCTTTGGCCGCAATACCCTGACGGATGGAGAGTTCCGCACCGAACGCCTGGCCTTTGGTCCCGGCGGCGGCGCCCCGATCGAGGCACGGTTTTCCGGCCCGAACCCCGTCGTACTGCGTGAACTGGCAGAAAAAGCGATGGCCGAACTCCGGGACGGCTCCAACCAGTTGCAGGATCTGCGCACCGACTGGCGCGAGCGGGAGATGGTGATCAAGCCGATCTTTGCAGATGAACGCGCCAAAGCGGCTGGTGTAACCCGCGAAGACCTGGCCAATTCGCTTCTGCTGGGCTCTGACGGGTTGCAGGCGGGCGTCTACCGCGAAGGGGATCGCCTGATCCCGATCATCCTGCGCACCGATGTGGCAGCGCAGGAAGGGGGCGCGCATCTGGCTGATCAACCCGTCTATTCCAGCGCGGCACAGTCTTACATCCCGGTGTTGCAGTTGATTGACGGCTACGACTGGGAGGCGCAGAACACGCTGCTGCGCCGTCGCGACCGGGTGCCCACCATCGCGGTACAGGCGGGCGTCCCCGCCGGAGTGAATGCCTCGGCTGTCTTCAACGAGATCCGCGCCGGGATCGAAGCCATTGAACTGCCCGAAGGGTACACTCTGGAATGGGGCGGCGAATACGAAAGCTCGACAGAGGCGCAGGCCGCCCTGGGCAAGCAACTGCCCTTGTCACTGATCATCATGGTGCTGATCTCTGTCCTGCTGTTTGGCCAGATCCGTCAGCCAGTGGTGATCTGGCTGCTGGTCCCAATGAGCGTCAACGGCGTCGCATTGGGTCTGCTTGGCACCGGGCTGCCCTTCTCCTTTACCGCCTTGCTCGGTCTGCTCAGCCTGTCGGGCATGTTGATCAAGAACGGCATTGTTCTGGTCGAGGAGATCGATCTGGTCCGGGCCGAGGGCGTAGGCTTTCGCAAGGCGGTCCTGGACGCGTCCACATCGCGTCTGCGGCCCGTTGTGTTGGCTGCGGCAACCACGATCCTTGGCATGATCCCGCTGCTGTCTGACGCCTTCTTTGCGTCCATGGCGGTGACGATCATGGGTGGTCTTGGCTTTGCCTCAGTCCTGACATTGATCGCGGCTCCAGTGCTGTACTTCAGCTTTTTCCCGAAAGCACGCAAGGCGGACGCCGCAGCCACTGCGGCGGCCAAGGCCGCAGCCTGACGAAGAAAACCCAATGGCCGGACTGTGTGCAGTCCGGCCATTGGGTTACCATTATTTGACCCGGCCTTCGACGGCTGAGCCTTTGATTTCTCTAAGGGAAAAAGCGATCAGTCCGGCAGGGTGCAACGCAAGACCCAGACATCAAACCGCGCATGATCCATGGCGTTCAATGCCGGAGAAGAGGCAATCATCCAGCCCGAAAACAGCGGCTGGGCCACCCCTGCCTCTCGGATAGTCAGAAACGCATAGGCATCGCCCGACGGATCCCCCTCGGGGTAGCGGCAGTCTTTCAGCGCGATTTCGATCAGACCAAGAACCTCTGTCTCACCGTTTTGCAGCACGATGTCGGTCACTTTGGCGTTCAGCTTGTCCAGACCGCGCAGAATGGCCCCGGTCCCGGACGTGACCGTATCCTGCGCCGCAACCGGCCCAGCAACGGCCAGCGCAAGCAAGGCGCCCACGACGCGCAGGTTCATTCCGCTGTATCCTCGCTCCCGCCGCCAACATAGCGCAGCAAAAGCGTGAGCAGGCTGACAGAGCCTTGGGTATCAAGAATCTCTTCGCCCGCGCCATAATAGAACAGCGATCCGCCGGGAGAAATCTCAACGTAGTTGCCGCCAAGTAGTCCTTCGGACGCGATGGCGATCACGCTGTCATCGGGCACAAGCACGCCGTCGTTCAGAACCACTTTGGTGTCGGCGCGATAGGTTTCAGCGTTCAGGTCGATCCCGCTGACGGTGCCCACCTTGACGCCTGCTAGACGCACGTCGGTGCCGACGCTGATCCCTTCGACTGACCGGAAAGAGGCTGATAGCTCATACCCGGTTGAACCAAAGGAAAAGCCGGTGCTTTGAACGGTGTAGGCGCCAAAAACAATCGCCGCCGCCAGCACAGCGCCGCCGACGGTCACTTCGGCCACGGAATGAGTCATTTGGGCGACCATGCCTCATAGTCGCGACGATCTGCTGGTACTTCGCGGCGAATGGACCCGGCAGGCGCATAGGCCAGCGCGGTGCCGGTCAGGTTCTCAATATGCGGCTTTTCCCATGCCTTGTGCGGCAGCGGGCGGTCTGTCGGCGCTTCCTTGAAGGTGTGATGCAGCCAACCATGCCAGTCAGGGCTGACACGAGTGGCCTCGGCCTCGCCGTTGAAAATCACCCAGCGGCGCTTGCCGTCGCGAGTGTGGTAAAAGGTGTTGCCCTGCTCATCTTCCCCCACCTTCACGCCTTTGCGGCTGGTGTAGATCAAGGTGTTGAGAGTGGCGCCATTCCACCATGTCACGGCGCGCAAAAGGGTATTGAGAATGCCCATGGACGACTCCTCGTGTGTCTGGCCCTTGTATGGCGAATTCCCGGCGCGGGGTCCAGTGGCAGCCATGACGCATGTTTCCCGTTTACCTCACTTGATGAAGGTTCTGGCGCGACAATCGTGGTGAACATAATCTTAACACAAACGGGTGGCACCAAAATTGGAACCAAAAAGACCAAATACGGGCAAGCAGTGATGCAGGATACTTTGACGACAGTCACTTGTCGGGGCGTGGCTGTGCCCGCCTCTCCCTTTCTGACCGAGACGCGCCAGCGACGCATGGCCGAAGAGCGCTATGAGGCCGATGAAATAGCAGGCGCTCTGGCCGTTGTCCGGCCCGGCGACAGGGTGCTGGAACTGGGTGCAGGGCTAGGCGTTGTCGGGGCGGTGATCGCGAAGAACGCCAACCCAAAGGCCGTCTTGTCGTTTGAGGCCAACCCCGACCTGATCCCCCACATCCGCGCCTTGCATGACCTGAACGGACTTCAGGACCGGATCGAACTGCGCAATCAGGTGTTGATGAGCGCGCCCGAACGGCCGGACACCCGCACATTTTATCTGCGTAACTCCTTTCTTGGCTCTTCGCTGGTGGATGCGGACAACCGTCAGACGCGCCCTGTCGAGGTGCCGACCGCCTCTTTTGATGCCGTGATCGAAGAGTTTCGCCCAGACGTGCTGATCATGGACATCGAAGGCGGTGAACTGGAATTTCTTGAACACGCCACTCTCAAGGGTATCCGCGCGGTGGTGGTCGAGTTTCATCCAACGGTCTATGGTGCTGGCGGCACCAGAACCTGCAAGGATCGGCTGCGGTCGATGGGATTCCGCAAGTCCGAAGACGTCTCTACTCGTCATGTCTGGACCTGCACGCGCAACCTTGTCCGGATGGAACCGCCTAATCCGGTCGGCGGCTGGTCCTGTCAGATCGCGCGGCTGAAAAACCCCGTGGTCGTCCCGCCGACACATCGGTCTCATGTTCAGCCCTTAGGCGTTCTGACCGCCGAGGGGCAAGTGGTGCCGCACGCGGCGACCTGGCGGGCCGCGCGGTTGCTGACCCCGCCGCCCGCGCGCCCGCTGCAGGCAGAGCGGCTGCCGGGACGGTGGTTGTGGGGCGGTGTCCTGTGGCGGTATTTTCCGCATTTCGTGACCGAAAGCGTGACCCGACTTTGGGCGCTGGAGCATATCGACTCATCGCGCTTTGATGGCATTCTGTTCACGCCCAAGAACCCGGCCAATACGGAGCCCTTGCCCGCGTTTCATCGTGAGTTCCTGTCCCTGATGGGATGTGATCTGCCGATCCATGAGGCGCGCGTGCCTTGCATTCCGGATCAGTTGATCGTCCCCGGTCAGGGCTTTGGTCTGGGAGAGATCAGTCGCGGCACGGATCGGTTCATCGAGGCGGTGGCCCTGCGGTTCGGTCAGAGCGTCGCGCCGGAGGGGTCTGACAAGCTGTATATCAGCCGCTCTCGGCTTGGGACTGGTAAGGGCGCGTTGTTGGGGGAGGCGCGGCTGGAGGCGTATCTGGCGGCAGAGGGCTATGAGATTTTCCACCCGCAGGCGCATTCCTTGACCGAGCAGGTGGCCCGCTACAAGGCGGCCAAGCAGATCGTGGCGGCGGAGGGATCGTCGCTCCATTTTCTGGCTTTTGTGGCGCGGCCGGATCAGCAGGTGGCGATGATTTTGCGGCGGCGCTCCGGGGCGACGCAGCATATCTCGACGCATCTTGAGAGCTTTTCGGGGCGGGCGCCTTTGTGGATCGAGACCCTGCGCCGGGCATGGATGCCGGCCGGGCAGGTTCGAAAAAGATTGGCCGTGGGGGAGCCGGATTTTGCGGCGGTTCAGGCGGCCCTTTTGGGGAGCGGATTCGTGGCCCCCGGCCCGGTTTGGGAGCAGCCCGGAGAGGATGAGGTTCGGGCGCTTTTGGGGCCGGATTTTGAGCTGCTCGACGAGGGCAGCCGGCTGGCGGGATAAGGGCTGTCCACGCGTGGACAGATGCACGCCATAATAAAATCAATGGCTTGCAGAGACGGTTTAACTATCTCTTTACTTTGCGCGCGATGTTTCAGGCGTGGGCGGGGGTAAATCCCGCCCTGCGCCATGATCAGGGGGCAAGCGTCGTGACCTCGATTTCGATCCGATATTTCGGGTCGATCAGCGCGCATTCCACCATGGTGGCGGCGGGGGGATTTGCGCCGAACGTCTCACGCAGGATTGGCCAGCAAGGTTCAAATTCGGCCCGGTCCGGCAGGTAATAGGTGACCCGCACCGCGTCGGACAGGCTGGCCCCTGCCTTTTCCAACGCCGACTGGATCGTGGCCAAAGCGGCGCGACACTGCTCCTGCACCGTTTCGCCCTGCCCCACCGTTCCGGCGACATGGACAAAGCCGCCAGCGACAACCGCGCGGCTATAACCGATCTGTTCCTCAAACGGACTGCCGGACGAGATGCGGGTGATGGTCATGGTGTCTGTCCTCCGGACATAGGAAAGGCGGGGAAAATCCCCGCCCTACATGGTGTCGTTACGTGGTTCGAAATGTCGCGGCCTTACCCGGCCGAGGCACCCTCTTTTTTGGCATCGGCGTAGATCATCAACGGCTTGGCCTCGGAGACAACCGATTCCTCATTGACGACAACCTCTGTCACCTCATCCATGCCCGGCAATTCGAACATGGTGTCGAGCAGAATGCCCTCAAGGATAGAGCGCAGCCCGCGCGCGCCGGTCTTGCGTTCAATCGCTTTTTTGGCGATGGCCGACAGCGCGTCTTCGGTGAAGTCGAGCTTGGTGTCTTCCATCTCAAACAGGCGCTGATACTGCTTGACCAAGGCGTTCTTGGGCTGGGTCAGGATGGTGACAAGCGCGTCTTCATCCAGATCCTCAAGCGTGGCGATGACCGGCAGACGACCGACAAATTCAGGGATCAGGCCGAATTTCAGCAGATCCTCTGGTTCCAGTTCCTTGAACGTCTCACCGACGCCAATCAGACTGTCATCGCGCACATCGGCCCCAAAGCCCATGGCAGAGCCTTTGCCGCGCTGCTTGATGATGCGGTCGAGACCGGCGAATGCACCGCCGCAAATGAACAGGATATTGGTGGTGTCGACCTGCAGGAATTCCTGCTGCGGATGCTTGCGCCCGCCCTGCGGCGGAACGGAGGCAACGGTGCCTTCCATCAGCTTTAGCAGGGCCTGCTGCACGCCCTCACCCGAAACGTCCCGGGTGATGGACGGGTTTTCCGACTTGCGCGTGATCTTGTCGACCTCGTCGATGTAGACGATGCCGCGCTGCGCGCGTTCCACGTTGTATTCCGACGACTGCAACAGCTTGAGGATGATGTTTTCCACATCCTCACCGACATACCCCGCCTCTGTCAGCGTGGTGGCATCGGCCATCGTGAAGGGCACATCCAGAATGCGCGCCAAGGTCTGCGCCAACAGCGTCTTGCCGCAGCCGGTGGGGCCAATCAGCAGAATGTTGGATTTCGCCAGTTCGATGTCGGACGATTTCTGCGCGTGGTTGAGACGTTTGTAATGGTTGTGCACGGCGACAGAGAGAACCCTCTTGGCCGTTGCCTGCCCGATCACATAATCGTCCAGCACATCGCAGATCTCACGCGGGGTGGGTACACCATCAGCCGCCTTCAGCCCGGCGCCTTTGGTTTCCTCGCGGATGATGTCCATGCAGAGCTCAACGCATTCGTCGCAGATGAACACGGTGGGGCCCGCGATCAGCTTGCGCACCTCATGCTGGCTCTTGCCACAGAAGCTGCAATAGAGAGTGTTCTTGCTATCGCTGCCTGAATTCGTTGCCATAGTGCACCTTTCCCGGTTTCAGTTCCGGTTTCCTGCTTCGCCAGCGACCGACATTTGCGCCCCCACAACGCGACCTGCCACCAGTATCCGCACAGCTTAGGCCACGTCGCCGGGCGCGACAATCCGAAAGTTCGCCCCGGGCCACCCTGTGGCGCGGGGCTGCCTCATTAGGCGTCGCTATCACCTTCGGTAACGCGCGAGGTCACGATTTCGTCCACATGACCCCATTCCTTGGCTTCTTCGGGGGTCATCCACTTGTCACGGTCAAGCGCCTCACGGACGGTGTCAAAGTCGCGGCCAGAGTGCCGCATGTACAGTTTGTACATCCGTTCGCGCGTTTGTTCGATGTGGCGCGCCGAGATCAGGATGTCCGCCGCGGTGCCCTGTGCGCCGCCGGACGGCTGGTGCACGAGGAATTCGGCGTTGGGGAGCGAGTAGCGCATGCCCTTTTCGCCACCGATCGCGATGACAGAGCCCATCGAGGCCGCCAGACCGCACACCAGTGTCGACACCTTGGGTTTGATGTATTGCATCGTGTCGTAGATCGACAGGCCCGCCACAACCGACCCGCCGGGTGAGTTGATGTACATCGAAATCTCTTTCGACGGGTTTTCCGCCTCAAGGTGCAGCAGCTGTGCCACCACCAGAGAGGACATGCCGTCATGGACCGGACCGTTGACGAAAATGATCCGTTCCTTCAGCAGTCGGGAAAAGATGTCATAGGCGCGTTCCCCGCGGCTGGTCTGTTCAACGACCATGGGAACGAGGTTCATGTATGTCTCAATGGGATCTGTCATTTCGGCCTGCCTGCAACTGCTGTCAAAGATGTAACGCCTGAGTGTTACCTGAGTCTTAGTGTTGCCCTTGGGGGGCTGCAAGGGGCGCAGGCCAAAACGGATTGGTCGCGGGGCTGGTGTCGGGTCGCTTTCGCGGCGCGGCCTCTTGCGGTTTCGGGGGCTGGTGGGGGTTTCGGGGTGAGCGTTTTAGATAGCGACGCGCGGGGGCCATTCAAGACCCATCCGCGCGCCGGGATGCGGCGCGGGTCAGTGCCCGATGCGGCGCGCGTCCACGCAGATGTGTTCGGCGCATTCCATTTCCAGCGTAACATGGGTCAGCCCGTGCGCTGCGGCCAGTTGGGTCTTGACCTCTGTCTTGATCGCGTCGGCGCGGTCCCATGCGCCGGTCTCGATCACCAGATGCGCCTGCAGGGCAGCGGCATGTTCATCCATCTGCCACAGGTGGGCGTGGTGCAGGCTTTGCACGCCGTCCACGGATTCGGCGGTGTGCAGGACCTGTTCGGGGGCTATGCGCGGCGGAGTGCCCAGCATCAGGATGCGGATGACGCCGCCGATTTCGGACCATGCCATCCACAGGATATAGCCCGCGATCAGCAGGGTGATGGCCGGGTCGACCCATGCCCAGTCAAAGGCCCAGATCAGCGCCCCCGCCACGATCACCGCGACCGATCCCATCGCATCGGCGAGGTTGTGCAAAAAGGCGGCGCGGATGTTCACGCTGTCCTGCGCCATACGGTAGGTCAGTGCGGCGGTCACAAGGTCGATCACCAGCGCCACCGCGGCGATGACGATAATCAGCCAGCCGATCACCTCCTGCGGCTGAAAGAAGCGCATCACCGCCTCGTAGATCAGGTAGAGGCCGATCACGATGAGGGTGGTCAGATTGATCAGCGCGGCCACCACCTCGGCCCGGCCATAGCCAAAGGTCATGTCCGCATCCGCCGGGCGGCGGGCGATGCGGCGGGCCCATGCGGCAATGATCAGGCTGGCCGCGTCCGAGAAGTTGTGCAGCGCGTCGGCGATCATCGCAAGCGAGCCGGACAGCACACCGCCGATGACCTGCGCGACGGTCAGCAAGAGGTTCACACCGACGGCGGCGGCCATGCGGGCATCCCCGGCCTCAGGGTCGACGTGGTGATGGTGGTGGTGTCCGTGTGGCATGGGCCGAGGAAGCGCCCGTTTTCAGGCAGGGTCAAGGGAGCCCCGCCCGCCCGCGACCGGGGCGCGCGCTAAACCGCCGAACCGTGGTCCGCCGCGGGGAATGCGCGGCGGACCCAGTTTTGCCGGCGTGTCTGCCCTTAGCCAAACATGTCCGAGGTGATGCCCGCGTACCAGCCGATGCTTTCCTCATAGGTGGCCTTGCGCATCGCCGCATCCTCACCTGTCTGGCTGACAAAGCTGGAAACCGATGCGATCTTTTCATCCGTCGCCTCGTAGGCGGCGCCAACCTTGACGCCGTCATCGGTGGCGATCAGCGACCAGCAGGTGTTGGAGTACTTGGCCGGGAAGACGCGGCTGCCGGTCAGAGCGCCGCGCACTGCCATCGCCGCGACCTTGGCCTGACTGTTGGCGGAAAAACCGGATTTCGGCATGTCGCCCTGATTGGTCGCATCGCCAAGGATGTGGATGTTCTCATCCAGTCGCGATTGCATGGTGTGACCGTCGACCGGCGCCCAATTGCCATCGGTCAGATCAGCGGCGGCACAGATCATGCCCGCCTTTTGCGCCGGGATGACGTTGCAGACATTCGCCTTGACCACCTCTCCGTCGATGTCGACCTCCATCGTGTCGGGATTCACCGTGACGTTGCCGCCGCCGAAATCCGGGCCGATGCGGGTGATCATGCCGCCGTAGTGCTTTTGCCAGCCTTCCTCGAACAACGCCTGTTTGGAAAAGCCCTCTTTCGGGTCGGCGATGAGGATCTTGGCGGTGGGATTGGTGGCCTTGAGCACATGGGCGACCATCGAAATCCGCTCATACGGGCCGGGCGGGCAGCGGTAGGGATTGGGCGGGGCGACCATGACATATGTGCCGCCCTCTGGCATCGCCTCGATCTGCGCCTTGAGCAGGGCGGTCTGGGTTCCGGCCTTGTAGGCGTGCGGCATTGCGGTCTGCGCAGAGACGTCCCAGCCCGGCACAGCGCCGTCGACAAAGTCGATGCCCGGCGAGATCACAAGGCGGTCGTAGGGCACGCTGCCGCCCCCGGCCAGTGCCACGGTCTTTGCGTCCCGGTCTACGCCCACAGCCCAGTCATGAACGACATTGACGCCGTAGTCTGAGGCAAGCTTGGCATAATTGTGGGCGATGCTTTGCAGATCGCGAAAGCCGCCGATGTAGAGGTTGGAGAAAAAGCAGGTGTAATAGCTGCGCGACGGCTCGATCAGGGTGACATCGATCTCACCGTTGCTGTCCTTGGCGATATAGCGGGCCGCGGTCGCGCCCCCTGCCCCGCCGCCGATCACAACGGCGCGCGGGCGGGCATGGCTGGCGGCCTGCACCATCGGTGCTGTCAGCGACGTGGCGGCAACAGCGGTTCCCAGAAATGTGCGTCTGTTAAATGTCATGTCCGTACTCCTCCTTATTGGACAGGTTTCTTGGTGCACCCCCCTTTCGGGGTCGAAAATCGAACGCACGGAAGGCTTTTCCAAACCCACAAAAAACCCCGCGCGGCACGGGGCTGCGCGGGGCGACGTGGTGTCAGAAAAGGTCGTTGGGGCACGATATGGCCCGGCGGCATCAAGTCGGCAGGAGGCCGAAAAACGCCGCCAGCGCCAGCAAAGCGCCCAACATCAGTATCCGGGTAGCGAAGGGCATCCGCATGAAATCCATCCAAACTGGCCGGGGCAGCCCCGGCGGAACGCAAACACGCAGGGGCAAAAATCGACCCGCTGCGGCGGGACTGTCTGCCCCGCGCGAGCACTTTCCTATCTGGGCGGCTTTTGCTCAATTGCGGAATACCTGACCCCCTGTCATTCGATGGTTGCGAAATAGGCCGCCAGAGCGGCGATTTCCTCATCCGACAAGCGTCCGGCCATCATCTGCATCACCGGATGCACCCGCAGTTTACGCTTGTACGCGTGCATTGCGATAACGAAATCCTCTTCCGGCCATTTGACGATCGGGGGGATGCCGTCATCGCTGCCGTCACGTTTGTGGCAGGTCAGGCATTCCGAAGCGAGGTATTCGCCATAGGCCACGTCGCCCACGATAGCGAGTATGTCGGGCGGCAAGTCTACCTCACGCGCGATGGCGGTGGGCGCTGCCTCTGGAATATCCTGCGGATTGGCGGAGAACTGGCGCAGGTAGGCCAGCACATCATGGCGGTCCTGTTCGTTCTTGATGCCCCGGAACGACATACGCGTGCCAGACAACAGGACACGCGGGTTTTCTATATAGGCGTCAAGGTATTGGTAGGTCCACGTCAAGCCGTCGCCAGAGGCGCGTTCCATGGATCTGGAGTAGTCGAACCCCTCCAGACTGCCGGCCCGGCGTCCAAAGATCCCGTTGAGATGCGGGCCGATGCGGTTCTGCGCCTCTGGTCCGATCTGGTGGCAGCCAGAGCATTGCGCAAACAGTTTTGCCCCACGCTCGGCATCGCCGATCAGCTGGGCCTCTTCCTCTGCGGTGGCTGGCCCCACAAGGGGGGCCAGCGCGACGAGGGCCGTTGTTATCAGCCGCTTCATCATCTGTGTGCCTTAGTCAGAGACGGACTTAAGGTAGGCGATCATTGCCGCGATCTCTTCATCCTTTTTGAGACCGGCAAAGGCCATCTTGGTGCCTTTCACCGCGCTGCGCGGATTGGCAAGGAAAGCGCCCAGAATGTCTTCGTCCCAGGTGCCGCCCATGTCCGCCATGGTTCTGGAGTATTTGAACCCCTCGATTGCGCCGATGTCGCGGCCCACCACATCTGTCAGCTGCGGACCGACGCGGTTCTTGGCCCCCTCGCCGATCTGGTGACAGGCCTTGCATTTGCCGAACAGCTTTTCACCAGCGGCGACCAGTTCGGGATCAAGTGTGTCCTCAGCCGGGGCGGCGGCGGGGTCGGCGGCCGGCTCTGCTTCCGGCTCCGGGTCGACGGCGGCCGCCTCTGCCGGGGCGGCAGCGGGGGCTGGGTCAACGGCGGGCTCTGTGCCCTCTTCGTCGGGGGTCACGTCCAGCACAGTGGCGCGCATTGTGATTTCGACGCTATCCTTGCAGTTTTCCATGCAGGGCTCTGTCCGCCAGATCGAATATTCCGTCTCTGCCCGGTCATCGACGATAAAGCCGTCGGCGTTGGGCAGCGTGATCGTCGGCAGGGTTTCGTTGGAGACCTCGAATTCATCGTCGATGATGTCGTTGGAATAGAGGATATAGGCCACGATGGCGTAAACATCGTCGTCCGACAGGGTCTGCGCCGCGCCAAAGGGCATGGAGCGGTGGACATAGTCCCAGATCGTCGAAGTATAGGGCCAGTAGGAGCCCACGGTTTTGAGCGGGTCGTCGTCGGCCAGCGTGCCGTCGCCCCCGGCCAGTTTCGGCCAGTTGCCAACGCCCTCGGCGAAAGAGCCGTGGCAGGCGGCGCAGTTGTCCTCGAACAGCGGTTCGCCGTTGAGTGCGTTGCCGGTGCCCACCGGCAGGCCGGTGCCATCAGGGCTGACGTCCACGTCCCACGCGGCGATTTCTTCTGCCAGCGCCTCACGGCCAAGGCCAAAGCGCAGGCCGGTGCTGTCGCCATTGTCGGCGTGGGCGGCCGCCACGATGCCGCCATCCAGCGCCGCCGGGTCCGCCGCGTCCGGGGCGGCAGCGGTCTGCACCGGGGCCACAGGCTCGGGGATGGGGGCGGGCAGGTCTGCGAGAACCTGCGGATTGCTGGGATAGCCCGCGATATTGCGATCGGCGAAGTTATACGCGCCCACCAGCATCAGGCCGATGCCCGCGGCGACGCCACCGTAGAGTTTAAGAGACTTCGACATTTTCGGCCTCCCCATTGGCTTTGACGTGCCATGTCTGGATGCAGTTGTTGTGATAGATCGAATTCAGCCCGCGCACATCGCGCAGCTGGGCCTTTGTCGGCTGGACATAGCCGGTCTCATCCATCGCGCGGGATTGCAGCAACATGTCCTCACCGTTCCATGTTGTGTCAAGATAGAAGCGGGTCAGGGCTTTGTCCTCACCCGGGGCCGCCAGACGGGCAGTTTCCCATGTGATGCCGCCGTCCTTGGACACGTCAACGCGGGTGATCTTGCCGTGGCCGGACCACGCCATGCCGGTGATGACCAGCGGGCCGTGGCCGTGCTTGATCGGCGCTTGCGGGCTGGGCGAGGTGACGACCGACTTGGCGTCCATAACCCAGGTCCACTTGCGCGAGGTGCCATCGGCCAGCGTGTCGGTGTATTTCGAGGTCTCTTCGCGGCTCTCGACCGGGCCATCCATGACCTCGATCCGGCGCAGCCATTTGACCCACATGTTGCCTTCCCAACCGGGAACGACAAGGCGGGCGGGATAGCCGTGTTCCTTGCGCAGGGCCTCGCCGTTGGCCTTGAAGGCGACCAGAACGTCGTCCATCGCCTTTTCCATCGGGATCGAACGACCGTTGGAGGAGGCATCCGCGCCCTCGACGTAGACCCATTTGTCCTTGAAGTCGCCCGCAGCGTCCAGACCGGCCTCTGCCAGCAGGGTGCGCAGCGGGACGCCGGTGTATTCCATGTTGTGGATCATGCCGTGGGTGAACTGCGCGCCGTTCAGCTGTGCGCCCGCCCATTCCATGCCGGTGTTGGCGGCGCATTCGCAGAAGTAGACGTGCTGTTCGCGCGGGAAACGTTCCAGATCCTCGTAGGAGAAGATCAGCGGCTTATCCACCAATCCGTTGATCATCAGGCGGTAGTCGGGCTTGGACAGCTCGATTGCGCCCGAGTGATGGCGCTCAAACGCGCACCCTTGCGGAGTGATCGTGCCGTCCAGCGCGTGAATCGGGGTGAAGTTGATCGAGGAAATCGTATCGGCGGTCAGCCACTCGACGTTCCGCCGGATGACATCGTCTTCGAACTTGATCGGCAAGCCATAGGGGACCTCATCGACACCCGCGCCAAAGCCGGTGGCCCAGTCCTGCATTTCGGTGATCAGCGGATCGGGGCCCGCGGCGCGGGCGCCGGTGGCAGCCACCGCCCCTGCCCCAAGTGCGGCGGCGCTGGTCAGGAATTTGCGGCGCGAGGGGCCGTTTGCTTCCTTGCTCATTGCGTTCTCCTTACGGATCATCTCATTCATCTATGTGAATGAATTGGCTGAAAAATCGGCGGGCCGAGGCCCGCTGAAAGCTGTGGGGGGATTAAATGCCCACCACCTCGACATTGTCGCGGGGCGCAATCGAGACGGAGCCCTGCTTGCGGATGTGGTTTTCGACCACATCCCAGATCTTTGGCCCCTCGGTGCCCTCGTTCACGCTGGCCCAACCGGCGACCACATAGGTCTTGGCCGGATCAATCGGCTCTCCGGTGCTGAGCAAGGTCATGTTCGAGATCCGCTCACCCTGCGGTTTGGTCACGTCGCAGCGATAGCCCATGCCGCCAATGCGAACCATGTCGCCGCCCTGCTGGTAATAGGGATCGGGGTTGAAGATGTTGTCGCCCACGTCCTCTAGGATCACCTTGATGAATTCGCCGGTCATTTCCGAGCGATACGCCTCACCATAGCTCATAGAGGTGACGTTCCAGATGTCCTCACGGGTGATGTCGTCGCCGGGGATCAGCGAGGGCCCCCAACGAACGCCGGGCGACATGGCGATGTCGGCCTCACGTTCGGACAGCAGGGCGTCACAGATCAGGTCGTCCCATGTGCCGTTAAAATTGCCACGGCGGTACAGCAGCGAATCCGTCTGGCCGATAACCTCTTCGAGGTCCGCCTTGTAGGGCGCGCGCTGTTCCTCGATCAGGCTGGCCATTTCCGGGTCGGGCGTGATCACGTCCGAGAAGATCGGGATCAGCTTGTGCCGGAAGCCCAACATGCGGCCGTTCTGCACATCCAGATCGACGCGGCTGACAAACTTGCCGTTGGACCCGGAGGCGACAAGGATCGTTTCCCCCACCAGAACAGGTTCGGGCAGCGCGTCATGGGTGTGGCCGGTCAGGATCACGTCAATGCCGGTGACCTTGGAAGCCATCTTTTTGTCGACGTCAAAGCCGTTGTGCGACAGGCAAACAACCAGTTCGGCCCCCTGTGCGCGGACCTCGTCCACCATGGCCTGCATATTCTCGTCGCGGATGCCGAAGGAGAATTCGGGGAACATCCAGCGCGGGTTGGCGATAGGCATATAGGGGAAGGCCTGCCCGATAACGGCGATCTTGACGCCGCCACGCTCAAAGAACTGGTAGGGTTTGAACAGCTCCGAGGGTTCGTCCCATTCGGCGTCAAAGATGTTCTGGCCCAAGGCTGCGAAGGGCAGCCCTTCGACCAGCTCTGTGACGCGGTCGGTGCCCAGCGTGAATTCCCAGTGGAAGGTCATCGCGTCGGGCTTCAGCCCGTTCATGACATTGACCATGTCCTGCCCTTCGGTGTGGTAGCAGGTGTAAGAGCCGTGCCATGTGTCGCCGCCATCCAGCAGCAGCGCATCGGGGCGATCAGCGCGGATCGAGTTCACAACCGTTGCGACGCGGTCCATGCCGCCGACGCGGCCATAGCCCTGCGCCAGCGCGCTGAAGTCACCCGAGGACAGCGCGTAATGCGAGGGCGATCCGTCTTCGATGCCGTACAGTTTGCGGAAATCCGCGCCGGTGACATGCGGGACCGCGCCCTTGTTGCCGCCGACACCGATGTTGACCGACGGTTCGCGGAAATAGATCGGCTTTAGCTGCGCGTGGATGTCGGTGACGTGGATCAGGCTGACGTTGCCGAAGGTGTCGAATTGCAGCAGCTGGTCCTGTGTCAGCTTTTGCTGGGCCGCCAGCCGCGCCCAGTTGCCAAAGCCAGAGGCCCCGAGCATCGCCGAGGCCGCCATGGACACCTGCAGGAAATCGCGTCTTGAGATCATGGGAGGGTCTTTCTATCTCATGACACACATGCGCATGTGTGAATTTATCAGGGAAAAGAAACCCCGCGCCAGTCACCTGACGCGGGGTTCGTGTATCTTAGTTGCGGACCGAGGGGCCTTCGACCGAGAGGCCGTTGCCACGCGATTTCACATACAGTTCAAGCGCGATGAACTCATCCGAACCGGCGCTGAAGGTCTCTGCGCGGGTGTCGCGGATGCAGCCCTTAAAGCGCGAATGCGCGCCATTCAGCTGGGCGTTCTTCAGACGGTAGGTCGGGAAACCGTTGATCTGGCCCTGGCTGAGATGATCGGCGCGGATGTAGTTGCCATAATTCTGCTCATGGCAGTTGGCACACGACAGTTCGAGCTGGCCATAGCGGGTATAGTAGATGTCCTTGCCCGCCTCCCAGTATTCGGCAGCCGGGCCGTCGATGGCCACGTCCACCGGCATTCCGCGCGAGACAGACGCAATCAGCGCCTCCATCGACACGGCAGCGCCGGCATCGTATTTCCATGCCTCGGCGCCCATGCGGTTGGTCCGGCAGTCATTGACCTGCATCTGGACGGTGCGCATCTCACCAGCGTCTTCGTTCCATTTCGGATAGGTGGTCGTTACGCCCACCATGCTGTCCGCCGGATCGCTGTGGCAATCCGCGCAGGATTTGCCCTCAGTGCCTTCGGCTGTGTTCCACTGATCGATGGCTTGATCGACAAAGATCATGCCCTGATTTTCGAAATCGTCAGTTTGCAGCTGCTGGGTTTCGTCCGAGCGAAAGTGCCAGCCCGAGATGACCTCGTCCAACACGTCCGACAGGTGATCCGGGGCGGCGGCCTTGGTGACCATGTCCAGATCGCCGTTGATGGTCAACGTATCGTCATCTGCGCCGCCGGCAAAGGCCGCAGGCGCGAGCAGCAGTGCGGCTACTGCCGTCAATGCCCTGAATTTCATAGGTATCCCTCCCAATTGGCGATCCTGCCCCGCGTCGTGCGGGACAGGATTTTTCTTGCCAGGTCAGCCGACAGCGACCGTTTTGGTATCTTCGTAGACGTCGCCGTCATCGTCATACCAGGTAAACTTCAGATCGCCCGCTTCCGGAATGATCGCGTCGAATTCGAAGTAGGGGTTGGTCGAGATCGCCGGAGCAAGGACAATGTCGATCACGCTCTCACCGTTGAATTCGCAAGTGAAGCGATTGATGATCGAACGCGGGATCACGTTGCCCGATCCGTCTTTGCGCTGACCCGATTCCATCTTGTGGGAAATCAGGGTCTTGATGGTCACGACCTCACCGGCGGATGCCTTCTTGGGGGCCTTGACGCGGGGTTTGACACCAGATGCCATTTTCTCAGAACTCCTCTAGGTTTCCGCTGATCAGCCGCCGCAGCCGCCGATGGTGACCTTGACGGTCTTCATCGCGGTCACATAGCTGCCGTCTGCCATCTTGGCGATTGCCTGCACGTCCTGCGTTCCGGCAAGACGAAGACGGGTCGATGCCGCCTGCGCACCAGCCAATGGGCCAAAGCGGAAGCTGGCCACGCCCGGGGTCGGGTTGCCCAAAGCATAAACGCGGATCTCGACGGCACCGGGGGCATCGACAGAGATCGGAACGGTGTTGCCGTTTTCGGCAATTTCCGGGGCGGTCAGGGTCAGATCACCCGTTCCGGCGGTCGCGCCAGCCAGAAAGTCGTCGGGGGTCCCGACCATTTCGGCATTCGGATCGGCCTGGGCCATGGCGCGCAGCGGCAACAAGGCCAGTGCGGTGGCGCCGGCACCCAACGCCAGTGTATCACGTCGCGTGAAGATCATCATGTTTCTCCTAATGTGATCGGGGGTCAGCTTTCCTGCAGTGTCAGCAGGAATGCGACCACATCTTCGATTTCCTGAGCCGACAGGATCGGTGACAACTCACCTGTGGCGGCCTTGCCGGTGTAGCCGTCGCCGGGACGGGTGAAGCCGGTTGTCTTGTAGAAGGCGGGCATCACCGTGTCCGGGAAGGTCATCTTGGCGTTGGACACGATGCCGCGCAGTTCTTCGGCGGTGCGTGCCTCGCCGGTCCAGGTCAGTTCGGGGCCAACTTCGCCCTGAAAGGCAACGTCCGGCAATTGGGCAACGGCGTGGCACGCCGCGCAGTTCCCTTTGGACCGCGACGAAAAGATGACGCGTCCGGCGTCCGCATCCCCGTCCATGCCGCTGAGTGAGGTGGCGACTTCGCCATATTCGCCAAACTGGACGTCGCCGGGGGCGACCGTGTCCGCGAACGCCGCTCCGGTCGCCAGGACCGCCGCCGCCGTGATTGCTGTAAGCCTCATGTTCCCTCCCTAGGCTTTTGGGCCCCCGAAAGGAGGCCCTCGCTTATACCTGTTGGTGTATACCGTAGGCTACCGGGCGACCTCCACGCAACAACAAATTCAGTGATGTGAATTTTTACTCCGTTTCGCCGCACGCCACGAGGCCCGTTCTTGCGCCCCTTGGACGCCGGATCGGCAACGAACACCTGAATTTCATCTTAAAAATCAGTTCATTGTCACCGCATGGATGCGTCAATCCGTGCCGCCGGTCATGACAATCAGGCGAAAATCTCAGGCCATGACATGTCCCACAATTGGAAATCTCGACCAAATGCGCGGACGCGAAGCCGGACAACGCCCACATCGACGGGCCGCGTGCTGATAATCGCGGCCCGCCCCCGGCAGTTTGTCAGGCACAGGGGGCGATTCGGGGCCTATGGTGCTCAGTCGAAACTGCCGTTGTTGCGTTCCTGAATGCGGCGGGCATGGTAGCGCTGAAAGTCCTCGCCAGTCTCATCTGCCATCTCGTAACGCTTTTCCGCGACCCAAGTGAACATGTCCAACGAGGTGCCTTTGGCAAAAGCGCCCGGCATCACGGCAACTGCCGCGTCCAGCGCGCTTTGCCCCTCTGGCACCTCTTCGGGGAGGAAAACAATGTTGGGGGTGAACAGGACGCGCCATTTGCGGGCCATGTCCTTTTCGGTCAGCACCTCACCGTCGAAATCCGTCACCTCGATGTCGCCATGCAGGTTCAATTGCACCACAAAGTAATTCTCGTCGATGAACTCCGAGACCTGCGCATCGGAAAACACCTCTTCGTGCATTTTCTTGCAGTAGATGCAGCCGCGCTGTTCAAAGAACAGGACCAGCCGCTTGCCCTCGGCGTTTGCTTCGTCCAGATCCTCGCGCAGATCCTTGAAGGTGTCGCGCATCCACGGGCTTTTATACAGCCCGTCGTCGCCCATTTCCTGCGCCGCAAGGGGCAGCGCCATGACCACGGCCAGCGCCGCTCCGATCCAGTGTTTCATCAGGGTGTCCTCCCAAGTGGCACGGCGGGGGCCAGACGGCCCCGCGACCGCAAATGCAGCGTATTCAGCTCAGCGATGTCCAAGACGGAAACGTCTCGATCATCCACTGGGCGATCAGGTTGACAGTATCGGTCGCAATGAGGATCGCAAACAGGATCAGCATCACGCCCATGAGTTTCTCGACATATTGCAGCTTGTCCCGGTGGCGCGCGGTCCAGCGCAGGAACGGACCCGAGAACAGCGCTGCAATCACAAACGGCGCGGTCATGCCGACACCGTAGACCAGCAACAACAGCCCCCCCCGCCCGATGTCGCCCATGCCGCTGGCAATCATCAGGATCGAGGCCAGCGCCGGGCCCACACAAGGCGTCCAACCAAAGCCAAAGGCCAAGCCCATAGCATAGGCGCCAAAGATGGTTGTCGGCTCTGCGCTGCTTTCGATCTTGGCCTCTCGGTACAGCAGGCCAATGCGCAGAACGCCAAGGAAATGCAGGCCGAAGATGGCCAGAACGACCACCGCCACCCATTTCAGATAGCCCATGTAGTCGGCAAAAGCCTGACCAACCGCCGTGGCCCCCATCCCCAACAAGACAAAGATTGTCGTGACACCGGCGGCAAAGAACACCGACGACAGGATCAGCCGCCGCTGCGCGCCGGGGGTGATGCCCGCATCGTCGCGCAGTTCAGACATCGAAATGCCTGCCATGTAGCACAGGTAAAATGGCACCATCGGCAGGATGCAGGGGGTAAAGAAGCTGAGCAAACCAGCAAATGCTGCACCCGCAAATGAAATGTCGAGCACCTGGCGCGCCTTTCCTTGATCAATTCACATATTCAGATTAAGTTGTTTGTCAGGCCGACGTCAATTGGTGCACCATGAGAACCTTGAATTTCCTGTTCGCGACCCTGTTCAGCCTTGTGCTGACTGGCACCTCTGCGCTGGCAAGCGATGTCAGACTGATCATGGTCGAACAGCCGGGATGCGCCTATTGCGCTGCGTGGAATGATCAGATCGCCCCTGCGTACCCCCACACGGACGAGGGTAAATTCGCCCCGCTGGAGCGTGCGGACCTGCACATGGGACCGCCTGACGGTGTGACCTATGCCCGCCGGGTCAACTTTACCCCGACATTCATCCTTGTGAAGGACGGCCAAGAGCTTGCCCGTATGGAGGGCTATGTCGGCGAGGATTTCTTCTGGCCGCTTTACGCCCGCCTTCTCGACGAGCACACGACCTTCGCACCTGGCAGCAATGACTGAGGAAAAACAGGACTGATGGCGCTTCCGGTATTGCATGACAACATGACCGACGATGAGCTTGATGCAATCGTCGAAAAGGCGACCGCCGCGTCGTCGTTCCTGAAAGCCATCAGCCACGAAGGGCGGTTGATGATCCTGTGCCATCTGGTCACCGGAGAGAAATCTGTCACCGAGCTTGAAGAACTGCTGGCCGCGCGCCAGGCCGCCGTGAGCCAGCAATTGTCGCGCTTGCGGCTGGAGGGGCTGGTGGTGCCGCGCCGTGACGGCAAGGCGATCTACTACCGGCTGGCCGACGACCGGCCGCGCAAGATGCTGGAATGTGTCTACGACCTGTTCTGTCGCGACGACGACTGATCCGTCCGCATAGGCGCGATGCTTGCCGCAGGCATGTGGCCCCTGCATACTTGATAAATTGAGTTTCGGCGTGTCAGGAGGAGGCCCCGCCATGATCTCATTTTTGTCCGAACACCAATTGGTGGCCCTGATTGGGCTACTGACGGGGATTCCGCTGGGTCTGGCCGCACGGCTGGGCCGGTTTTGTACGCTTGGGGCGATCGAGGACGCGCTGTATGGCGGATCGACCGTACGGCTGCGGATGTGGGGCATGGCGATCGGGTTGGCCGTGGTCGGTAGCTTTACCCTGATGGCAACGGGCCTGTTGACGGGCGCGGACACCTTCTATCTGTCGATCCGCTGGGCACCGATGGCCTCGATTCTGGGCGGATTGGTGTTTGGCTATGGCATGGCACTGTCGGGCAACTGTGGCTACGGCGCGATTGCCCGGCTGGGCGGCGGCGATCTGCGCAGCTTTGTGATTGTGCTGGTGATGGGGGTGGCCACCTTTGTGGTGCTATCCGGTCCGCTGGCCCCCGTGCGGGCGATGGTCTTTCCACAGACCGAGGTCACAACGGATGTGCCGCCGGGGATTGCGCACCAGCTGTCCGCGCTCAGCGGCGTGTCAGTGAATGTGATCGGAATCGTTGTCGGCCTGTTGATCCTTGCGGGCGCGGCCGCGTCCCGCGAGGTCTGGAAAAAGCCGGCGCAGGTGGGTTGGGCCGCAGCGGTGGGTCTGGCCGTGGTCGGGGCCTGGGCGGGCACCACATGGGTGGCGCGCGGCGGGTTCGAGGCGCTGCCGGTGGTCTCACACAGCTTTGCAGCACCTTTGGGCGACACGATCCTTTGGTGGATGACCGGCAGTGCCCGACCGCTGAGTTTCGCTGTCGGATCGGTGGCGGGCGTCTGGGGCGGGGCCTTTATCGCCTCACTGATCAAGGGGCATTTCCGCTGGGAAGCCTGCGAAGATCCGCGCGAATTGCGCCGCCAGATCATTGGTGCGGCACTGATGGGCGGCGGCGCGGTTGTGGCGCTGGGTTGTTCCATCGGTCAGGGCCTGTCGGCCTTTTCGGTGCTGGCAATCTCTGCCCCGGTGACCTTTGCGGCGATCTTTGCCGGGGCGGCACTGGGACTGCGGCAGTTGATTGTCGGGTTTCAACCGGCAGAGTGATCCGGACGCGCCAAGCGCGGCCAAACGCGCATGTGCCCGTCGGTCAGCCCCACTCTTGCAGACGGGCAACGTAGCGCGCCAGCGTATCGATCTCTAAGTTGATCCGGTCGCCCACTGCGACCTCTCCCCAAGTGGTGACGGACTTGGTGTGCGGGATGAAGTTGATCCCGAAATCACATCCGTCGACCTCATTCACGGTCAGCGACGTCCCGTTCAACGCCACCGATCCCTTGGGTGCGATGAACCGCGCTAGCGCGTCAGGCGCACGAAAGGTGACGCGAGTGCTGTCGCCCTCATCCGCCATGCCCACCACTTCTGCGACGCCGTCCACATGACCGGACACGATGTGCCCGCCCAATTCGTCCCCGACCCGCAAGGCGCGCTCAAGATTGATGCGCTTGCCTTCGACCCAGTCGCCGACATTGGTCTTGGACACCGTCTCTGCCGAGATATCCACGTCGAACCAATCGTCGCCCAGACCCACAACCGTCAGACAGACCCCGCTACAGGAAATTGATGCGCCCATGTCGATGCCGGCCGTGTCATAAGAGGTGGCGATCCGCGCCCGCAGGTCGCCGCGATGGTCCAGCGTGCGGACAGTGCCAAGATCGGTGACGATGCCGGTGAACATGAATGTGCCCTTTCCCCTGCCGCAGAGCCTTATTTTCGACGAACTCAGGCGGTAAAGATGTGTTCAGACACCCGACATAAAGCGGCACAATGACCAAGGCAACCGGCGACAAACGGGTCTTTCTGTTCCTGCAGGGCCCCCACGGACCGTTCTTTCACCGACTTGGCACAATGCTGCGCAAGACGGGGGCAGAGGTCTGGCGAGTCGGGTTCAACGCCGGCGACCGCGCATTCTGGTTCCACCCTCGCAGCTATCTGCCCTATCGCGGCACACCCGACGATTGGTGCGCCTGGTTTGTCGACCTGATCGAAACACGCAATGTGACCGACATCGTCTTGTACGGTGATGTCCGCCCCATCCACGCGCAGGCGGTGGAACAGGCCCGCGCGCGCGGCTTGACCGTCCATGTCTTCGAAGAGGGCTATATGCGGCCCTATTGGGTCACCTATGAACGCGGCGGCAGCAACGGCCATTCGCGGTTGATGCAGATGAGCGTGGAGGACATGCGCCGCGCGCTGGAACTGTCCGATATGGAGGCCCCCCTGCCCCCGGCCCATTGGGGAGACATGCGCCAGCACATCTTTTACGGCGCGCTCTACCATTGGTTCGTGATGTTCCGAAACGGCGACTACCGCAACTTTCAACCCCACCGGTCCATCAGTGTCTTTCAGGAGTTTCTGCTGTATCTGCGGCGGCTGTTCCTGATGCCTGTCAGTTGGCTGGACAGGGTGATCTCGACTGCGCGCATCCGACTGGGCGGGTTCCCCTACCATTTGGCGCTGATGCAGTTGGAACATGACTCCAGTTTTCAAAAACACTCTCCATTCAAGACGATGCCGGATTTTGTCGATCTGGTGATCGGAGGCTTTGCAGAGGGCGCGCCGGGGCATCACCATCTGGTGTTCAAGGCGCATCCACTGGAGGACGGCCGGGCGCGGGTGCGCGCAGCGGTGGCCGTATCGGCGCGCAAACACGGCGTCCTTGACCGGGTGCACTATGTCCGTGGCGGCAAGCTGGCGCAGCTTTTGAACGACGCGCGTAGTGCGGTCACGGTCAATTCCACCGCCGCGCAACAGGTGCTGTGGCGCGGAATCCCGCTCAAGGTTTTTGGCGACGCGGTTTATGCCAAACCTGAATTTGTCTCGACCCAATCGCTACCAGACTTCTTTGACATGCCGACCCGGCCAGACAACCGCGCCTACAAGGATTACCGGCGTTATCTGCTGGAAACCTCGCAACTTCCGGGTGGTTTTTACTCTGCCCGAGGGCGGCGGCAACTGCTGCGGCAGGTGGTCGACATGATGCTGTCGCCGGATGATCCCTATGATGCGCTCAGCCATGGCACCGCGGCCCCACGGCAACAGTTGCGCGTGGTGCACTAGGCCACGCGGAACGCCGGACTGGCAATTAATGCCGGAGTCCCGTAGGTTAAACAAAAAACCTGAGGCAGAATAACAAGGTCGAGGAGACCGAGCAGTGAAACAACCCATTTCCCGGTGGGCGCGTGGAATCGCGTTCCTGGTCGCGGTATCGCTTGTTGCGTCCTGCGGCCTGCCCCGCGTTGGTCCCAACAAACGTGAAATCTTTGCCGGTTCCGTACAACGCGAAGGCGATGCCTTCATCGTCTCCGTCAATGACCGGGTGACGCGCGCTACCGCCGTGGTGCCCTCACTTGGCTTTTCCGATACCTTTAAAAACGCCAGCCTGCTCGGATCGGACACGATCCGCCCCGGCGATACGCTGGGCCTGACGATCTGGGAAAACGTCGACGACGGGCTGCTGGCCGCAGAAACCGCCAATGCCACGATCCTCGAAGAGGTTCAGGTGGATGGCGCGGGCTTTGGAGATATGCGCGAAAGTTGGTGATGCCCTGAGGGGCGACATATCATGGCGGTGTCGAAGCGCCGTCAATTCTCAACCGAGAAAGGGATATGCCACATGCAAGAGAATACCATCACCCAGCTATCTGATCCATCCGGGATTTCGCCGGACCCGCTGACCGACCTCATCCGGGACGGCGCGCGCAAGCTGATCGAGCAGGCGATTGAGGCGGAACTGTCCACGCTGCTTGGCGCCTTTGCCGATCACAAGCTTGAGGATGGTCGCGCAAGACTGGTTCGTCATGGGCACCTGCCCGAGCGTGAGATTTTGACCGGTGTCGGGCCTGTTGCCGTGACGGTGCCGCGTGTGCGGGACCGCAAGCCGGGCACGGACAAGATCGCGTTCACGCCCAGCATCCTGCCGCGGTATCTGCGCAAGGCAAAGTCGGTCGAAGAGCTGCTGCCCTGGCTTTACCTGAAGGGCGTGTCCACCGGCGATTTCAGTGAGGCGCTTGCCGCCCTGCTGGGGCCACACGCCAAGGGCCTCTCGGCCACTACGATCACGCGGCTGAAAGCGGACTGGTGGTCCGAGTACGAGGCCTGGGAAAAGCGTGACCTCGGCACCCGGCGGTTTCTCTACATCTGGGCCGACGGCGTCTATTTCAAGCCGCGAAGGGCCGAGGAAAAACAATGCGTTTTGGTGATCGTGGGTGCGGATGAATACGGCCGCAAGGAGCTGCTGGCCATGACCGACGGCTTCCGCGAAAGCACTCAGAGTTGGCGCGAGGTTCTGCTCGATCTCAAACGCCGCGGACTGAAGCAGGATCCCAAGCTCGCCATAGGCGACGGCGCCCTGGGGTTCTGGGCGGCACTGCGCGAGGTCTTCCCCTCGACACAGGAGCAGCGGTGCTGGCTCCACAAAACCATGAACGTGCTCAACGCGCTGCCGAAATCGGTGCAAGCCAAGGCCAAGGCGCACCTGCACGACATCTGGCAGGCCGAAACCCGAGCCGCGGCGTCGGCCGCCTTCGACTTCTTCGTCGATGCCTACGGCGTGAAATGGGACAAGGCAGTCGCCAAGTTGGTCAAGGATCGGGATGCACTACTGACCTTCTACGACTACCCGGCCGAACACTGGAAACACATCCGGACGTCAAATCCGATCGAGAGCACGTTCGCCACCGTCAGACACAGGACGAAACGCACCAAGGGCTGCCTCAGCCGCAAGACTGGGCTCGCCATGGCTTTCCGGCTGATGATGTCTGCTCAGACGAAATGGCGAAAACTCGACGGGCGGAATCGCCTCCCGGAGGTCATCAGCGGGGTTGAGTTCCGCGACGGCGTCCGCCAACTTCAAAACGCCGCCTGATCACGCGTCACCAACTTCTGCGCATATCTCCGGGCTTTGTCTTTGTCCCCTACGCAGGCCGCATCCGCGCGGCGGGCAACACGCCAGAGCGCATTCGCCAGATCATCACCGAACGCCTCGAAGACCAGACACCCGACCCGCAGGTCGAGGTGCGGCGTCTGGCGGGTGACGGATCCACCGTGAGCCTTGTCGGCGCGGTCGGCAGTCAGGGCGTCTTTGCGATCGAGCGCCCCACCCGCACCTTGTCGGCCATGCTGGCGCGCGCAGGTGGCATCACGATCCAGCCGGAAATCGCGCAGGTGACAGTCCTGCGCGGCGACCAAAAGGGCAAGATCTGGTTCCAGGACCTCTACGAGAACCCCAAGTTCGACATCGCCCTGCGCGGCGGCGACCGGGTTCTGGTCGAGGAAGACACCCGCTCTTTCACCGCCTTGGGCGCGACCGGCACACAGGCCCGCGTGCCGTTTGAAACACAGGTTATCTCGGCGGTTGAGGCCATCGCGCAGGTCGGCGGATTGCTGTCCGCCTCTGCCGATCCGACCGGCGTGTTTGTGCTGCGCAATGAACCGGCAGAGATCGCCAATCAGGTGCTGGGCCGCGACGATCTAATCGGCGCACAGCGGATGGTCTATGTGCTGGACCTGACAGAGCCCAACGGCATGTTTATGGCGCGCGATTTCGTCATCCGCGATCAGGACACGCTGTATGTGACCGAAGCACCCTTTACCCAGTGGAACAAGGTCATCGCCTCGTTTACCGGCACTTTGGGCGCGGTGACCACAATCACCTCTGCCGCCGACACGCTGACCGGGGGCTGACCTCCCTTGCAGGGATCGGGTGAAAAGACAGGTAACGCCGGGGGCCACGACCCCCGGCGTTTTTTTGTCTACAACGGCGGGTTTGTGTGGCAGCGCAGGCTGCGGCGAATTCTGTCGCTGGCGGGCTACCGCGTGTCTTTGGGACGTCCCGGCGCTGGCGACCTGATCGGTGTCTGGGGCCAGTCCCCCTATGCCCACCGGGGGGAGGCTATGGCCGCAAAGACCGGCGCGGGGCTGGTGCGGGTCGAGGACGCCTTTCTGCGCTCTTTGCACCCGGGGCGCGCCGGAGAGCCGCCTCTGGGGCTGTTGATCGACCACACGGGCGTGCATTTCGACGGGCGCGCGCCGTCCGACCTTGAGACGCTTCTGAACACGCATCCGCTGGACGATACCGCGCTGCTGGACCGTGCGCGCGGTGTTGCAGCCCGGATGCAAGAGGCGCATCTGAGCAAGTATTCCGCCACCCGGCTGGACGTCGATGTGCCCGAGCCCGGCTATGTTCTGGTCATAGACCAGACCCGTGGCGATGCCTCTGTGCGGGCCAGTGGCGCGGATCGGTCGCGGTTTCTGGAGATGCTGTTTGTCGCGCGTGAGGAGAACCCCGGCGCGCGCATCGTACTGAAAACACACCCGGAAACAGGCGCAGGCTATCGCGATGGCCACTTCACCGATGCCGACACTGGCGAGACCGTGTCGCTCTATGACGGGCCAGCCTCACCTTGGTTGCTATTGGGGGGCGCGACGGCGGTGTACACCGTCTCCTCGCAGATGGGGTTTGAGGCGATCATGGCCGGGCACCGTCCTCGGGTGTTTGGCCTGCCCTTCTACGCCGGATGGGGGCTTACAGAGGACGAAGACGTCATCGCCCGCCGGACCCGCCCCCTGACCCGGGCGCAGCTTTGCGCGGGTGCGATGATCCTCTATCCGCGTTGGTACGATCCGCACAGCGACACCCTGTGCGACATTGAGGATATTCTGGGCGCGCTGGAGGCCCGCGCACGCGCATGGCGCGAGGATCGAGCCGGTTGGGTCGCCTCGGGGATGCGGCTGTGGAAAAGAGCCCCGTTGCAGAAATTCTTTGGCCAGCAAAAGCGCCTGCGCTTTGAAGATGATGTGGGTAAAGCTGGGGACATCGCGCGGGCCGAGGCTCGCCGACAGATGTGTTGGGCGGGCAAGGCACAGGGCGAAACGGTGCGGGTAGAAGATGGATTCCTCAGATCACGCGGTTTGGGCGCTGATTTGGTGCCGCCGCTCTCTTTGGTGCTGGATGATGCGGGAATTTACTACGATCCGACCCGCACATCGGCGCTTGAGACGTGGATTCAGCGCCGAGCGTCAAAGATGAGACCGGACCAAACCCAACGTATCCACAGCCTTGTTCGGGCACTGGTGGCCGGCGGCTTATCCAAATACAATCTTTCCGGAGATCCGCCAACTCTCCCGCCCGGGCATCGCATTCTTGTCCCCGGACAGGTCGAGGATGACGCGTCGATCCTCACAGGCAGCCCTACTATGGGTCGAAACGCGGATCTTCTGGCCCGTGTCCGGGCCGAAAACCCCGACTCCGTGATCCTTTGGAAACCCCATCCCGACGTCGAAGCCGGATTGCGGTCCGGCAAGGTCGACGATCCCGATCGTTGGGCCGATGCCGTGCTGTCAAACTGCGATATCGGCGCGCTGTTGCGAGAGGTCGATGAGGTCTGGACCATGACCTCACTCACCGGGTTCGAGGCGTTGATGCGCGGATGTCGTGTGGTGACGCTGGGCGCGCCGTTTTACGCGGGGTGGGGTCTGACGCGCGATCTGGCGCCGGTGCCCGCCCGCAGGTTGCATGGCCCGCGCCCAACTCTGGACGCATTGGCCCACGCCACTCTGATTGACTATCCCCGCTATTTCGACCCTACGACATCTTCACCTTGTTCGGTCGAAACGGTCGTCAGCCGTTTGAAATCCGGCAGGATTCCGTCGCCCGGCCCTCTCAACCGAGGACTGGCAAAACTACAAGGCGCGCTGGCCAGCCGGGCCCATCTTTGGCGCCGTTAACGTCCCATGGCAGCTCATTGGTCCATCAACCTGATCTAAAAGTTATTTCCAGATATATCCACAAGACGCAGACGCATGGTCAGCCACGCAAATGGCTCTGTTAACCATTTGTTAACGTGCTGGTTTAGCCGTCCAGCCGCCGACGCCAAACGTGATGGATGTCCGCACCCTCGGACATTACATCCACAAGCTGAAACCGGGGGGCTTCGTCAAGGCGCGCCACGCCCAGCGCTCCGATCCCTGGATGGCCCTCCGCGCCCAGTGCCATACCAGCAGAAAAGACGTGCAGTTCATCCACGAGGTCATGCATCAGCAACGATCCGGCCAATTGCCCGCCGCCTTCACAGAACACCCGAGTAAGCCCCTCGGCGCCGAGGGTGCGCAGCATCGCATGGGGATCTATGCGCCCACCAGAGATCTGGCAGGACAGAAGTCGTGCACCGATCCCGTCCCAGGCAGAGCGCAACTCGCTGCGCGCCTCGGGGCCGTGACAAAACCACAGCGGCACATCTCTGGCGCTTTGCGCCAGATAACTCATCAAAGGAACGTCGATCAGGCGCGACACGACAATACGTACAGGCTGTTGGCGGTCGCCAAAACCGCGCACCGTCAGCTGCGGATCATCGGCCCGCGCTGTCCCTGCCCCGACCATAACCGCATCATGCGTGGCGCGCAGACCATGCACTGCGCGCCGCGCAGCGGGTCCGGTGATCCACTGGCTTTCGCCGGTGGCCGTGGCGATCCGCCCGTCCAGCGTCATGGCAAGTTTAAGCGTGACCCAAGGCCGCCCCTGAGAGAGGCGCAAAAAGAACCCGGCATGATCCAACAGCGCCTGTTCAGCGCCGATACCGGTTGTGACATCAACCCCATTTTTGCGAAGGTAGTCAAAGCCTTGGCCGTCGACCCTGGGATCGCTGTCGGCAATAGGCGCGACGACGCGGGCGATCCCCGCTGCCACCAGCGCCTCGCAACAAGGCGGCGTCTTACCGTGATGCGCACAAGGCTCCAGCGTGACATAGGCGGTGGCTCCGCGCGCGGCCTCTCCAGCCTGCTCCAGCGCCACGGTTTCCGCATGTGGTCGCCCGCCCGGCTGCGTCCACCCGCGACCGACCACACGGCCATCGCGGACGATGACACAGCCGACCGCCGGGTTCGGCCAACATTGCCCCATGCCACGCCGACCCAACCCAAGCGCGTGGGCCATGTGGCGTCGGTCGTTCGATGTCACTTTTCGACCTGACCTTCGGGACGCAACTCGCTGACAAACTTGTCGAAATCGTCGGCCGCCTGAAAGTTCTTATAGACGCTGGCGAAGCGAACATAGGCCACAGTGTCGATCCGCGACAGCGTTTCCATGACAATCTCACCGATCATCTTGGACGGAATGTCCGTCTCGCCCATACTTTCCAGTCGCCGCACAATGCCAGAGATCATCTGGTCAATGCGTTCCGGGTCCAGCGGGCGTTTCTGCAACGCCATGCGAATAGAGCGTTCCAGCTTGTCCCGGTCAAAATCTTCGCGCCGACCGCTCGTCTTGATGACGACAAGGTCGCGCAACTGCACGCGTTCGTAGGTGGTGAACCGCCCGCCGCACGCCGGACAAAACCGGCGCCTCCGGATCGATACATGGTCCTCGGCCGGGCGAGAGTCCTTCACCTGGGTGTCGATATTTCCGCAAAACGGGCAGCGCATAGGCCCATCCCCTCGTTTTTCTTGATGATCCTGCCTCTGGTCATGGGGTTGGCCCCCACTTATCCACAGTCAGTATAGGGGAGCCGCCAGAATTTGGGTAGTGGTGATTTGCCGCCGCTAGATAAGGCGCGTTCAGCCCGGAATGTGCCAATGCCGCCCGCGTGCGGTGGTAACATATTCGGGCCAAGGCAAATCTACCGCGGGCGGATAATCGGCCAAGGGCGGGATCGGATTGGCGGCGCGGCGGCGGGTGAACTCCTTGGCTGCGGTGTCGCGTGCGCCGGAATCGGTGAGCAATCGCAACGCAGTACGCGACAGAACGCGACCGGCGGTCACAACGGTTGGGTCAATCAGTTCAGGGATTCCCCCCTGCGCGTTCATCGCCCAAGGTGGATATGGCCCCCCACGCAGCGCCGGGCGCGCGATGTAAATCCGCGCCGTGGGCGCATGCCAACACATGTCGGTATAGTCATCCGAGGTGCTGTTTAGCTGGGCTGGCGGCAGATCGCGGCGCAGGATCGCCTCTGCCTCTTGCGGCGCGATCAGACGGGTGCATTCGGGGATCAGCGGATCGTCCGTACGATCCTGCCCACAGGCCGCCTGCACCTGCCGGGCCAGACCCAGCGCCCGAGAACCATACTCCGGCGCGCCGACCTCCTGCAGAGCTTCCCACGCAAGGTTGGCCAGCGCATGATTGGGCAGTCCAGGGCGGGATTTGCTGACCCATATCTTTTCGACCGTACAGCCGGTCATCTGGGCCACATTCTCTGCCAGCCGGTCCAGTTGCGCAGAGATCTGTTCGGCCATGTCCAGATCGGGCACGCGGATCATGTATTGCAGATCGGCCTGCCGAGCGGGCAGATTGTCGGCGCTAGCCTGCCCGGTGGACAGGATCGCCTCTGACACGGACCAGCCGCCGCGATGCGGCAGCATCGACTCCCGCAGGGACCGCCCCAGCTGGTACATTGTAATCAGTGCATCATTGGCCCCGGGCGCACGCACGTCCGAATGGCTTTGCGGGATCGGCGGCGCGCCGTTCCCGCCCCGCATCCAGTCCTGCGGCACCTCACACCGAAACCGATAGACAAAGCTGTAGGCCGCGCCGCAATGGGTGTCCCAGCGCACGGTGTTGCACAGCGGAAGCATGTAGAACGGGTGCCATGACAGCATCGCCGCCAGCCCGTCATAATACCCGGCGGCGGCGTGGATCGGCTTTGAGCCTCGGATCTTTTCCGCGGGCTCTCCGGTGATCTGCAATCCGCCGGGGATGCCCTGCGCCTGCATCGCGGCCTTGGTGGCCAGAACGCCAGCCAGTGCGCCCATACCCAAGGCCGAATGCGGATCGGTGTGGCCGGCGGCAAGCGAGCCCAGCCCGGCGCGCGGGGCCTCAAAAGGCACAGGTGCCTGACAATTGGCCGGGACGGCGTCGTATTCGGCATACATGCCGACCATCGGCCCCTCCCCCTGCTGCCAGCGGGCGCAAAACGCCGTTGGCATCCCGCCAGAGCCCTCTTCTACCTCAAACCCCTCAGCGCGAAGTCGCTCGACGTACCACGCCGCTGATCGGTATTCGCGCCACGCGGGTTCCGCATAGTCGAAAATCTGCGCACACCAGTCGGAGAGATCCCCGGCATGGTCCGCGATCCAGGCATCGGCGGCGTCAATGGCTTTGGTCACAGGTTTCTCGGGTCCTTGGCATCACGAAGATAGTCGGGAATGGCCTGCGGTTCACCAGACAACAGCGCCTTTTCCCGCTCTTCCATCCATTGTTCGATTTCGTCTGGCGTAGGATCGGTCAGTTCGATCCATTTCAGACACCATTCCATTTCCTGCCGCAAGACTGCCTCTGGCAGGTGGCTCAGCGACCGCTCTGGTTCATCCCAGCGGGGGCCGCCCAGAAAGACGGCGGCATACATGATCTTGGCCTTTTTGGGCGGTGTGCCGTTGACCAGCAACGCCTCAAAGAACATGCGGTGCACCTCGCGCCACGACCGGGTCCGGAACGTGGCCAGCCCTTCGTTCCCGACACCGCAATAGGCATCGTGCAACGCCGCCGCCATCAGGTACTCGCGGCTTTGGCGATCCCCGATCAGCGGCGCAAAGATCACCGGGATCGTGGCCCCATCAGTCAGCGTGTTCGGCGGCGCGGTCCATCTGTCACCGGTGGCGTCGATGAAATCGATCTTGGCCAGCGTCGGCAGAAAGGCGTGGTGGAAATTCTCCATGAACACCGGTTCACCGGACATCTGCAGTGGGCCGCCGATAAAGCGGCAGAACCGCGCGCGGTCTTCGACGTCCAGACAGGTCGAGGCCACGCCGCTCTGGCGGGCCAGATATTCCGGCAGGCCGATCACCGCCCCCGCTCCGCCCGCGACGAGCAGGAGACCAACGGCGAAAAACGCCCGACCTTTGGTCATGCGTGACATGTGTTCATTCCCGAAACAAACGGTTTGAAAAGCTTGGCAGTTATGGCGCTGACCCTATCAGTCCGGCGGGTCGGAACAATGGCGGAATTCCTCACCCGGAAAGATGGCACACCACGTCGCGGCGATGCGGCGCGCTGCGATGTTCGAACAGATAGATCCCCTGCCATGTGCCCAGCGCCAGCCGGCCATTCACTATCGGGATCGATAGGCTGACCGGCAACAGCGCCGCCTTGATATGGGCGGGCATGTCATCAGGCCCCTCATAGCGGTGGGTCAGATAGGCCATCTCTGGTGCATCCGCATCGGGCACCAGCCGAGCAAAGAACGCCTCCAGATCGCGGCGCACGTCCGGGTCGGCATTCTCCTGAACAACCAGACTGGCCGAGGTATGGCGGACGAACAAGGCGCACAGCCCGTCAGCCAACCCGGCCTGCGCAACCCACGCCCTCACCTCAGCGGTAATCTCATACAGGCCCGGCCCGCGCGTGCTGATCGTGAAAACGTTATTCGGCACCCTCTTCCCTCGCGTCAAATCATGGCTATCCTTTTGGCACCCGAACTTCGGCGCCGCAACGGACCGAGGCGGATTTCAGGGAGCCTACAGATGAACGACCAGACCCCGCAACGCCGCATGACGGCGGCTGATTTTGACCAGGATCTATTGGATCTGTATGATTTTTACGCGCACGGGCGCATCACAAAGCGCGAGTTTCTGGATCAGGCAGGCAAATTTGCCGTTGGCGGCCTGACCGCACTTGCCCTGCTGAACATGCTGTCACCGAACTATGCCATGGCCGAACAGGTCAGCTTTAACGATCCCGAAATCGTTGCGGACTATATCGAATACCCCTCTCCCAACGGGCACGGCAGCGTCCGGGGATATCTGGTGCGACCCGCAAATGCCACCGGCCCGCTGCCGGCAATCGTGGTCGTACATGAGAACCGCGGCCTGAACCCCTATATTGAGGACGTGGCACGCCGTGCTGCCAAGGCCGGGTTCATCGCATTGGCCCCGGACGGTCTGACCAGCGTCGGCGGCTATCCCGGCAACGACGCGGACGGGCGCGACCTGCAGCAAACCGTCGATGGCGTAAAGCTGATGAACGACTTCTTCGCCGCCTATGAATTCCTTGCCGATCACGCGGACACCACGGGTAAGGTCGGCTGCGTCGGGTTCTGCTATGGCGGCGGCGTGTGCAACGCGCTGGCGGTGGCCTATCCCGAACTGGGGGCCTCTGTCCCGTTCTATGGCCGACAGGCCAGCGTCGAGGACGTGCCGAAAATTCAGGCACCCTTGCTGTTGCAATACGCAGAACTGGATGAGCGCATCAACGAAGGTTGGCCCGCCTATGAGGCCGCGCTGAAAGAGCACGGCAAGACCTACACCGCGCATATCTATCCCGGCGTGAACCACGGTTTCCACAACGACAGCACCCCCCGCTACGATGAGGCGGCTGCAGAACTCGCATGGGAGCGCACAATTGCGTTTTTCAACGAGCACCTGACCTGAGCCAGTCGGGGCGCGCTGGTCAACCGCGCGTCCCGCACCCATCACATCCGGATCACCTCGAAAGAAACGACACGCCGGACAAAATCCACTCGCGGCTGGTGGGGATCATCATGGCCACGGCGGCAACCACCTGCATCAGACAGATCGCGTTCAATATCCCGGCAAACGGCTGCTTGCTCGTCTTGTGACGAAAGACACGCTGGCCGATCTTGGCACCGACCGACCCGCCCAGCACAGCAAGGGTCAACAGGTTGCGTTCTGGAACCCGCCATTGCCTCCGGCGCGCGCGCCGCTTGTCCAGACCAAACAAGGCAAAGGCCAGCAGGTTAACCAAGATGGCAAGCCCGAAAAAGCCCAGGCTAAGGACCATCCGGTCCGTCATGTCCGCAAATATCATCGGGGGCCAATCGCTGTTCAGTCGAACAGGCGGGCGCCCATCTGGTCGATCATCTGCTTGGCTTTGCGGATCGACGCATCCGCAGCCTCATCCGCATCCCGGATCAGGTCCGCGCGGATCAGGTGATGGCTCTTGGTCTCGCCGTTCACTTCACCCTCAATCAGCGCACCGATGCGGTACTGACCACCCTCGGGCGACGGCTGCGGGATGATCCTGTAGCCTTCGTAGTCGATGGCAGCAGCAGGGGCGGCGGGCGTCTTATCCGCGCCGCCACCCCCGAAAAGACGTTTCAACAACGACATCGCTTATTGATCCAGGAACGAACGCAACTTGCGCGAGCGGCTGGGGTGCTTGAGCTTGCGCAGCGCCTTGGCCTCGATCTGGCGGATCCGTTCGCGGGTCACGCTGAACTGCTGACCCACCTCTTCCAGCGTGTGGTCGGTGTTCATGCCGATGCCGAAACGCATCCGCAGCACCCGTTCCTCACGCGGCGTCAGCGAGGACAGAACGCGGGTCGTCGTCTCCTTCAGGTTTTCCTGAATGGCGGAATCCAGCGGCAGGATCGCGTTCTTGTCTTCGATGAAATCGCCAAGCTGGCTGTCTTCCTCGTCGCCGATGGGCGTTTCGAGAGAGATCGGCTCCTTGGCGATCTTCATCACCTTGCGCACCTTCTCCAAAGGCATCTGCAGCTTTTCTGCCAATTCCTCTGGTGTCGGTTCACGTCCGATTTCGTGCAGCATCTGGCGACCGGTGCGGACCAGTTTGTTGATCGTCTCGATCATGTGGACCGGAATACGGATCGTGCGCGCCTGATCGGCAATCGACCGGGTGATCGCCTGACGGATCCACCACGTTGCGTAGGTCGAGAACTTGTACCCCCGACGATACTCGAACTTGTCCACGGCCTTCATCAGGCCGATGTTGCCTTCCTGAATAAGATCAAGGAATTGCAGCCCGCGATTGGTGTATTTCTTGGCGATCGAGATCACCAGACGCAGGTTGGCCTCGACCATTTCCTTTTTCGCCTGACGGGCTTCTTTCTCACCCTTCTGGACCTGGTTCACGATGCGGCGGAATTCGGAAATATCCAGACCGACGTACTGGCCGACCTGCGCCATGTCGGCGCGCAGCTCTTCGACCTTGTCGGTCGAGCGTTCGACGAACATCTGCCAGCCGCGTCCGGACTTTTCGCCCATCCGCTCCAGCCAGTTGGGGTCCAGCTCGTGGTTGCGGTACTCTTCGATGAACTCACGGCGGTTGATGCGGGCCTGATCGGCCAGCTTCACCATGGCGCTGTCGATGGACATGATCCGCTTGTTGATGCCGTAAAGCTGGTCGATCAACGCCTCGATCCGGTTGTTGTGCAGGTGAAGCTCATTCACCAGCTCAACGATCTCAGAGCGCAGCTTTTGATACAGTGCCTCATCGCCCGCAGAGAAAGACCCGTCCTCATTCAGGGTCGCCGAGATCCGGCTGTCCTGCATTTCGGCCAGTTGCTCATAGTCCTGCGCGATCCGGTCCAGCGTTTCCAACACGCGCGGCTTGAGCGCGGCTTCCATCGCGGCAAGCGACATGTTCGCCTGTTCGTCGTCCTCGTCGTCGTCGTCGTCCTTGGCGATGGGATTGCCGTCGGCGTCGTATTCCGGCTCATCGCTTTTCGGTTTGGCGGCGGCGTCGACATTGGCGGTGGCGTCAACCACCGGCTCACCCAGTTCGCCGTCCTCACCCATCTGGCCAGAAAACGTGGTCTCAAGGTCGATCACGTCGCGCAGCAGGATGTCCTCGGACAGCAATTCCTCGCGCCAGATCGTGATCGCCTGAAAGGTCAGCGGGCTTTCGCACAGCCCGAGGATCATGGTGTTGCGACCGGCCTCGATCCGCTTAGCGATGGCGATTTCGCCCTCGCGGCTCAGCAGTTCGACGCTGCCCATCTCGCGCAGGTACATGCGCACCGGGTCATCGGTGCGGTCCAGCTTTTCGTTTCCAGACCCGGCCAAGGTGACTTCGCCAGGCTTTTTGGTTTCGACCAGATCGGTCGAGCCCTTGCTGTCGTCGTCTTCCTGCTCTTCCTCTTCGGTGATCTGGATGCCCATTTCGGACAGCATGGACATCACGTCCTCGATCTGGTCCGAGGAGACCTGATCCGGGGGAAGCACCTGGTTGAGCTGATCGTAGGTGATGTAGCCGCGTTCACGCGCCTCGGCGATCATCTTTTTGACCGCCGCCTGGCTCATGTCGAGGCCGGCATCCTCTTCCTGGTCTTCGGACTTGACGTCTTCATTGTCCTTGGCTGCCATGCGGCTCTCCTGATGGGGGGCTCGGGAACGGGGCGATTCGTTGAAACGTCTCAATAACGCGATAAAGTGATTCGCACACCCGTTTAACCTTATTTGTTTACCAGTTCGTCACCAATACGACGCTCATTTTCGGCCCTTGTCGAATCGAATCTGCGACAGGAGCGAATCGAACGCGCTGCGTTCCTCACGGTCAATCGGGGCCCCGTTTGGCCCCACGTCATATTCGGCATCATCTTCATCCCGGCGGCGACCCGCCTGCGCGCGAACCCTTGCGGCCTCTGCAAGACGCCATGTCAGCGCCTCATCAGCATGGTCGGCCAGGTCCTCCACGGCTTCGTTCAGTTCTACTTGCCACCCGTCGGCGGCGGCGAGCTTCGCCAGTTCCTCTGCCACGGTCAGCCGCGCTTGGTCGGCATTTCCGGGCGTGCGAATACAGGGCACCACCGCCACATGGCGTCCCATCAAAAGATTTTCAAGGGCTTCCGCCCCGATCACCGCCTCTGCGCGCCGGGTCATCGTCTCTGGTTCGGCGATACTGTCGAGAATCGCGTCCCGCAAGGCCGCCAGCGTCCCGTCGGCGCAGGGCATGTCCTCTAACTCCGTCTCGAACCCCTCGGCGATGCCCGGCGCAGACAGAACGGCGGCCAGGATCACCTCCAACCGCAAGCGGCGCTCCCCATCTTCACCGGACGAGGCGAGGAATGACGCCTTTGCCCCAGCCGTTGGCACTGCTGGAGGCTGAAAAGGTTTGAACCCCTTGCCGCGATAGGCCTGCTGTTGGCGTGGGGCCTGCTGCGGGCGTTGCGCGCGAAAGGCCTGAAACCGCAGTTCCTTGATCGCCTCGCCATAGTGATGACGCAGGCTGGGGTCTTGGATCTTGCCGATCCGCGCGCGCAGAGCCTTGTCCAGCGCCGCCTTGCGTTCCGGGCTGTCCAGCACCAAACCCTCGGTCTCTTGCCGCCACAGCAGTTGCACCATGGGCATCGCCGCATCCAACACCGTCTTGACGGCCTCCGGCCCCTCGGCCCGCAACAGATCGTCCGGGTCTTTGCCCTCTGGCATGATGGCAAAGCGCAGGCCTTTGCCCGCCTCCAACAGCGGCAGGGCGACGTCGATCACCCGGTAGGCAGCCTTCAACCCGGCCTTGTCGCCGTCCAGCGCAATCACCGGTTCATCCGAAACGCGCCACATCAATTGCAACTGCGACTCAGTCACCGCAGTGCCCAGCGGCGCGACAGAGGCCGTGAACCCGGCTTCGGACAGCGCGATCACATCCATGTAGCCCTCACCGACGATCAGGGTCTGCCCCCGTCCCGATGCCTCGCGCGCGGGTTTGAAATTGAACAGGTTGCGCGACTTGTCGAACAGTTCGGTTTCCGGAGAATTCAGGTATTTGGCGTTGTCATCCGGGTCCATCGCCCGCCCGCCAAAGGCAATCGCCCGGCCGCGCGCATCACGGATCGGAAACATGATTCGGTTGCGGAACACATCATAGGGCGCGCGCCCCTTGTCCGACGCTTTGACCAGTCCGGCGGCCAGCATCAGGTCGGGCGACACGCCCCGCCCCGCCAAGGCCTCTCGCAGGTTTTCCCAACCCGGCGGGGCAAAACCGATTTCCCAGCGTTCCAGCGCCGCCTCATCCAGACCGCGCCGCGCCAGATAGGCGCGCGCCTCGGCCCCTGCCCCCGTCTTCAGTTGCAGGCGAAAGAACCCGACAGCCTGTTCCATGACTTCGACCAGTTGCGTCCGGCGGTCCGCCTTTTGTTGCGCGCGAGGATCTTCCTTGGGCACTTCCATGCCCGCCTCTTGTGCCAGAATCTCGATCGCTTCCATGAAGCTCACGTTTTCCGTCTCGCGCACAAAGGAAATCGCATCGCCTTTGGCGTGGCAGCCAAAGCAGTAATAATACCCCTTGCGGTCATCGACGTGAAAGGACGCGGTCTTTTCATGATGAAACGGGCACGGCGCCCACAGGTCGCCCTTGCCCTGATTGGATTTCCGGTTGTCCCACAGCACTTTGCGCCCCACCACCTGTGCGAGGCTGGAGCGATTGCGCAGTTCATCCAGAAAACCGGGGGGGAGACTCATGCAGCCAATATCGGGCTTTGCGGCGCCAATGCCAAGAGGCCGTCAACCGCGTGACAGACGAACAGTCCCGTCCTGCTGTGAATCAGAGCGCCTCACACTGGGTGCGGGCGGCCTTGGCCACCTCGGGCGTCAGCGCCTCTTCGGGTAGGGCAAAGACGAACTCGGCCAATTGTTCGGCGGCCGTCCGGTCCATATCCTTGCGCAACGCGCGGCGCACCGTGCCGATGGTGTCACCGTCCAGCCGCGCCTGCACGGCGGCGTTGAACCATGTTTCCGTCAGGGCACATTTATCGACATCCTGCGCCACAGAGCCGGATGCCGTCATTCCGATCACAGCGATCATTGCCAACACACGCATGACACTCACTCTCCTCTGGCTCACCTGCGGCAAGAGGGCCATTTAGCCCGCCGCACGCCTCCCGGCAACCGAGGCCATGGCCTCACCGATGTCATGGGCAAGAGTCCGCGCCATCGACCGGAACGCCATCAGTTGCAGCCCCTCCGCCCGCCGACTGATGTGAACCGTCATATGCTGGCACAACGTCCGCGCCGCCGCCCCTTCGGGGAAGGCCGACAGGCGCAGATCAATCGGGACAAGCCGCGCCAGCACGTCCTCGGCATCCAGACCCGCCAACAAAACGACCGTCCAGGCGTCCGACTGATCTGTCACAGAGGCAAAGCGCGCTAGGCTGTCATCCGGCGCCGGACCCATCAAAAAGGCCTGTCCCCGCGCCGTCCAGACACAGGATGCGCCCTCGGCCACGGTGGTTTGCCCCGGTTCTGGAAAGCGCAGGCCATGCGCCGCCTGCAACGCGGTCGTCAGATCCGCGGACTGCCCCTTGAACGGCATCAATGCGGTGATCCGGCCCGGATCGACCTCGCTCAGGGTCGTCTCCCCCGTTTGTATCGGCAAAATCCCGTTGCAGGGTGTCAAAGCTGTCAATTCAACCACGCAACCGTCCTCCATCCGCATCAAACGCCACCGGGTCGGTCACAACACAGACCTCTTCGACCCCACGCAGGTGATCGACCATCCGCACCTTTTCGCCATGGCGCGCACGCCCATTGCGCAGAAAACCCAGACCCAGAAAGGTGCCCAGCGTCGGCGAAAAACCGACCGAGGTGATATAGCCCTGATCGTTGACCCGCACCGCCTCGGCCCCCTCGTCGAACAGATGCGCCCCTGCGGTCAGGGTGTTGCCCACGGTCTCGGGCCGCAAGCCAACCAATTGCTCTCGTTCCTCGGCCACCATGCCGGGCCGGGCCGCCAGCGCCTTACCGATACAGTCCTTCTTGGCCGACACCATCCGCGCAAAGCCGATGTCAAAGGCGGTTGTGCGGCCGTGAATCTCGGCATGGGTGATATGCCCTTTCTCGATCCGCATAACGTTCAGAGCCTCCATCCCGTAGGGACCACCGCCCAGCGCCTCGGCCCGGCCCAGCAACACCTCAAAGAGGCTGGCACCATAGCGCGCAGGCACCGCGATTTCATAGGCATGCTCGCCCGAAAAAGAGATGCGGAACAGCCGCGCCGCAATACCGCCGATGCTAACCGGCCCGTTCTGCATAAACGGAAAGCTGTCGTCGTCGATGGGCTGATCCAGCAGCGCGTTCAACAACTCACGAGATTTAGGTCCGGCAACCGCAAACTGCGCCCATTGCTCGGTGACGGATACGAACCGCACATCCATGTGGCTGCAATAGGCCTGCCGCACCCAGTCGAGGTGCTTCATCACCGGCCCCGCCGCTGCGGTTGTCGTCGTCATGACCCACTGGGTGTCAGACAGCCGCGCCGTGGTGCCATCATCCATGACATGCCCGTCTTCGCGCAGCATCAGCCCATAGCGCACCCGCCCCGGCTTCAGCGTCGAGAAGGTGTTGGAGTAGACAAAATCGAGGAACGCGCCGACATCGCGGCCCTGCAAATCGATCTTGCCAAGGGTCGACACATCGCAGACGCCAACCGCTTCCCGCACCATCCGGACCTCACGGTCACAGCTTTCGCGCCAAGTGGTTTCGCCCGGTTTGGGAAAATACGAGGGCCGATACCACAGCCCCGCCTCAACCATCGGCGCACCACGCGCCACACTGCCCTCATGCGAGGTGGTATAGCGTTGTGGGGCAAAACCTGCGCCCTGCGCCCCCGCCCCCATCACTGCAATCGGTACAGGCACATAAGGCGGGCGAAAGGTGGTTGTGCCGGTCTCGGGAATGTCGCGGCCCGTGGCATCGGCCAGAACCGCCAAGGCCGACACGTTCGAGCTTTTGCCCTGATCCGTGGCCATGCCCTGCGTCGTGTAGCGCTTCATATGCTCGACGCTTTTGTAATTCTCGGTCGCGGCCTGTTTGACGTCCTTCACGGTCACATCGTTCTGGAAATCCAGCCAAGCACGCCCCTTGCCCGCCACCGCCCACAGCCGCCGCACGCGGTAAGCCGCATTTTCGGCCTCGGGGATCACCGGCATCGCTCCGCTGAAGCCCAGCGCAGTGGCCGCTTCGAACCCCGCCTCTGCGCCTTCGCGCAAGCAGCCTGTGGTTGAGAAAGTGCCGCGCGCAGAACCCGCAACACTCATGTCCGGCACAGCTCCATCGCGCGGCACGAATGCGGCGATCTGATCGTTCCAGACCGGACGCCCGTTCAGGTGGCAGGTCAGATGCACCGACGGGTTCCACCCTCCGGACACGCCCAGCGCGTCGACCTGCAGGCGTTTCAGCGCACCTTGCGGCCCCGTCAGGTCAATCGCCTCCAGCCCCTTGCCGCCAAGCGCGCGGGACACTTGCCAACCGGGGAAAAACGGCACGTCGCCCGCAAGGTTCTGCGCGTCATGACGGCTATCCACCAGCGCCTCAACCTTGACACCCGCCGCTTGCATGTCACGCGCCGTCCGGTGCGCATCATCATTGTTGCCAAAGACCGCCACCCGCTGCCCCGGCACCACCCCCCACCGATTGAGATAGCTGCGCAGCGCGCCCGCCATCATCACGCCGGGGCGGTCGTTGTCGCGGAACGCGATGTGTCGCTCCATCGCACCGGCGCACAGCACCGTGCGTTTCGCAGCGATCCGCCAGAAACATTCCACCGGAGCGTCGCCCGGATTGGCGAGATGATGCGTCACGCGTTCCAGCGCGCCATAGGTGCCGCCGTCATAGGCCCCCGTAACCGTGGTGCGTGGCATCAAGCGCACATTCGGCAGAGTCGCCAGTTCCGCCGCCATGGCATGCGCCCATGCATGGCCCGGCTGACAGTCCACCTCTTCCTCTTCGGACGCCAGTCGCCCGCCGCAATCGAACCCCTCGTCGCACAGGATCACCTCGGCTCCGGTCCGGCTGGCGGCATGGGCCGCCATCAATCCGGCAGGCCCGCCGCCAATCACCAGCACGTCGCAAAAGGCATAGGCCTTTTCATAGCGTTCGGCGTTGGACTTGCCCGACAGCGCGCCCAGACCCGCCGCCCGGCGGATCATCGGCTCATACAGCTTTTCCCAGAAACTTTTGGGCCACATGAAGGTCTTGTAGTAGAACCCCGCGCCAAAGAACGGCGCGGCCAGGTTGTTCACGCTAAGCAGGTCCACATCCAGCGAAGGCCAGCGGTTCTGACTAACCACCTCCAGCCCGCTGTAAATCTCCTGCACCGTGGCACGGATGTTGGGATCGGTATCCCCGTCCCGCGTCACAGTCACCAGCGCGTTGGGTTCTTCGGACCCGGCAGTCACAGGCCCGCGCGGACGGTGGTATTTGAAACTGCGCCCCATCAGACGCACATCCGCGCCCAACAGAGCAGAGGCCAGCGTATCGCCCGCAAACCCGGTGTAGGGCTTGCCGTCGAAGGAAAAGCTTAGCCGGCGACTACGATCCACCCGGCCTTTGCCGTCAATCCGCATCTGCGCTCTCCACCAGTTCGACCGCAAAAATCTCATGCGTGACGGTATCGCGTTCCACTGCCAACCACGCGGAGCAGCCCGCCTCGTGATACCATAGTTCGCGCGTGCGGCCCGCCGGGTTGTCGCGCAGATGCAGCCAATCGGCCCAAACCTGCGGCGCGGCGTCGGCATCCGGACGGTCCAGCATCATCGCGTCACCCTGATAGTAAAACTCGCGCCGGTCGCGCGGCCCGCAAATCGGACAGGTCAGCCGCATGTTTTTACACCTCGTAGCAATCCAGGTTCGCAACCCGGCAAGCACGCCGCACAAACAGCGCGCAGATCCCATGCAGATTGCATGCACATGTCTTGCAGACGAACGGCATCAGTGGAGGTTGTGTTGCGCACCGGTTCCCTCCTCATCCATCAACCCGTGGCCAGTGGTGAACCGGTCCAGCCGGAACCGCGCAGCAGGCTCATGGTGGCGGTCCGTGGCCAGCAAATGCGCAAAGGAATAGCCCGATCCCGGCACCGCCTTAAAGCCGCCGTAACACCAGCCGCAGTTCAGATAGAGCCCCTCGATCCCGGTTTTGTCGATGATCGGAGAACCGTCCGGCGACATGTCCATGATGCCGCCCCAACTGCGCAGCACCCGCGCCTTGCCGATCATCGGCATCAGTGTCATGGCCGCCTCCATTACATGCTCCGCCATCGGCAGGTTGCCGCGCGCCGCATATGAGGCGTAGAAATCCAGATCGCCGCCAAAGACCAGCCCGCCCTTGTCGGACTGGCTGATGTAGAAATGCCCCATGCCATAGGTCACGACGTTGTCGATGCAGGGCTTCAGCCCCTCGGTGACAAAGGCCTGCAACACATGGGATTCGATCGGCAGACGCATCCCGGCCAGCCCCGCCACCTGCCCGGAACGGCCGGCGACAACAATGCCCACCTTCTTGGCCCGGATGGCCCCTCGAGAGGTCTGCACCCCGGTCACTTTACCGCCTTCGATGTCGATGCCGGTCACTTCGCAGTTCTGAATCAGATCGACGCCGCGCTGGTCCGCGCCCCGCGCATAGCCCCAGGCAACCGCGTCATGCCGTGCGGTGCCGCCACGCCGCTGCAACAGCCCGCCGTAGATCGGAAAGCGCCCGTTGTCGAAATCCAGAAAGGGCACCATCTCGCGCACAGTTTCGGCATTCAGCAACTCGGCATCGTCGCCTTGATTGCGCATTGCATTGCCGCGCCGGGCATAGGCATCCCGCTGCCCGTCCGAATGAAACAGGTTCAGCACGCCGCGCTGGCTCATCATCGTGTTAAAGTTCAGCTCTTGTTCCATCCCTTCCCACAGCTTCAGGGAATGGGAATAGAATTCAGAATTGCCGGGCAGCCCATAGTTGGCGCGCACGATGGTCGTGTTCCGACCGACGTTGCCGCCGCCCAGATAGCCCTTTTCCAACACGGCGATGTTGGTCAGCCCGTGCTCCTTGGCAAGGTAGAAAGCCGTGGCCAAACCATGCCCACCACCACCAATGATGATGGCGTCATACTCTGCCTTAGGCGCCGGGTCGCGCCAGTGCGGCTTCCAGCCGCGATTTCCTGTAAGCCCTTCAGCAAGAACTCTGAGTCCGGAAAAGCGCATCGCCCCCTCCAAGTGAACCGGGATGCACAAAAGCAGTCCTGCCGCCCGGGATCAATTCCCCCAAGCGACAGGACATGACGTTTTTGTGCAGTTGCAGCAATGTTGTGCTTAACTGTCGCTCCACACGATCTTGGGCGCGAAACGTGGGCGGGTAAAGCCGTAGTTGTAGAACAGTCCCGCCCCGGTGAGACCCGGAATAGCGAACGGCGGCGCGTAATTTGTCTCAGTTTCGACAACGATCACACGTTCATTGTGCAACATGGTCGGCAACTTGTCGTGCATCTGAGACAGTTGCGCGCTTTGCAACTCACCCAGACCGCCTCGCGTCCGTGACCATTCGGATTCATAGCTGGACGTATTGCCGTTGTAACGCACCAGTGTCACCCGCAGCGACGACTCGCCGCCCGGCCGGACCAGAAAGTCCAACAGTTCGACCATGCCGTCCAGATAGGTGCCGTCAATCGGGTCCGTCTCGCGTGAGATCGCGTCCGAGATCGTGTAGGCTGCCTTGACGTTCAGCGCCTTGTAGCGGAACGCGTCATGCAGCGAGAACGTGGCCGCCAGCAGGAACAGGATGAACGGCAACCAGATCAGGCTTTCGATTGCGATGTTGCCTTTGGTATCTTCGGCAAAGCGGCTCAGGTGGGATTGGATCTTGGGAAATGTCATGGCGCTTACCTCGGTTCCTGGACAAAGGCGGACGTGACGACAATCTGGGCATAGCCCTGCGCGTCCTTGTTCAATGCCAGACCAAAGGAGGTGGTCGGCATGGCGGGCTTGTATTTCAGGCAGGCACGGACCAGCATCAACTGGTTGTCCAGACCGGCCACAAAACTGCGCAGTGGGCGCGGCTCTTCCTCGGCGTTCTTGCAATCGGCCCCCGGCGGAATGGCGGCAAAGTTGCGCGGATCGACCTCTAGCATTTCCAGCCGGAGGTTGTCGGCGCAGCCGTCGACGATCACAGCCTCATCGCAGATCTTCTGCCGCACTTCCTCGTAGGTCGGGATGTCGCCGGTGTTGAGGCGGATTTCGCGGGTTGCAAGATCCACCCCCCGTTCCAGCAGCGCGTGGCGCAGGTTCATGTATCCCATCTCGACTGCAGCCGCGAGAATGAAGAAGAAGATCGTAAAGTAGACTGCGAATTCGATCGTGGCTGTCCCGTCTTCTTCACGGCGGAACCTGTTCAGGAAAGCGTTCAGGCGATTTGTCATTGGATCAGCCTCAGGTTGTTGATCTGGCGGGCGATTGTGTCAAACGTATCTTCGATTTCGTCTCCGTAGACGTAGAAGAAGTGACTGTCCGAAGAGGCGCACTGGCGCATGTCGTCCGCGGCCGAACTGCTGGTCTCGAAGGCAATGGTAAAGACAGTCACGCCATTGGCCTTGGCCAGGTTGCATTGCTTTTGCAGGTTGGTCACGTTGGTCGACTGCGACGTCAGGGTGTAGTAGCTGCCGCCGCCCTGGACCTGAAGTTCGGTCTCGCCGTTCAGCGGATCGCGCGGATCGTTCGGGCGGAATTGGTCCGTGGTCTGCCCATCCGTCATCAGCACGATATATTTCTCGGTCTCGGGGTCGTGCCAGTCGATCGGGCGGCCCTCGAAACGCGATGCCACAAGACCGTTGGCAATAAGGTGGCTCACCTCGTCCCGGTTGTTCGGATCCAGCAGCGCAAGACCGTACTTCATGCCGTACTGCGTGCCGGTACCATCGTGCATCCGCATGTCACCGATGAACTGGATCAAAGAGTCCTTGTCGTCGGAATAGTACTGGATTGCAGTGTCTTCACCCGGGCACCAGCCCCAGTCCATCACAGAGGTCTCGATCGGCCAGAACATGAAATGCGGGACATAGTCATCCGACTGCGGCATCTCGGTGGTGTCGAACTCAGCGTTATAGATCTCGATGCAGGACCCTGGCATGTTGATGTTGACCGGATCAGGTTCCGTCGTTTCCGCATCCGGGTCCGGCTCGGGGTTCGGCGACACATAGCTAGCCTCCCACGCGTCATAGTCGATATCACCGTAATCGAATGTGTCGCCGGGGATCTTGCCATTGTTCTTGGTCGGGCCAAGATCGGACTCGGTGCCGTTCTGGTCGCCCTTGACCTGGAAATAGCGCGTCTTTTCTTTGCCGCCTTTGATCGAGATACCCAGGAACTGGCTTGGATCAGTGATTTGGTTGTCGTGTGCGATCATGTAGGCGACCGCACCCTTGAAGAAATCGTCGGCATCGCGCGGCCCGTCGTCGGGGAAATCCTCGATCTTGTGGGCGCGGTTGTAGATGTCGTCACCATCGGTGTCGAAGTAGAGCACGATGTTCGAGATGTCGTTGCCCCAGGTCGGGAAATGGCCATTCGCCACAGACGTCGGGTCAGAGCCATCGGAACAAGAGGGGTCAGCCAGTCCTTCGTCGTAGTTTTCGGCATTGTTGTTGCACAGCGAATTGCCGGGCGCGTCCTGATCGCCGTTGCCCCAGCCGTTGTTCTGCTTTTGCTTCGGGCGTTCGCCGCGGAAGTAGTCAAACAGGATGTCGCCCGGGTTCACCTGCCCCGCAAAGGGAACAAGGTTCAGGGTGGTCACGCCTTCTGTCTGGTCGGTCATGACTTTGGAGACAAAGGCCTGCGCCGCCGGCTTCAGCTTTGTCATGCGGTCGTTGTACCGCATGGAGCCTGAAATATCGAGCACGAGGCTGATTTCAACGTTAGAAATCATTTCCTCGGCCACGCTGACGGCGGGTGGGGTCAATTCGTCATAGCCGCTCATTTTCAGGAAAAAGGTCGGGATCGTTGTTTCGCCCCAGGCCCTGACCGTCCGGTGGTTCGCACCATGCGTAATTTGCGAACCGGACAGGACATGGTCCATCCCGGCTTTGGCCATGTAGTCGGCGACGACCGCATCCGATGTCTGCACCTGATCAAGATCCGCCGCCGCAAGAACGGCGCGGTCCATATTGGTCTGCAGGACGGCCCGTGTGGCCTCAAATCGCATGATGTCCACCGCTGCCCCGGATATAACCAGGATCAAAAGGGCCATCATGACAGAGAAGATAGTGATGTTGCCGTCGTCCCGGGTCCGGAAGCGCACCAGCTTCGACCTTAGCATCTTGCGGCTGTTCATAGTTGCACTCCCATCGAATAAGACTGTTTTGGCGGAAGTAAGCAATGGTTAACAATTGGGCCGTTTTTGCGGCAAATTCGGGCGAGACTCGGGACTTATTCAAGATTTGATATGAATTAACATACCCTTTAGAATAGTTAACGCCGAGTAAACGCCCAGATACACAGTTCATTGGATAAGCCTTAGATTGTTGATCTGACGCGCGATGCTGTCAAAGGCGTCAACAATTTCCCCGCCATGAACATGGAAGAAATGGCTATCAGAAGAGGCGCACAGGCGCATTTCCTCGGCCGCCTGCACTGTGGTTTCAAAGGCAATGGTAAAGACGGTCACCCCGCGCGTGCGCGCCAGCTCACACTGTTGATACAGATGGTCGAGGTTGGCGGCCCGGGCGGTGCGAACGTTGTAGCTGCTCGCGCCCTGATCAAGCAGTTCGACCTCACCATTGATTGGCGCATCGGGATCGTTGGGCCGGAATTGGTCGGTCACCTGCCCGTCCGTCATCATAACGATGTATTTCTCGGTCTCCGGGTCGTGCCAGTCAATCGGGCGCCCCTCAAAGCGGCTTTCGATCAGGCCCGCGTCGATCAGGTGGCTGACCGCATCGCGGGTTGTGGGGTCCAGCAGCGCCAATGCGTACTTCATGCCGAACTGCGCACCCGTGCCGTCATGCATCCGGATGTCGTCAATGAACTGCGTCAGGCTTGCGGCGTTATCAGAATAATACTGAATGGCCATTTGTTCGCCCGGGCACCAGCCCCAGTCCATGACCGAAGGGTCAATCGCCCAATGGTGAAAGATCGGAACGTATTCATCGGACAGTGGCAGACTGGAGTTGGCAAATTCGAAACCGTCAATCTCGACGCAAGAGCCGGGCATGTTGACGTTGACCGCCGGGCCGGTCTCTTCGGCCTCGGGACCGGCATAGGCCGCTTCCCACAGGAGATAGTCAATCTGCGAATAGGAATAGGTGTTGCCGGGGATCTTGCCTTTGTTCTTGGTCGGGCCAAGATCAGAGGTGGCGCCGTTCAGGTTACCTTTGACTTGGAAATAGCGGTTCTTTTCTTTGCCGCCCTTGATCGAGATGCCAAGGAACTGCGCCGGATCGGTCAGGTCGCTGTCCTGTGCCATCAAGTAGGCCACCGCCCCCTTGAAAAAATCGTCCGCATCGCGCGGGGCGTCCTCGGGGAAATCCTCGATCTTGTGGGCGACATCATAGATATCGTCGCCATCGGTGTCGAAATAGACCACAACGTTCGAGATCGCCTGCGGCCAGGCTGAGAAAAAGCCCCCCGCCACAGGTCCGTCCGCGCCATCCGCGCAGGAAGGGTCGGCCAGTCCTTCATCGTAGTTTTCGGCGTTGTTGTTGCACAGCGACCCGCCGGGCGCGTCCTGATCGCCGTTGCCCCAACCGTTGTTGCCCTTGATCTTGGGTCGTTTGCCAAGGAAATAGTCAAACATGATGTCGCCCGGGTTCACCTGCCCGGCGAAGGGGATCAGGTTCAGGGTCGTAACACTTTCAGTGCCGCCGGACATGACCTTTTCCACAAAGGCCTTGGCGGCCGGCTTGAGGTTGTCCATCCGCTCGTCGTAGCGCATCGACCCCGACACATCGAGGACAAGGCTGATTTCGACATTGGCGATCCGCTCTTCGGCGGTGGCCAGTGCGTTCGCCGGCAACATGTCGCGTCCCGACATCCGCAGAAAGATCGTCGACAGGCTAGAGGCGGCATCCGCGCTGACCGTCCGCTCATTCAGGCCCAGCGTGACGTCGACCCCTGTGACGTAGCTGTCCAACCCGGCCTTGGCGACGTAATCGCTCACCACGTCGCTGGGCGTTTGGAACTGATCCAGATCGGCGGCGGCCAGAACCGCGCGGTCCAGCGTGGTCTGCAGCCGGGCACGCGACGCCTCTTGCCGCATCAGATCGACCGACGCGCCCATGATAGTGAGCGTCAGCAGCACGATATAGACGGAATAGATCGTGATGTTGCCCCCATCATTATCGCAAAAACGCCCGATCGCGCCGGAGGCGCGCAGCTGGGCCGGACGGGGGGAGAATGCAAATCGTGCCATGATGGGTCTCCGTTGACGCCGCCGGGATTGGTGCGCGGTACAGAGGCCGTTTTCGGGTAAGATTCGGTCAAGGCTCTGGTCAGGACTGCGGCGAGAATGTGGCGAACGCCGAGGATTTTTGACAAAGTCGCGCCGCATCCTCTCTGCCTCAATCGAAAAGGGCGACCCTCTCGGGCCGCCCTGTTCACCAGATCCGCATCAGAGTCAGAGCCCCTTGGCGCGATAACTCGCCGCGACCCGGCCAATTGCCACGATAAAGGCGGCGGTGCGCAGGTCGGTCACGTCGGGCCTGCTGTGCCAGACCTCACGCATCGATTGATAGGCGATCCGCATGGTGTCATCGAGACCCGAGCGCACTAGCTCCAGCTCTCCCGCGCCGCGCAGATACTTGGCCTTGAAGTCCGGCGACATGGACCACGCATCGCCCAGATAGCGGTCCAGCCGCTCCAGCTCACGCACGATCAGCTCATGACGGGCTTCTTCCTGTCGGCGCTGCATCCGGCCAAATCGAATATGGCTGAGGTTCTTGACCCATTCGAAATAGGACACCGTCACACCGCCTGCGTTGGCATACATGTCGGGGATAATCACCGTGCCCTTTTCGCGCAGGATGTCGTCGGCCCCCGCCGTGATCGGCCCGTTGGCGGCCTCGATGATCATCGAGGCCTTGATCCGGTGGGCGTTGCCCAGGTTGATCACCCCCTCCAGCGCCGCCGGAATCAGGATGTCACACGCTTCCTCCAGCACTGCCGCGCCTTCGGCGGTGTGGTTGGCATCGGGATACCCCGTCACGCCGCCATGTTTGACGATCCACTGATGCACCGCCTCCACGTTCAACCCCGCCGGATTGAACAGCGCGCCGTCGCGTTCGATGATGCCGATGACCCGCGCGCCGTCCTCTTCCTGCAGGAACTTGGCCGCGTGATAACCCACGTTGCCGAGCCCCTGAACAATCACCGTCTTGCCGTCCAGCGTGCCGTCAAGGCCCGCCTTGGCCATGTCCTCGGGATGGCGAAAGAACTCTTTCAACGCGTATTGCACGCCGCGCCCTGTCGCCTCTGTCCGGCCCTGAATACCCCCGGCATTGGTGGGTTTGCCCGTAACGCAGGCGTTGCCGTTGATGTCTGTGGTGTTCATGCGCCGGTACTGGTCGGCGATCCATGCCATCTCACGCTCACTGGTGCCCATGTCAGGCGCGGGCACGTTCTGCGATGGGTTGATCAGGTCGCGCTTGATCAGCTCATAGGCAAAACGGCGGGTGATCTGCTCCATCTCATGTTCATCATACTGCCGCGGATCAACGCATAGCCCGCCCTTGGAGCCGCCAAACGGCGTCTCCACCAGCGCACACTTATAGGTCATCAGCGCGGCCAGCGCCTCGACCTCGTCCTGATTGACAGAGGTGGCAAAGCGGATGCCGCCCTTGACCGGCTCCATATGTTCGGAATGCACCGACCGATACCCGGTAAAGGTCTGGATCTTGCCGCGCAGCCGCACGCCGAAACGCACCGTATAGGTGGCGTTGCAGACCCGGATCTTTTCCTCGAGTCCCGGCGGCAGGTCCATCAGCGCCACGGCGCGGTTGTACATCAGATCGACAGACTGCCGAAACGTCGGCTCGTTCAAGGGTACGACGGGTCGGGATTTTGCGATGGACATGGGTTTCCTTCCTTTCCATTGCGCGCGCGGACTATACGCCCTGCGCCTGTGGCTCCTCTTGACGGGAACCCGCAAAACCAAGCCTAGCCCGGCCCCTGCCACATCCCAACCCTGCTTTTGCCCGAATCGTGCATCGACCGGATCACAGCCGCACAAGGCCCGGATTAGCCTGAAAGTTTGAAACAAACCCTGCGATTCATGCCCCACTGTGGCGCGGGCCACGTCTGAAACAAGGCAAAGACGGGTTCGATTGCCCAAGTTTGGCCATTTTAAAATGGCATAAAATTGTCATCAAACTGAACCGGTCGCGGCATGGGGGTGCTGAGCGACGCGGTTGAAAAGGTGCCAAAATGTTGAAATCGACCACCAGCCTGACCGGCGTCATAGACAGCCGCTTCGCGTTCTCGTCGCGCCTTCGCGCGTTTGCCGCAGATACCTCCGGGAACATGTCCTACCTCGCCATCGTTGGATCGCTGGTCATGATGGTTTTTGGCGGGGTCGGCATCGATATGATGCACGCCGAGCTAAAGCGCATCAAAGTGCAGAACACACTGGACCGCGCCGTGCTGGCCGCCGCCAACATCGAAAACACCATCGCGCCCCAGCAGGTTGTCGAAGAGTACTTTGCCGCCATGGGGCTGGGCGAAGCGCTGACCTCGATTGACGTCGAGCAGAGCATGACCGCCAAACGGGTGTCCGCCATCGGTCAGTCCGCCATCTCATCCGACTTCATGTCGCTGATTGGGGTCGACACGCTGGACGCCTTCGGCAGGGCCACCGCCGAACACGCCACCGCCAATATCGAAATTTCCATGGTGCTCGATGTGTCCGGCTCGATGGGCTGGAACAGCAAGATCATCAACATGCGCAATGCCGCGCGCAGCTTTGTCGACATCATGATGCCGGAGGACGGTCAGGCGCTAACCACGATATCCATCGTGCCCTACAACGCGACCGTGAACCTCGGCGCCACAACGGCCAGCTATTTCACGCTGGACGACCTGCATGACTATTCAAACTGCGTGACGTTCGACCAATCCGACTTTGATCAGGCGGCAATCTCCCCCAGTGAGGAACTGACCCGCCTTGCGCATTTCGATCTGAACTCGACCAACGTCAATTCCACAGAGATCGCCAGCCCCTGGTGCCGCACCGGCGACACCAGCGCCGTCATCGCGCATCGGTCCGATCCCGCGACGCTCAAGGCCCACATCGACTCTCTGAATGCAGGCGGCAACACTGCCATCGACCTTGGGATGAAATGGGGGGCCGCCCTGCTTGATCCGGCGGCGCGCCCGGCGATTGCCGCGATGTCCGACGATGGGCTGGTCGATCCGGATTTCGCCGTGCGTCCGGCGTCCTACGCGGACCCGGAAAGCTCAAAATATGTGGTCATCATGACCGACGGTGAAAACACCACCCAATACGACCTGAAACCACAGCACAAATACGGGTATTCGGACGTCTGGATCGACGAACGCGGCAACAGCGATCCGTCGGACGACCGGTTCTCACTGCGCGTGGTCGACAACACAGGCAGCGACAACGACACCTATTTCTGGCAGCGTTATGAGGGATATTCGTCGAGTTACCGCTATCGTGGCACGCCCGACGGTGGTTCCAACGCCCGCCGCATGACCAACGCCGAACTGTTCGCCCGCTTCGGCACACGCGCCGTCGGCAGCAAGATGTACCAGCGTCCCTATTATGATGGCTACGTTACCTACAGCACTTACAGCGACATCTACTACGCTTATGAGGCCACAGTGGGCGCGGACCCGGCCGACAACCGCCTCGAAAGCATCTGCGACGCGGCCAAGGCACAGGGTGTCGTTGTCTTCGCCATCGGATTTGAGGCACCGCAGCGCGGTCTGGATGCCATGCGCAACTGCGCCTCGTCGCCCGCCCACTTCTTTGACGTCAACGGAGCCGACCTCGAAGAAACCTTTGCCTCTATCGCCAACACCATCACCCAACTGAGGTTGACCCAATGACCCGCGCCTTTCTTTCCCCCCTGCGCCGCTTCTGGGCCGACGAGGCCGGCAACGCCATTGTCCCCTACGCTCTGTGGCTACCGCTGTTCGTCGGCCTGATCGTGTCCACGGTCGAAATCGGTACGATCACCGTGCGCCACACCCAACTGGAACGCGCGCTGGATCAGACCGTGCGTGAGGTCAAGATCGGCGTGACCGCGCCCACCCATGACGCGCTCAAGGCGGCGATCTGTGACAAGACCACTGTGCTGCAAAACTGCACCAGCATGCTGCACCTTGAGATGGTCCCGCTGAACATGCGCAACTACGCTGAACCGCCAGCCACCGCCGATTGCGTCGACGTCAGCCAAGAGGCCACACCGCAACGCGCCTTCAGCCACGGCGGCGGCGGGCAGCTGATGTTCCTGCGCGCCTGTTTCAAGTTCCGTCCCGCCACCCCGGCGGCCACGCTGAACGCCAGCTTGCCCAAGGACGACGAGGGCTATACCGCCATCGTGTCGACCTCTGCCTTTGTCTACGAACCCAGCTGAGGAGATCCAGCCATGCGCCTTCCTTCGTTCCTCAAGCGTTTCGCGACTGACACCCGTGGGTTCGTCAACGTCGAGGCGGTCATCGTCTTCCCTGCGCTGCTGTTTCTGTTTGGCGTCGGCTGGACCTACTTCGACGCCTTCCGCCAGCAGGCGGTCAACCAAAAAGCCAACTATGTGATCGGCGACATGATCTCACGCGAAACGGCGGCGATCACCCCGGACTACCTCACCAACGCCCAGGGCCTCTTGCGTCACCTGACCAAGACCAACGGCGCAGACAGCGACCTGCGCGTCACGGTGGTCCAGTACAGCGACAGCCATGGCGGCTGGAGCGTGGTCTGGTCCGATGAACGCGGCGATCAGCCGGTGCTCAACACCGGCGACCTGACCACCTACGCCGACAAACTGCCCTCGGGCACCAATGGCGACCAGTTGATCATGGTGGAAACCTGGGATGCCTACAATCCGGCCATCAGCGTGGGTCTCGATGCCTTTGAAATCCGCACCTACAGCTTTACCCGCCCGCGCTATGCGCCGCAGGTGGTCTACGATCAATCGGCCTGACCTCCGACCCGACTGCAAAACAAAAAGGGCTGCGGCATCGACCGCAGCCCTTTTTCGTCAGATCAAGTCCAATCCGTCGGCCCCGTCCCGCTGCCTACCCGTTGTCCCGGTTGTGCAGCAGATGGATCATCACGTCAGCCACCGGGCGCGTCTGCGATCCGGCGGTCACACCGCCCACGGCCACCCGCCGTCCCAACCGCCACCACAGGCCCGGCCGCCACGCGCGCGGCCCCGGCTCTTTGAGGATCACCAGAAACCCGTTCGACGGCTTCATCGCGAACATGCCCCGGTCCACCTTGGCCACATTCTCCAGCCGCGCCACAACCGTGCCGTCGCTGTCGGTCAGCGCCTCTTCGGTCAGGATCAGCACATGGCCGGTCGACTGCCACATCAACTGCGCCAGAACCAGCCCGACGATGCCCAGCGCAACCAACACGGCCTTCCAGCCAAGGGCCATCTCGGGCGTGCTGAGGGCCACATAGACCACCAACGCCCCCAGCCCCATCATAGAGCCCACACCGATCACCCGCCGCGAGGCCGAGGCCGTGATCCGTGCCAGTTCTTCCTGTGCCATGTCTCTTCCCCGCCATTGCGCTCATCCCTCCTACTGGGCGCATCGCACAGGGGAAAGCCCCGGATAGCTTCGCGGCCCCGGATTCTTGGCGGCGCTACACGGTCTCCCGGCGCACAATCACCTCGGCCCCGCGCGCGGGCGGCTCATCGTCGACCAACTCCTGCGGGAATCCCGGCGCGCGCACGGACAGGCCGGTGGCCTCTTCCAGCCGCTCGATCATCCGGTCGGACTGCGCCTGCGCGCCAAACCGCGCCTGCCCGTCCTTGATCATCGAAATCACCAGCGGCGACAGCTCCAGAGGCACGCCATGCGCATCGGCCAGCGCCTGAAACAGGCCCACATCCTTCATCACCAGATCCAGCGCAAAATCCACGTCGCGGCTGCCCGACAGGATCAACTGGCTTTCGGTTTCATGCACAAACGACGTGCCAGAGGACACCCGGATCGCCTCATAGGTCGTGGCCATGTCCAGCCCGGCGGCCTGCATGGTGGTCAGCGCCTCGCACAACGTCAGCAGGTTTGCGGTGGCCAGATAGTTGGTCATCACCTTCAGCTTGGACGCGGTGCCGACGTCGCCGGTGTGCAGAACCTGCCGCCCCAGAATCGTCAACAGCGGCAGAATCGCCTCAAAGGTCGCGCGCGGCGCGCCACAAAAGACAGAGATATTGCCCGTCGCTGCCCGGTGACAGCCGCCCGACACCGGTGCCTCGACCGCAATCGCCCCCTTGGCCGCAACCCGTGCCGCCTGTTCCACGATCACGGCCGGGTCGGTGGTCGACATTTCGACCCATGTCTTGCCCGGTGCCATTTCCGGCAACATCTGCGCCAGAACCGCCTCCGAGGCCGCCGGGCTGGGCAGAGAGGTAATGACAATGTCACAGGCCGCCATGACATCCGCCGCCGATGTGCCCGCCTCGGCCCCGGCCTCAACGAATTGCGCCATCTTGGCGGGGTCCAGATCAAAGACCCGCAAGGCCACGCCATTGCGGTGCAGGTTGCCCGCCAGTTTGGCGCCGACCGCGCCCAGTCCGATAAATCCCGTGGCCATGATGCCCTCCTGTTTGCGCCCAACCTTCGGTGCAGGCGCGCGGGGGTCAATCCCGATAGCGACATGTTTCTTGTGCGCAGCGTCGCCCGCGCCTAGCGTTGCCGCATGACATGGCCCGCCAACAGCGCAAAGCACGCAGACGACGCCGCCGCCGGGATCGAGGTGGACGAAACCTTTGAACCCTTCGCCCAGCGCGACGACATCTTCAGCCGCGCCATGTGGGACGAGTCCGTCCGCTCCCCGCGCACCGACGCGTTTTTCGCCTCCTATAGGATCGAGGCCGCGCCCCGACGCGGAGACGGCTTTACCCAACGCGATTTTGCCCTGCGCAACGCGTCTTGGCTGATTTCCGACATCATGACCGACCGCCACGCCGCCCAAGGTCGGCGTGAGGGGTTTCAGGCGGCGCTCAGCGCCGACACCCCCGTCTCCCCTGATCGCGTCCCCGTCGATGATCCGGCCCGCATGGCGGCAGAGGTCAAACGCACCGCGCGATTCTTTGGTGCGCAGCTTTGCGGCATCACCGATTTCGACCGCCGCTGGCTTTACTCCGCCCGCGTCGACACCCGCGACATGTCAGAGGCCCCGCACGACCTGCCAGAGGGGCTGACCAGCGTCATCGTGCTGGGTCATGAGATGGACGCCGATCTGGTCGCCACCTACCCCTCGGCCTTGGCGGGGGCCGCAACTGGCAAGGCGTATAGCCATGAGGCGGCTGTGGCACTGCAACTGGCCACCTTCATCCGCAACCTTGGCTATCAGGCGGTGGCCTCGATGAACGACACCGCATTGGTCATTCCCTACGCGGTCAAGGCGGGCTTGGGCGAATACGCCCGCAACCAATTGGTGATCACCCCGCAACTTGGCCCGCGCCTGCGGTTCTCCAAGATCTTCACCGACCTGCCTCTGACCCATGACACGCCGCGACCCTTGGGTGTGGCCGCCTTTTGCGACATTTGCACCAAATGCGCCGATGCCTGCCCGGTGGCCGCCCTGCCCTATGGCGCGCCCTCGACTGACCGCCCCAACCGCTCTGCCATCAAAGGCGTGCGCAAATGGACCTCGGATGCGGAAAAATGCTTCGGCTTCTGGGCCAAGCTCGCTTCCGACTGCGCCATCTGCCTGCGGGTCTGCCCCTTCAACCGCGACTATACCCATTGGACGGCACGGGTCTGGCGACGGTTGGCCCTGTCACGGTTTCGCCGTCTCGCGCTCTGGCTGGCCCGGGATCACGGCGCACGCGTCAAACCGCAAAACTGGTGGGCAGGCTGATGCCCCGCCTCTGCGTCGCCACACCCACCGGCCCGTTTGAGATCACTGAAACCGGTGGCCAGATCACAAGTGCGACATGGATCACTAGCACGGCCGCCGACGACACACCGCTGTTGCGCCGCGCCGCCGAACAGGTCGCCGCCTATTTCGACGGAACGCTGACGGATTTCGACCTGCCCCTGACGGTTGCGGCGAGTGATTTTCAGCAACAGGTCTGCGCCAAAATCGCCGCCATCCCCTTTGGCGAAACCACCACCTACGGTGAGATTGCCAAGGCCCTCGGCGCCCCTGCACAGGCTGTTGGCCGAGGCTGTGGCGGCAACCCCATCCCGCTGCTCATCCCGTGTCATCGGGTACTGGGCGCCAACGGATTGGGCGGTTTTTCCGGCGGCACAGGCGTCGAAACCAAGGTCTGGCTTTTGCGGCACGAAGGCGCGGGCGGGCTGCTGATCTAAGGCGTGTCGCGTTTGATCGGAGTCAGCAATGCTTTCGTCGGGCTGAGACAGCGTTTGCAAAGCACAACACGTTCAGCCCGACGAATGAATTCAATTGAACGCGACACGCTCCGGGGCGCGCAACCTCGCACCTGAAGATTGTCGCAGCGGGCCAAAAGGTTAAGCAGAGGTAAAAACGCCTCTGCAACCCATTGATTTTTTATAAGCCGAGGATCTGTCCACGCGTGGACACCCTCATTTTCCGTGCCTCAATCCCGACGTGGATCACGCGGATAAACGCCCAGAATCTCCAGCATGTCGGTGAAATAGTCCAGCTCTTCCAGCGCCCGCCGAACACCCGGATCCTCGGGGTGCCCCTCAATATCCGCATAGAACTGAGTCGCCGTGAAAGACCCGCCCACCATATAGCTTTCCAGCTTGGTCATGTTGACCCCATTGGTGGCAAAGCCCCCCATCGCCTTATACAGCGCCGCCGGAATGTTGCGGACCTGAAAGACAAAGGTCGTGATCATCCGCGCGCTGCCCCGCCGCGATGTGTCCGGATCGGGGGCCATCAACAGGAACCGCGTGGTGTTGTGGGCGTGGTCCTCAATATGACGGGCCAGAATGTGCAGCCCATAAATCTCCGCCGCCAGATCCGACGCCAGAACCCCCTCATCACGCGCCTCGGTCCGCGCCAGTTCCGCCGCCGCCCCCGCACTGTCAGGGGCCGCCACGCCCTGAATGGCGTATTTCGTCAAAAAGCTCTGCGCCTGCGGCAACAAGACGGGGTGCGCCCGCACCCGCGCCAGCTCTTCAACCTGAACGCCGGGCAGCGCCATGAGGCTGATATGAACGCGAACGAAAGCCTCACCAACAATCTTCAGGCCACTTTCGGGCAGCAGACGGTGAATGTCGGCCACACGACCATAGGTCGAGTTCTCGACCGGCAGCATGGCCAGTTCGGCCTGTCCGCCGCGCACCGCTGCAATCACGTCCTCAAACGACCGGCAAGGCAGCACGTCCGCACCCGGGCGGGCCTCTGTGCAGGCCTGATGGGAATAGGCGCCCAACTCTCCCTGAAAGGCAATCCGTTGCGTCATTTCCGGCCCCTCGTCACACGACCCGTACAAACGGGCGATTGGTCGCGCCTTCTACCGCTTGCCCAGAGGGATGGAAAGCAATAGATACGCGCCCGACACCGACATAAAACAAGCAGGGCTTCCCATGTTCGATACCATGACCTTTACCAAGATCGTCGGCGGCGTCTGCGGCGCCTTGCTGATCTTCCTGATGGGCAAATGGGCCGCAGAGGGCCTGTATCACACGGGCGGCGGCCACGGCGAAGAAGAGCACGCCGCAGGGTTCGCGATTCTGGTCGAAGAGGCGGAACCGGTCGAAGCGGTCGAAGTGGACTTTGCCGCGCTCATGGCCGCAGCCGATGCCGGCAAGGGCGAAAAGGTCTGGAGCAAATGCCGCGCCTGCCACAAGCTGGACGGCAGCAACGCAACCGGCCCGCATCTTGACGGCGTCGTGGCGCGGAACGTGGGCGCTGTCGATGGCTTCAACTACTCGGGCAAACTGAGCGAAGTTGCAGACGTCTGGTCGCCGGAAAACCTCTTTGCCTTCCTCGAAAACCCCAAAGGCTTTGCCCCCGGCACCACAATGGGCTTTGCCGGTTTGAAAAAGGCCGAAGATCGCGTGAACCTGATCGCGTATCTTGAAACTACCGGCGGCTGATCACATCGCGTTCTGGTCCAGATCGGGCCAGTTATTGGGGCCGTCCGGTTTGGGCGGTCCTTTTTCGTGCGCATGTCACATACATATCCCCGCCTCGGCGCCTTCGCGCCGTTGACGTTTCCGTAATCTCGACTTGAATGTGGTCTCGCGGAAAACTTAGCTTAGAACTAAGCAGGAAGACCGCCAAATTGCCGGGCAGACCCGCCGGGTGACAGGGCGACAGGGAGATGACGATGACGATCCAGGCCAAACGTCCTCAAAACCGCAGCGCCGTGCGAACGCGACCCGCAGTGGATTTGCGTCTCATAGCAACCGGAACGCTAGCCATCGGGCTCGCGCTCTGGGGTGTCGCGTCGCTGGCGCAAGACAGCGATGACAATGTCATCACGGCGCACGGCTACTCCTACTTCGGCAATCTCGACTATCCGGCGGACTACAGCCACTTTGATTTCGTCAACCCCGACGCGCCCAAGGGCGGCAAACTGGTGCTAGGTGCAACGGGCACCTTCGACAGCCTCAACCCCTATTCGCGCAAGGGGCGCCCCGGTGCCCTGACAACCCTGCAATACGACCAGTTGATTGAATCGACAGAGGATTCGGTCGGGCAGTACTACTGCATCCTGTGCGAAAGCATCGAATACCCCGAAAGCCGCGACTGGGTGATCTTTCACATGCGCGAGGACGCGACATTTTGGGATGGCTCGCCCGTCACGGCAGAGGATGTGATCTATTCCCACAAGCTGTTCGTCACGCAGGGCCTGCCGTCATACGCACAGGCCGTGGGCCGCATGATCGACAGCGTCGAGGCGCTGGACACCTACACGGTGAAATTCACCTTCAACTCTGAACTCACCAAACGGTCGCGGATCGAAACTGTGGGCTCTACCCCGGTCTTTTCCAAGGCATGGTTCGAGGCCGATCTGGAAAACCGCCGGTTGGATGAACCGCGCCTTGAGGTGGCGATGGGGTCCGGGCCGTACAAGCTGGACAGTTTCGACGTGAACCGCCGCATCGTTTACAAGCGGAACCCGGATTATTGGGGCAAAGATCGGCCGTATAACGTCGGGCGTTATAACTACGACACCATTCAGGTCGAATACTTTGCCGATCAGACCGCGTCATTTGAGGCGTTCAAGGCGGGGGCATATACCTTCAAGATCGAAAGCGACCCCAAGCAGTGGGCCACGGCCTACGATTTTCCCAAGGCCAAGCAAGGCATCGTCAAGCTGGAGGAAATCCCGGACGGCAGCCCGCCGAACCCCACCGGTTTTGTCTTTAACCTTGCCAAGCCGCAGTTCGCCGACAAAGGCGTGCGCGAGGCGATTGCGTTGGCCTTCAACTTTGAATGGTCGAACGAGTCGCTGCTGCACGGCCTGTACACAACGCGCAGTTCCTTTGTCGAAGGCACCCATGTCGAGGCCAAGGCAAAGCCCGAGGGCGCGGAGCTGGAATTCCTGAAATCATTGGGCGATGTCGTCCCCGAAGACCTGCTTGCCGAAGACGTCTGGACCATGCACGTCTCTGATCCCTCTGACAGTCTCCCGTCGCGCCGCACACGGCGAGAGGCGATGGGGCTGCTGCAAGAGGCGGGATGGACCGTGGGTCAGGACGGGCTGGCGCGCAACGACAAGGGTGAGACGCTCAAGGTCAACATGCTGATCCCGTCGAACATCGAGTCCTCTGTCGAGGGGATGCACGACATCTTTGTACAGAACCTGCGCCAGATCGGCGTGGATGCCAGCTTTGAAAAAGTCGATCCGTCGCAGTACACGTTGCGCCGCCGCGAACGGGACTATGACATCCTGTATTCCACCCGCTACGGCAGCTTTTTGTCGACGGGCGGCGGTCTGACCCAGATGTACGGGTCCGCCGAGGCCGAATTCAGCCTGTTCAACCCCGCCGGTCTGGCCAGCCCGCTGGTGGATGCGATTATCGACGCCAGCTTTGTCGCGGAAAGCCAGGATGAGACAGACGTGGCGCTGATGGCTCTGGACCGTGCGCTGCGATATGAGTTCTTTGTGATCCCGACGGGGTATATCGCGGACAGTTGGGTGGCTTATTTCGACATGTACGAACACCCGGAGACCATCCCGCCCTACGATCTGGGCTACCTGAGCTTCTGGTGGGTCAATCCTGAAAAGGCCGCAGCACTCAAGGCGAAAGGTCACCTAGACTGACATGGGAGCCTATATCCTCCGCCGCCTCCTGCTCATTATCCCCACCCTTCTGGGGATCATGATCATCAACTTTGTTCTGGTGCAGTTTGTCCCCGGCGGCCCGATTGAACAGATCATCGCCCAGATCGAGGGTCAGGGCGATGTCTTCGGCGGATTCGCCGGTGCATCAGAAACGCCAGAGGCCGGCACCATGGGCGGAGGCAACGACGCCTATGCCGGTGCCCGTGGCCTGCCGCCAGAGTTCATCGCCGATCTCGAACGCCAGTTCGGTTTCGACAAGCCGCCGCTGGAACGGTTCCTGAACATGATGTGGAACTACATGCGGCTGGATTTCGGAGAGAGCTATTTCCGTTCCATCGGTGTGATCGATCTGGTGCTGGAAAAGATGCCGGTGTCGATCTCGCTGGGCCTGTGGTCGACGCTGATTGCCTATCTCGTGTCGATCCCGCTGGGCATTCGCAAGGCGGTCAAGGATGGCACCAGCTTTGACACATGGACCAGCGGCGTGATCATCGTCGCCTACGCCATCCCCGGCTTTCTCTTTGCCATCCTGCTGCTGGTGCTCTTTGCCGGTGGCTCCTATTGGCAGATTTTTCCGATCCGGGGGCTGACCTCTGATAACTGGGCAGAGATGAACATCTTCATGAAAGTGGTCGATTATTTCTGGCATATTGCCTTGCCGATCTTTGCCTCGACCATTTCGGCCTTTGCAACGCTGACATTGCTGACAAAGAACAGCTTTCTGGACGAGATCAAGAAACAGTACGTCATGACCGCCCGCGCCAAGGGCCTGTCGGAAAAGGGTGTGCTGTATGGCCACGTCTTTCGCAACGCGATGCTGATCGTGATTGCCGGGCTGCCGGGTGTGTTTATCGGCGTGTTCTTTGGCGGCTCGATCATCATCGAGACCATTTTTAGCCTCGACGGTCTGGGGCGTCTGGGATTTGAGGCGGCTGTGGCGCGCGACTATCCGGTGATCTTTGGCACGCTGTTCATCACGTCGATGATCGGCCTTGTCGTCGGATTGATTTCCGACCTGATGTACGTCGTTGTCGATCCGCGCATCGACTTTGAAAAGCGGGAGGGCTGATAGATGGTTGCCACTCCTCAACCAGAGACGACTCCCAAGGCGGACCCGGACATCACCGTTCCGCCAGAGCCCCAAAAGGGTCTGTTCACCCTCTCACCGCTCAACAAACGGCGTTGGAACAACTTCAAACGCAACCGCCGGGCGCTGTGGTCGTTGTGGATCTTCATGTTTCTGTTCGGTCTGTCGCTGTTCGCCGAGTTCCTCGCCAACGACAAACCCATCCTGGTCAACTTTCGGGGTGAGTATTACACACCGATTTTCAACTTTTACCCGGAGACAGAGTTTGGTGGCGATTTCCGCACAGAGGCCGCGTACCGCGACCCGGAGGTGCGCTGCCTGATCACCACCGGCGGGCTGGAACGGTGTTTTGACGACCCCGATAGCATGATCGAGGACGCCAGAGCCGGCACTCTGACCGACGATGGCTTTCAAAAAGGTTGGCTGCTTTGGCCACCGATTCCCTACAGCTATGACACCCCGGTGGACCGTCCCGGCGCGGCCCCCCTGCCCCCCAACGATCAGAACTGGCTGGGCACGGATGACACCAAACGCGATGTCGTGGCACGGGTGATTTACGGGTTCCGCCTTTCCATCATCTTTACGCTGATCGTGACGGTCTGCGCCTCTCTCATCGGCATCACCGCCGGGGCGCTGCAGGGCTATTTCGGCGGCTGGCTGGATCTGGTCTTTCAGCGGGTGATCGAGGTCTGGGGCGCGACGCCTTCGCTGTATATCATCATCATCCTCTTCGCGATTCTGGGGCGAAGTTTCTGGCTTTTGGTCTTTCTAACGATCCTGTTTGGCTGGACCGCTCTGGTGGGCGTGGTGCGGGCAGAGTTTCTGCGTGCCCGCAATTTGGAATACGTCCGCGCAGCCAAGGCACTGGGAGTGTCGAACTGGACAATCATGTTCCGTCACATGTTGCCCAACGCCATGGTGGCCACTGTCACTTTCCTGCCTTTCATCGTGACTGGAACAATCAGCACACTGGCGGGTCTGGATTTTCTTGGTTTCGGCTTGCCGTCTTCTTCCCCCTCATTGGGGGAAATGACGCTTCAGGCGAAACAGAACCTGCAGGCACCTTGGCTGGCCTTCACCTCCTTCGCGGTTTTCGCGATCATGTTGTCGCTGCTGGTCTTCATCTTCGAAGGGGTGCGTGACGCCTTTGACCCCAGAAAGACCTTCTCATGAGCGCTTTGCTACAGGTCCGCGACCTCAAGGTCGGCTTTCGTCAGGACGGCGTGACTATCCCGGCCGTCAAGGGCGTCAGCTTTGAGATCGAAAAAGGCGAAACCGTCGCTTTGGTGGGCGAGTCCGGGTCGGGTAAGTCTGTCACCGCGTTGTCCACGGTATCCTTGCTGGGCGATTCCGCGCGTGTTCAGGGATCGGTTCTGTACAACGGGACCGAGATGATCGGTGCGACGGACAAGCACCTTCGCGACGTGCGCGGCAACGACATCAGCTTTATCTTTCAAGAGCCGATGACCTCTCTCAATCCGCTGCACACGCTGGAAAAGCAGATCCGTGAGAGCCTTGAATTACATCAGGGGCTTAGTGGCGATGCCGCCCGCACCCGCATCATCGAACTGCTGACCAAGGTCGGCATACGCGACGCGGAATCGCGACTGGGGGCCTACCCGCACCAATTGTCGGGTGGGCAACGCCAGCGCGTGATGATCGCCATGGCGCTGGCCAACGGGCCGGAACTGTTGATCGCGGATGAGCCGACAACCGCGTTGGACGTGACCATTCAGGCGCAGATTCTCGATCTGTTGGCCGGCCTGAAAGAGGCCGAAGACATGAGCCTGCTGTTCATCACCCATGACCTAGGCATCGTGCGCAAGATCGCCGACCGGGTCTGCGTGATGAAGAATGGCGAGATCGTCGAACAGGGTAAGACCTCGGAAATCTTTGCCAACCCGCAACACCCCTACACGCAGATGCTGTTGTCGGCCGAAAGCACCGGCACGCCCGACCCGGTGGATGAAGGCGCGGAACTGATCGCCAGCACCGACAACCTCAAGATCTGGTTCCCGATCCAGCGCGGGCTGATGAAACGCACAGTGGGATACGTCAAGGCAGTCAACGACGCCTCGATCGCAGTGCGCGCAGGAGAGACAGTGGGGATCGTGGGTGAAAGCGGGTCAGGCAAGACAACACTTGCGCTGGCAATCATGCGTCTGATCAGCTCTGAGGGGCAAATCACCTACCGGGGACAGGACGTGAACGCTTGGTCGACCAAGCGACTGCGCAAGTTGCGCTCTGAAATGCAGATTGTCTTTCAGGACCCCTATGGGTCGCTCAGTCCACGCATGACCTGCGAACAGATCATCGCCGAAGGGCTGCAGGTGCATGGCGCGCCAGATGGTCGTTCGCACCGCGAACTGGTGGCCGAGGTCATGGTAGAGGTCGGTCTGGACCCGATGACCATGCACCGCTATCCGCATGAGTTTTCCGGCGGTCAGCGCCAGCGCATCGCCATCGCCCGCGCCATGGTGCTGCGCCCACGCCTGCTGGTGCTGGATGAGCCGACCTCGGCATTGGATATGACGGTGCAGGTCCAGATCGTGAACCTGCTGCGCGACCTGCAACGTAAATACAACCTTGCCTACCTGTTCATTTCGCACGACCTCAAGGTGATCCGTGCGATGAGCCACAAGGTCATCGTGATGAAACAGGGTGATGTGGTGGAATACGGCTCTGCGCAGGACATCTTTAACGCCCCACAAACCGAATACACCCGCACGCTCTTGGCGGCGGCGCTCAACATCGCATAAGGCAGGGCGCCCAGCCCGCCCCAGTTCAGATTGCGCTGGAATGCCCGGCCCGGCTTAGCTCATAGCCGTCAAAAGCCCGCGCCACCATGCGGGTCAGCGGGCGTGCCGCTTCGGGCAGGAAAAGCCCGTCCTCGGTGATTTCCATGATGTTCTCGAACGATGCGTTCGCGTCGCGGAACATTTCAAACAGGCGTTCCCGCGAGATGTCGAAATCCCGCAGGATCTCATCCGCATTAATCCGGAAATCGCACATCAGCGCCTCGATCAAGCGTCCGCGCATCTGATCCTCACCCTTCAGCATATGCCCTCGGGCGGTCGAAAATTGACCGTCGCGGATCGCGGCCACATGTTTGGATGTGGCAGATGCATTCTGCGCGAAACCTTGCGGAAATTTCGAGATCGAAGAGGCCCCTACCCCGATCAGGTAGTCCGATACGTCATCCGTATAGCCCTGAAAATTCCTCCGCAGCCGTCCTTCACGATTTGCCACCGACAGACCGTCTTCTTTGGTTGCAAAGTGATCGATTCCGATTTCATCGTAGCCGTCCCAGACAAATAGCCGCCGGGCGGTTTCGAACAACTCTAGCCTCTCTTGAGGCGAGGGCAGGGCCTCGGAGGGCAACAATTGCTGGCGTTTTGCCATCCACGGCACATGCGCATAACCATACAAGGCCACCCGATCCGGGGCGAAACTCAGCAATTTCTGCACCGTTTCGGTGATCCTTGCATTCGTTTGAAAGGGCAGCCCAAACAGAATGTCGGCGTTCAGGCTGTGGACGCCACGCGATCGGATCATCTCAACCGTGTCGCGGGTCAGTTCATATCCTTGCTCACGCCCGATGGCCGCCTGGATCTGCGGATCGAAATCCTGAACCCCGATGGAGGCCCGGTTCATGCCGCTTGCGGCAAGGACGTCCAGCCGCGACTCGTCGATTTCATTCGGATCGATCTCGACCGAGAATTCATACCCTTCGGCAAAGTCGGCAACCTCGCGAATCGAGTCCATCAGCCGTTTCATCAGGTCCGGCGACAACAGTGTGGGTGTCCCGCCCCCCCAATGCAGTCGCGACAGCCGCACACCCTGCGGCAAAACAGTGCGCAAGAGCGCAAGTTCTCGTTGCAGATCGCCTACATAAGCCTCTACCGGGCCCAAGGTGGCCGTTCCCTGCGTCCGACAAGCACAGAACCAGCAGAGTCTGCGGCAAAATGGAACATGCAAATAGAGGGATATGTTACCATTTTCAGGAATGGAGCGGATCCAGTCCTGATATAGTGCGGGTCCGACATCCCCATCAAAGTGGGGCGCTGTAGGATATGATGTGTATCGCGGCACTTTGGCGTCGAAGAGGCCCAGCCGCGCGAGTTGTGTTCGCTTCGTCATGAAAGTACGGTTAGGCTGCGAAAGACCGCAGAGCCTTGACGCAGATCAAAAAGGCAATTCTGATGCTGAATGAACGTAGTTTTTCCATAGCGCCCGATTGCAGCGACTGCCCGATCCGACACAGAGCGGTCTGCGCACGGTGTGAAAGCGATGAGCTCGAAAAACTCGAACAGATCAAATACTATCGCAAATTCCAAGCCGGCCAGTCGATCATCTGGGCTGGTGACCGGATGGATTTTGTCGGCTCCGTCGTGTCAGGAATCGCAACGCTCAGCCAGGCGATGGAGGACGGTCGCACCCAAATGGTTGGTCTGTTGCTCCCCAGCGATTTTGTCGGGCGTCCGGGCCGCAACACCGCAGCCTATGATGTCGTCGCGACAACCGATGTGGTGATGTGCTGTTTTCGGCGCTCGCCTTTCGAGGACATGATGCACCGCACGCCGCATATTGCCCAGCGCCTGCTGGAAATGACGCTGGATGAACTGGATGCCGCGCGCGAATGGATGCTGGTACTGGGCCGCAAGACGGCACGCGAAAAGATCGCTTCGCTGTTGTCGATCATCGCGCGCCGCGATGCCACGTTGAACATGCGCGGATCGGGCACGGGCAGTGTCACCTTCAACCTTCCGCTAACGCGTGAGGCCATGGCCGATTACCTGGGTCTGACACTGGAAACTGTCAGTCGCCAAATCTCTGCCCTGCGCAAGGACGGAGTGATCGAACTGGAAGGCAAACGCCAAGTCACCGTGCCAGACATGGCCCGCCTGATGGAAGAAGCAGGCGATGATGCGGACGGTGGATTGCTTGTCTGACAAACTGGCGTTCGTCACCTACGATGTCTTTACGGAAACGCCATTTTCCGGCAATCCGCTGGCGATTGTCGAAAACGCAGACAGGCTAAGCGACTCCGCGATGCAGACCATTGCGCGAGAATTCAACCTGTCAGAGACGATTTTTGTGCGGCGTCCTGCCGATCCGACGCACTCAGCCAGCGTCCGAATTTTCTTTCCGACGGCAGAGATCCCCTTTGCCGGACATCCGACCATCGGCTGCGCCATTCACCTGGCGTTGGAATCGGCGCCATTGTGCGACTTTGAAACCGAGATTACGCTGGAAGAGGTCGCGGGGCTTGTCCCGGTGCGAGTCTGGCGAAAGGACGGCCGGATCGCAGCGGAGTTTCGCGCCCCGATCCTGCCACATGCGGTCGAGGCCGGCCATATGCCAGACGACGCGGCGATCGCCGCAGCCCTTGGCCTGTCGCCGGGGCAAATCGGTTTTGGTACGCACCGGCCAGGGCTTTGGCAGGGCGGACCGTCGTTTGCCTATGCGCCGGTGTGCGATCACCATGCATTGACGGCCGCACGTCCAACTGGTGCTGCATGGGAGGCATTGACCGCAGCCACTCGGGTGAACGCACTTTACCTGTACACCAAAGGAGACGGTGTTGATTTCTCTGCCCGAATGTTCGCGCCCGGCGATGGTATCCCCGAAGACCCCGCAACCGGATCGGCTTCTGCCATTTTTGCCGCGCAACTATTGAGCGCCGGAACCCTGTCTGAGGGCGAAACCTGTCTGAGCCTGCTTCAGGGGGCCGACATGGGCCGACCCAGTCAGATCGATCTGCGCATCGTGACCAAGGGTGACGCCCTTCAGGCCGTTTATGTCGGCGGATCTGCGGTGCCGATCAGTGAAGGCTACATCACAGCGCCCACCGACTGAACCGAGACCACAGGTCAATGACGTCAAGAGACGGCGCCCCGTGGTGGAGCGCCGTCTTGCGATACAGTGCGCCTTGTTTCAGTGTGCCATGAAGACCGGCACACCCGCCTGTTCCAGCATGTTGCGCGTCGCGCCGCCAAGGATGGCCTCGCGAAAACGCGAATGCCCGTAAGCCCCCATGACAACCATGTCGGCGTCCAGATCCGACACATGGCGCAGCAGCACATCCGATACGCGCGGCAACGTCTTGGCCAGAACGTCTACCTCGGTCTTGACCCCATGGCGGGCAAGGAATTCGGACACCATCCCCCCTGGATCGGATCTGTTTGGTCCGTGCTTGGGTGGGTCGATCACAACCACATGGACATTTTCGGCTGTGGTCAGCAAAGGTAGGGCGCAGCGCAGGGCGCGCAGCGCCTCGTTGCCCTCGTTCCAGCCAACGACCACGCGTTTAGGTCGCGCCTTGGGTTCGACGTTGTCGGGCACGACCAGCACCGGCACCTGACCGTCGAACAGTGCCCCCTCAAGCACGGGCTCCAGTTCCACGCCTTTGCCGTCGCCATAGGGTTGCGGCAAAACAACGAGGTCAGAGAACCGGGCGCGCGACGCGACATGACGTCCGATGTCAGCCAGTTGCGCAACCCCGTGGTCCACGCCCCACACCGCATTGGTCCGTCCCAGTGCCTCGCGGACGTCGGCGGCCAGCGCCTCGGCCTCTTTGGTGGCCCGCGAAAGCGTTTCCTGCAGAACCATCGCGTTGGCCCCGGCGTAGTAGTAGCCGGTCTGGGTTCGGTCGACGCCGAAACAAAGGGCGGTCAGATGCGCGTCGTAGGATTCAGCTAAACTCGCGGCGTGCGAGATGGTGGAAGGCAGCAACTCGCTGTCCGTTACCACGGTCAGGATAGATTTAAAGTACATGTGCATCTCCGTCTGCATTTCCGTCGGCTCCATGCGCACAGGTTATCGCTGCGCCTTTCGTCGCACTTTGACGCGGGTCAACACATCCGTCTGCTTCCATTGATGCAGATCAAAGATGCCTTTGGCGTAACATAGCTAACAGGGGTGCAGTCAAATGACGCCCTCGCGGTCAAAGAATCGTTTGGGTCAGACGAAGGGACGAAAAATGTTGAATTATCTCAAGCTTATCGTGCTGGGCTTGATCGCGATCTTCTCGATGATCGCGATCAATTACGCACGCGATGTGGCTTACATGATTCATGCGATCATCATTCTGGCGGTTTCCGCCGGATTGTTCGTGTGGGTCTTGCGCCGCACCGATGAGCCGGTGACACCGGCTCCGCAACACGAATATATGGACGGCGTGATCCGATATGGTGTGATTGCCACCGCCTTTTGGGGCGTGATCGGCTTTGTCGTCGGCACGTTCATCGCCACACAGCTGGCCTTTCCGGGGCTGAACTTTGACTGGGCCGAAGGCTATATGAACTTTGGTCGCCTGCGTCCTCTGCACACATCGGCCGTAATCTTTGCCTTTGGCGGCAACGCTCTGATCGCCACGTCCTTTTACGTCGTACAGCGCACCTCGGCGGCGCGGCTGTGGGGCGGCAACCTCGCATGGTTTGTCTTCTGGGGCTATCAGCTGTTCATCGTTTTGGCCGCGACAGGGTATGTGCTGGGCGGAACGCAATCCAAGGAATACGCCGAACCGGAATGGCACGTCGACATCTGGTTGACGGTGGTCTGGGTCGCCTATCTGGCAGTTTTTGTCGGCACTGTGGTCAAGCGGAAAGAACCCCACATCTATGTGGCCAACTGGTTCTACCTGTCCTTCATTCTGACCGTAGCCATGTTGCACCTGTTCAACAACCTGTCGATCCCGGTGTCGATCTGGGGCTCCAAGTCCGTTCAGGTCTTTTCCGGCGTTCAGGACGCCATGGTGCAGTGGTGGTACGGCCACAACGCCGTGGGCTTTTTCCTGACCGCAGGCTTTCTGGGCATGATGTACTACTTCGTTCCGAAGCAGGCAGAACGCCCGGTGTTCAGCTACAAACTGTCAATCATCCACTTCTGGGCGCTGATCTTCCTGTATATCTGGGCCGGTCCGCACCACTTGCACTACACTGCGTTGCCTGACTGGGCCTCGACCCTTGGCATGGTGTTCTCTGTCGTGCTGTGGATGCCGTCCTGGGGGGGCATGATCAACGGCCTGATGACGCTGTCTGGTGCATGGGACAAACTGCGCACCGATCCGGTCATCCGTATGATGGTGATCTCTATTGGTTTCTACGGCATGTCGACCTTCGAAGGCCCGATGATGTCGATCCGCGCGGTGAATTCGCTGTCGCACTACACCGACTGGACTATCGGCCATGTCCACTCTGGCGCGCTTGGCTGGAACGGCATGATCACCTTCGGCGCATTGTACTATCTGGTGCCCAAACTGTGGAACCGTGAGCGTCTGTATTCGCTATCGATGGTGTCGTGGCACTTCTGGCTCGCGACTATCGGTATCGTTCTCTACGCGGCATCGATGTGGGTGACGGGCATCATGGAGGGCCTGATGTGGCGCGAAGTGGATGCGAACGGCTACCTTGTGAACTCCTTCGCTGACACCGTGGGCGCAAAGTTCCCGATGTACGTTGTGCGTGCTCTGGGTGGGGGGCTCTACGTCGCTGGTGCCCTGATCATGTGCTACAACCTGTGGATGACTGCCAGGCGCTCGCCGGCTGTTGAGGCCAACGCCGCCACGGCCCACGCCACACCGGCCGAATAAGGAGACCGGGAAATGAGCATTCTCAACAAACACGCTGTTCTCGAAAAGAACGTCACGCTGCTGGCCATCTTTGCCTTCCTCGTGGTGACCATCGGGGGACTGGTGCAGATCGTGCCGCTGTTCTACCTCGAAAACACCATCGAGGACGTCGAGGGCATGCGCCCTTACACCCCGTTGGAACTGGCAGGGCGCGATGTCTACATCCGCGAAGGTTGTTATGTTTGCCACAGCCAGATGATCCGACCGATGCGGGACGAGGTCGAACGTTATGGCCACTACAGCCTTGCGGCGGAAAGCAAATATGACCATCCGTTCCAGTGGGGCTCCAAGCGGACCGGACCGGATCTGGCCCGCGTCGGCGGTCGCTATTCGGACGAATGGCACGTCGATCACCTGCGCAACCCGCAATCGGTGGTGCCCGAGTCCGTCATGCCCAAGTACGGCTTTCTCGAAGCCAAGCTGATCGAGGGCACCTATATCGCCGACCTGCTCAGCACAAACCGCTTTGTCGGCGTTCCCTATACGGATGAAATGATCGAGGCCGCTCAGGCCGATTTCAAGGCACAGGCGGACCCCGACAGTGACTATGACGGCCTGCTGGAGCGCTATGGTGACAAGGTCAATGTGCGCAACTTTGACGGTGCCCCCGGCATCTCTGAGGCGGACGCGCTGATCGCCTATTTGCAAATGTTGGGTACGTTGGTCGATTTCTCGACCTTCACGCCTGACGCAAGCCGGTAAGGGGAACAGATATGGAAACCTATTCTTTTCTCCGCCAACTGGCCGACAGCTGGGCGTTGCTTGTGATGTTCGCCATTTTTGTGGGGATCGTGATCTGGGCCTTTCGGCCCGGATCGCGAAAGGTCCACGAGGATATCGCCAACATCCCGTTTCGTCATGACGACAGACCTGCCGCGTCCCTCGGGGACGACCCTGCGCAATAAGGAGCCCAGGACATGAGTGACAAGAAAAATCACGACGATCTCGACTATGAGACGACGGGCCACGAATGGGACGGCATCAAGGAGTACAACAAGCCGCTGCCAAAATGGTGGCTCTATACCTTCTACGCCTGCATCGTCTGGGCGATCGGCTATTCTATCGCCTACCCCGCTTGGCCGGGCATCAAGGCAGCAACGCCGGGTCTGCTGGGCTTTTCCACACGCGTCAACGTCGCCAAGGCGATTGAGGCGCATGAGGCAGAACTGGCCCCGATCAATGCCAAACTGGCGGCGGCTGATCTGGGTGCAATTGCCGATGATCAGGAACTGCTGACCTACGCCAACAACGCTGGTGCGGCGGTCTTTCTGACATGGTGCGCCCAGTGTCACGGGTCGGGTGCGGCCGGGGCCAAGGGCTATCCCAACCTGCTTGACGACGATTGGCTGTGGGGAGGGTCCATCGAGGCAATCCATGAAACGGTCAGCCACGGCATCCGCAACGAGGTGGATGACATGGCCCGCTGGTCTGAAATGCCGGCCTTTGGCCGCGACGAACTGTTGGTCGAGGAAGAGGTCGTTCAGGCCGTCAACTATGTGATGCAACTTTCCGGGCAGACCCCGAAGGATGCGACCGCCGCCGAAGCGGGTGCCGAAGTCTTTGAGATCAACTGCTCGGGCTGCCATATGGAAGACGGCACCGGCGACCGCTATCAGGGTGCCCCCAACCTGACGGATGCGATCTGGCTGTATGGCGGCGACTACGACTCGCTGTACCAGACCGTCTACAACTCGCGCTTTGGTGTGATGCCGCCCATGGGCGGGGCCGAACTGAGCGAGGCCGAGATCCGCGCCGTTGCGACCTATGTCCACGGTCTAGGCGGTGGCGAAGCCTCGGAAGACTGATTTCCCTCAAACAAAACTGAAACCCCCGCCGTTGGCGGGGGTTTCTTTTTTGGGTTGGACGCCGCTCCTCTCGCAAATAATCGTCGCGGACCATCGCCGCTTGACCCAAGTCAAGGCACCCGCTCTCAACACCTATAGATTGGTGGCAAGGTCGTCGGGGAACACATCCCGACGCCGTAGTCCCCCGCCAATATCGGTCGGGGTATGGCGCTGGTGTCCTGTCCTGTTCGCGCGTTTCCTAGGACGCCAGCGCCCCTTTGTCCCACATCATGAAACCACGGCGCGCCCTGAGCACTTCGGCAGCGGACCTTGGTCGCGGGCCAGTCAGGCTGCGCCTTGTCGGGTCCGGCGCGCGCCAAAGGTCTGGCAGATAGACAACGGGATCAATCATCGCGTCCACTCCTTGATCCGGCGTGCTTGCGGAACGGCAGGTCCTCGTCGATCCAACTCAACTTGGGCAGCGCCTCCGGCAGGCGCGGATGCGAGTCCGGGGCATTCCGGGTTGCGGTGAGAAAACTTCTTGCAAGTATTCCGAACATCAAAGCCTCCATGACATGTTCAACTCTGCAACCAACTTGACCCGAACGCGGCTTTCATGCGACTCAAGAATAAATCCATTATGTAACCTGAAATTACACATGAACTGGTCAACGCTCCCCCCTCTTGCCTCTCTTCGTGCCTTTGCGGCCTATGCCCAGGCGCGCTCCGTCAATGCGGCGGGAGATCTCTTGAATGTTAGCCACGCTGCCATCAGTCAGCAGATGCGCGCGCTGGAAACACATCTGGGCGTTGCGCTGCTGGACCGTTCGGGCCGCAAGCTGGCACTGACACCCGAGGGTGAGACACTGGCCCGCGTCTTGATTGATGCCTTTGGTGACATTGCCCAGACAATTGAGGCGTTGACCGGCGCAGACGCCTCGCGCCCGTTGCAGATTTCCGTCACTCCTACTTTGGCAGCTTCCTGGCTGATGCCGCGACTAAGCGTCTTCCGCGAGGCGCACCCCGACATCAACCTGATGATCGACCCCTCCGCCAAGGTTCAGACACTGGAACCCGGCGGCATCGATCTTGCCCTGCGCTATGGCGACGGTTCATGGCCCGGCCTGCTGTCAGAACCGCTGATCCGCTCCCCCATCGTTGTCGTTGCGGCCCCGGACCTTGTCGGTCACCGGGAAATCACCTCGCCGTCCGATTTGCGCGATTATCACTGGCTTCAGGAACTGGGCACCAACGAGGCGACCGACTGGTTTGCCAAGAACGGCGTGGACCGGGACGCAGGCCGCGGCTTTACCGCAATGCCGGGCAACCTGATGCTAGAGGCGGCTCGCTCGGGCCAAGGCATCGCCATCGTCGCAGGTGTGTTTGTCGAACCAGATATCCGCGCCGGACGCCTTCGGAAACTGTTCGAAGACAACAAGGAAAAGGGGTATCACATTGTCACGCGCCCCGGTGTCCCGCGCCCACCTCTCAAGGCGTTCCTGAACTGGCTCCGCCGCGAAGCGCGTAAAAGCTGAGTTTCAAACTCAAAATTGATACAGGTCAAAGCTGCGCACGCCGCGGTCTGTGAGAACCGGCACAAATTCCATTCCAACGGAGCGAATCCGCCGTGTCCGACAGCAATGCCCCGCCGCCCTCCCTGTACGCATCCCGCGAACCGATTTTTCCCAAACGGGTCAGTGGCAGCTTCCGCAATCTCAAGTGGATCATCATGATCGTAACGCTGGGGATCTACTACATCACCCCTTGGCTGCGCTGGGACCGTGGGCCGCAACTGCCCGATCAGGCGGTGCTGATCGACCTTGCCAATCGCCGCTTCTTTTTCTTCTGGATCGAAATCTGGCCGCACGAGTTTTACTTTGTGGCGGGTTTGCTGATCATGGCGGGTCTTGGCCTGTTCCTGTTCACCTCGGCGCTGGGGAGAGTGTGGTGCGGCTATGCATGTCCGCAGACCGTCTGGACCGATCTGTTCATCCTCGTGGAACGCTGGATTGAGGGCGATCGCAACGCCCGACTGCGTCTACATCGCCAGAAGAAGATGGATTTCCGCAAGATGCGCCTTCGCGCGACCAAATGGGTGGCTTGGTTCCTGATCGGACTGGCGACAGGCGGTGCCTGGGTGTTCTATTTTGCTGACGCGCCCACCCTGCTGGTGGATCTCGTCACGGGACAGGCCCATCCCGCTGCCTATATCACGATGCTGATCCTGACGCTGACGACGTTCTTTTTCGGCGGTTTCGCGCGTGAACAGATCTGCATCTATGCCTGCCCGTGGCCGCGTATTCAGGCTGCGATGATGGATGAGGAAACCCTGACCGTCGGCTATCGCGAATGGCGCGGCGAACCGCGCGGGAAGCACCGCAAGGCCGAAGGTGCCGAAAATCTGGGTGACTGCATCGACTGCATGGCCTGCGTCAACGTCTGCCCGATGGGCATCGACATTCGTGACGGCCAGCAAATGGAATGCATCACCTGTGCGCTATGTATCGACGCCTGTGACGACGTGATGGCCAAAATCGGCAAGCCGCGCGGGCTTATTGACTATCTGGCCTTTTCGGACGAGCCGCGCGAACGCGCCGGTCATGATCCGCGCCCGGTCTGGAAACACATCTTTCGGCCACGCACCATCATGTACACCACCCTTTGGGGTCTTGTCGGCATCGGTCTTGTCTTTGCGCTGTTCATCCGGCCAGAGATTGAAATGACGGTGGCCCCGGTGCGCAACCCGACATTTGTGACCCTGTCGGACGGATCTATCCGCAACACCTACGACGTTCGCCTGCTCAACAAGCACGGCGAGGACCGACCGTTCCGCATCACGCTGACCGGCGATCCAACCCTGCGGATCCAGCTAGAAGGCACGCCCTATGAAACCGTGGACGTTCCAGCAAACGCAACCTATCTGCAAAAGGTATACGTCATTGCGCCAACGTCCTCCGGCCCCGCAGCCGCGGAGCGCACGGAATTCCGGTTCTGGGTCGAGGATCTCACCAACGGCGATCGCGCACACAACGATACCTTTTTCAACGGAAAGGCGAACTGATGGCTGGCAAGGAATTCACCCTCAAGGGCTGGCACGTCTTTGGTATCTTCGGCGGAGCGTTCGCGGTCATTATCGGCGTGAATATCGTGCTGGCAGTCAGTGCGGTCAGTACGTTCCCCGGACTAGAAGTCGCCAATTCCTACGTCGCCAGCCAGACATTCGACAAGCGCCGCGCGGTTCAGGAAAGCCTGGGATGGACGGTCGCGGCGCGTCTGGAAGACGACATGCTGATCCTCTCCATCACCGATCCAGAGGGGCGTCCTGTTCAGGCGTCACGGCTACATGCCAAGGTCGGGCGTCCGACCAATGTAAGCGACGACATTGAGCCAGAGTTCACCTTCAACGGCCATGCCTATGTCGCCTATGAAACCCTGCGCCCAGGCAACTGGGATGTCTGGCTCACGGCGACTGCACTGGACGGAACACCGTTTCAGCAACGTCTGGAAATGACGGTGACCCGCTGACATGACCGCCACGATGCGCCCGCCCGCCTCTGCCTGTCCCGCCTGCGCCGCCGCCCCTGCGGCAGAGGCGCTGGCCGCACAATCCGCCCCGGCAGAGGCACATATCGTCCTGTCGCTGCCCACAATCCACTGCGCGGCCTGCATGGCATCGGTCGAGAGGGCGTTGAACGACGTGCCGGGCATACGCTCGGCACGGGTCAATCTGACGCTCAAGCGGGTGAGCATTGAGGCCGCACCGGATCTGACCGCCGCCGATGTCATTCCGGTGGTCGAGCGCGCAGGCTATGAGGCGCATGAGCTGGACAACAGCGCCCTGTCAGCGACGGCCACGGATAAAGCAGGTCGCGATCTGCTGATGCGGCTTGCTGTGGCGGGTTTCGCGGCGATGAACGTCATGCTCTTGTCGGTCGCAGTCTGGTCCGGGGCCGAGGGGCCCACCCGCGATCTGTTCCACTGGATTTCCGCCGCCATTGTCCTGCCGGCCGTGGCCTTTTCCGGGATGCCTTTCTTCCGCAACGCATGGACTGCCTTGTCGGCGCGCCGTCTGAACATGGACGTGCCGATTTCTTTGGCAATTCTGCTGGCGGTGGGCACCTCTCTCTGGGAAACCTCGCTATCGGGGGAACACGCCTACTTCGACGCGGCCATCACGCTTACCTTTTTCCTGCTCACGGGGCGGTACCTCGATCACCGCACCCGGTCTGTCGCACGGTCCGCCGCCGAAGAACTGGCCGCGCTGGAAGTGCCGCGCGCATGGCGGGTGACGGCAGGTGGCGATGAACAAGTGTCAGTCAGCGACTTGCTCGTCGGCGATTTGATCCGCGTGCGCCCCGGCGGGCGGATGCCAGTGGACGGCGAGATCACCCAAGGCACGTCTGAACTGGACCGCTCTCTGCTGACAGGCGAGACCCTGCCGGTTTTCGCTGAACCCGGCCACACGGTCAGCGCCGGTGAGGTCAACCTGACAGGACCGCTGGTGGTGCGCGCCAGCGCTGTGGGTCGCGATACCTCTTTACACCGCATGGCTGATCTGGTGGCTGTGGCGGAATCCGGTCGCTCGCGCTATACTTCTTTGGCTGACCGCGCAGCAAAACTCTACGCGCCAGGGGTTCATATACTGTCGGCGCTGGCCTTCCTTGGCTGGCTTGCCGTCACCGGCGATCTGCGAGTTGCCCTCAATATTGCTGCAGCCGTGCTGATCATCACCTGCCCGTGTGCGCTGGGCCTTGCGGTTCCGGCGGTGACAACCGCCGCTTCCGGTCGACTGTTCAAGCGCGGATTGCTGATCAAGGATTCTACAGCGCTGGAACGTCTGGCCCAGGTCGATACGGTGGTCTTTGACAAGACCGGGACACTGACCGCTGGCACACCCGAACTGACCAATCTTGGCGACTTCACCCAACGCGATCTGGAAATCGCACTGGCTCTGGCCGAAGGATCCAGCCACCCGCTTTCACAATCCCTGTCAGCCGCCGCACGCGACGCCGGGATCAAACCTGCCAACATCGTAAATGTGACGGAAATCCCCGGCCACGGCACCCAAGGCACCTGGCATGGAGAAAAGGTGCGGCTCGGACGTGCTTCATGGGTCGGCGGCGGGCACGCCATTCAGACGGCCGCATGGCTGCGCGTGGGGGACGGACCGGCACAGGGCTTTCTATTCACCGACCGGCTGCGCGCAGGGGCCGGGGAAACTGTGTCCGCGCTCAAACAGGCCGGGCTGAAGATCGTTCTCATCTCGGGGGATACTCCTCTCGCGGTCGAGGCACTGGCAAACCGTCTCGGCATAACGCAATGGGTGGCAGAGGCGCTGCCGCAGGACAAATCCGCCCGGATCGAACAACTGACCCAATCCGGCGCACATGTCCTGATGGTGGGCGACGGCCTGAACGACACGGCAGCGCTGACCGCTGCACACGCCTCGATCTCTCCCGCTTCGGCACTGGATGCGGCCCGTGTGGCCTCGGACATCGTCCTGCTGGGTGGAACACTAGCGCCAATTCCCGACGCCATATCGACCGCCCGCAAGGCGACCCGCCGCATTCGCGAAAATTTTACCGTGGCCACCTGGTACAATGTGATTGCCGTGCCGCTGGCAGTAGCTGGGCTCTGCTCGCCGCTGATTGCCGCATTGGCCATGTCCGCCAGTTCGATTACCGTCTCGCTCAACGCCCTGCGATTGCGCTGAAACAGGAGACATGCGGTGAACATCCTGACCTATCTGATCCCGATTTCTCTGATCCTTGGCGGCCTCGGCCTAGCCTTTTTCGTCTTCACCCTAAGGTCCAACCAGTACGACGACCCCGAAGGAGACGCGCAGAGAATTCTCTCGGGCGAATACGACGACCATCCCAAACAGGACTAACCCCCGGCTTCTTCTGTCCTGAAAATATCCCGGGGGAGACGACCAAAGGGAGACGGGGGCAGCGCCCCCTTGCTCGTTCCGAACCTTGGCACCGTCGGCCCTGACTGGTCACAGACATCGCGGCGGAACGTGCAAGACCCGGACCCGCAACATGCGTCGGCATGATTGGTCCCCCACCCCACCTCAGACTGGCAGCGCCGTCGTCCGAAATACCGTGCGCAACGCAAAGGAACTCTGCATCTGCGCCACGCCCGGCAGCCGGGTCAGGTACTGCCGGTGGATGCGGGCGAAATCCTCTGTATCTTCGGCCACCACCTTCAAAATGTAATCCGCCGTCCCGGCCATCAAATGACACTCCAGCACCGAAGGCACCCGCGCCACCGCCTTCTCGAAGGCATCCAGAACCTCGTCGGCCTGCGCCGTCAGCTTGATCTCGACAAAGACTGTCGCAGGCAGCCCCATCCGCCGCGCATCCAGCAGGGCGACATAGTCCCTCACATAGCCTTCGGTTTCCAATCGCTGCACCCGCCGGTGACAGGCTGAGGGAGACAGGTTGACGGCCTCCGACAGGTCGGCGTTCGAAATACGCCCCTTGCGCTGGATCACACGCAAGATACGCTTGTCTGTCTCGTCAAGTGCCATCTGCGCAAGAACCTCCGTCAAATTCGATCATCCGTCGACAAATCGTGCGCCGCCTGCCGATAGTGAAAGCAAGGTAGGCAGCCATTTGCAAGGTGCCGGTGACATAATCCCGCCCACAACGCGAGGAGGATTCGCCATGAAGATCGGTTGCCCGACCGAGATCAAGCCCCAGGAATTCCGTGTCGGCCTGACACCCAACGCCGCCCGAGAGGCGGTCGAGCACGGACATGACGTCATTGTGCAAACCGGGGCCGGCATGGGGGCCGGATTCACCGATACCGATTACACTGACGCTGGCGCGCGCATGGCGGAAACCGCAAAGGAAATCTTTGCCACCGCCGACATGATCGTCAAGGTCAAGGAACCGCAGGCCGGCGAGCGTGCCATGTTGCGCGAGGGCCAGCTGCTGTTCACCTATCTGCATCTGGCTCCCGATCCGGAACAGACACAGGATCTGCTGGCCTCCGGGGCCACCTGCATCGCCTATGAAACCGTGACCGACGATCGTGGCGGCCTGCCGCTACTGGCACCGATGTCCGAGGTCGCAGGCCGTCTTGCGCCACAGGTTGGTGCATGGACACTGCAAAAGGCGAATGGCGGGCGCGGCGTGCTGATGGGAGGAGTCCCAGGTGTCGGCCCGGCGCGGGTTGTGGTCATAGGCGGCGGCGTCGTCGGCACCCATGCGGCGCGCATCGCCGCCGGGATGGGCGCGGATGTAACCGTGCTGGACCGCTCCCTGCCCCGCCTGCGCTATCTTGACGATGCGTTTGGCGGCATCTTCCGCACCGGCTACTCCAGCGCCGGTCTGCTGGCCGAGCATCTGACACTGGCTGACATGATCATCGGCGCGGTGCTGATCCCCGGAGCAGCCGCCCCGAAACTGGTCAAACGTGCCGATTTCCCAACCATGAAACCGGGGGCGGTTCTAGTCGATGTGGCCATTGACCAGGGGGGTTGTTTCGAGACCTCAAAGGCAACCACGCACGCCGACCCGATCTATGAGGTGGATGGGATCATGCACTATTGCGTGGCCAACATGCCGGGTGCCGTTGCACGGACCTCGACCATCGCGCTGGGCAATGCGACCATGCCGTTCATGCTGGCGCTGGCCGACAAAGGGTGGAAACAGGCCTGCGCGGACGATCCGCACCTGCTGAACGGGTTGAACGTTCATGCTGGCAAGCTGACCTATGACGCGGTCGGCGAGGCGCAGGGGCTGGAGGTCACGTCCTCACAATCGCTGATCAAGGCCTGACTTGGACGAAACCGCCCCGGCAGCGCAAGACCGCAGCCGGGGCGAACCGATAGTTTTTTTGGGGGGCAGTGGCCAGAGCGCGGAACGCCCAGCCCTCTGCCCCAACTGGCGGGATCTTAGCCGCGCGCCTTCAGTGAATCGCGGATCTCGACCAGCAGATCAACTTCGCTCGGGCCCTTGGGGGCTGCTTCAACCGCTTCTTCCGGTTCGGCGGCGGCGTCCTTGATGCGGTTAACCATCTTGACCAGCATGAAGACCACAAAGGCGATGATCAGAAAGTTGATGATCGCCATGACAAAGCGACCGATGGCAAAGATCGGCGCACCGGCCTCTTCCGCCACGGCAATCGACGCGTATTCGTTTCCGTCCAGCGCATAGAACCAACCCGAGAAATCGACCCCGCCTGTGAACAGCGCAATGATCGGGTTGATGATGTCACCCACCAGAGACGCAACAATCGCGGTGAAGGCCGCGCCGATGATGATACCGACGGCCATGTCCATGACATTGCCCTTGGCGATAAAATCCCTGAATTCCTGAATCATTCCGTTTTTCCCATGTTCCGGCGCAACCGGTTTTCCACCGGACATGCGCTCCCCTTGCGTATCAGGTCTGCGCAATCGCACATTCGCCGGCCTGTGAAACAGGGAAAAAGATACCTAGCTTTCCCCCAAACCACAGGAAGGCCCGACCCATGTTTGATCTGACCACTCACCCCGTCTCCACGCGCTGGCCCGCCCAGCACCCTGACCGACTCCAGCTTTACTCGTTTCCCACGCCGAACGGTGTGAAAGTATCGATCATGTTGGAGGAAATCGGCCTGCCGTACGAGGCTCATCGCGTCACGCTCAGCGCTGCGGATGTAAAAAGCGCAGAGTTCCTCAGCTTGAACCCCAACAACAAGATCCCTGCGATCATTGATCCAGACGGACCTGACGGCGCCCCGCTGGCCTTGTTCGAAAGCGGCGCGATCCTTCTGTATCTGGCAGAAAAGACCGGCAAGCTGACGGGTAAAACTGCAAGCGACCGCCACACGATCACCCAATGGCTGATGTTTCAAATGGGCGGGCTTGGCCCCATGCTGGGGCAGCTTGGCTATTTCTCGAAGTTCGCCGGGGCCGAGATCGAAGATCCCCGCCCGCGGGAGCGGTTCGTCGTCGAGGGCAAGCGGCTGTTGAACGTTGTGGAAAAACAGCTGGAAGGCCAGGACTGGATCGCCGGAGAGTATTCCATCGCCGATATCGCCATCGCGCCCTGGCTGAAGGCGTTGGACTTTTACGGCACTCAAGCGGCCATTGGCTGGTTCGATCACCCAAACGCTGTCGCGTATCTGGACCGCTTTCTGGCGCGTCCAGCTGTGCAACGCGGGCTGAACATTCCGCCGCGTGAAGGCTGATCAGACCCCGATGAACTCGCCGGCATCCAGCCGGGCTTGAAGGGGTTTGTCGAACCCCACAAGACCCGGCTGGAGCGTCAGATCAGAATGGATGTATCCACCGCGCGCCAAGGCAGCCGGACCATTCAAGGCGCTCCACGCCATCAGGTCGCAGAAAAGGTCCGTGATCCGGCTTTGCTGGGCGCGATCATTGAAACCTGCGTTTGCATTGACCTCATGCTCCTTCACACCCGAATTTCCGCGAAGCCGCTCGATCCAGGCATAGGATCGTGCGATCCCCGCGATGGCCATGTCGAGGTCCGGGTTTCGGGCCCGAAGATCCTCATATTCGGAAGTGTCCAACATTGACGATGCGGCGGGACAAGTGAACAGCCATGTCCCCCCGTCGCAGGCCATCAGAAAGGCCTGCTTGGACCGAAACTGCTCTGGAAGAAAACGGATCCAGATGGCGGTGTCCTTTGTCCGGATCGTCGGCATTTCGCCCGGCCCCCGGTAATCCATCCAGAACGTCAGTCCGTTCGGCGTCGCGAAGGTACTTTTCACATCCGGCTTGCTCATCAGCCGGGCAATGTCCCGGTCAGAACATAGCGCAACACCTGCACCACCTGTTCCGGCGTGCGGGCGACTGCCAGGGCGGCGGCATCCACCTCTTTCAGGGCGTGATCGTGTTCAGGCGGTTGCAGGATAATCAGCGATTTCGACAGAGCACTGGCATAGCCTGCGTCAAAGGCTGCGTTCCATTGTTTGTATTTGTCGCCAAAGCGGACGACAACGACATCGGCATCGGCAATTCCCTTGCGGGTGCGAATTGCGTTGACCTGCGCGCCCTTGTGGTCGTGCCAGAACTTGTCGGGTTCCTGCCCGAGGATCTCTACGCCGCAATCGTCGCTGGCACCGTGGTCTGTTACCGGCGCGTTGAACGTGATGTCCAAACCCTGTGCGCCTTCGATGATCTGTTCGCGCCAGTCGGTGTGGATCTCTCCTGAAAGATAGACGTTCAGTCCCATGTCCGCTCCTTTCCATGAAAAAGGGCGCGATGTGCGCCCCGTCTCTTGTCAACATATCCGGCCTTGCGCCTGTGGCAAGGTGTGGGGGGCGTCATGCCCAAGGCATGCTTGCAGCATGCCCCCCGTCTCCCTTCGGTCGACTCCCCCGGGATATTTTTGGACAGAAGAAACCGGGAGGAGGTGCGGCCGCTTCAGCCGTCTTTGCGAATGACTTCGTTTTTGGGATCATAGGGACTGTCGTGGGTCACGGTAGCGTCCCAAAGTTGATCCAGCATCTTGACCTTCAGCGCCGTGCCTTCAATCGCGTGTTCGGGTTTGACGTAGCCCATGCCAACGGACTTGCCAAAGTGAACCGAATACCCGCCTGAGGTCAGGCGCCCGACGCGAGTGCCGTCCGCGGCATACAGCGCCTCTCGCCCCCAAGGGTCCGCATCCGACGGGCCGTCGATCAGTAGGGTCACGCATTTGGAGCGGATGCCGGTCTCTTCCAGCTTTGCCTTGCCGTGGAACTCCTTGGACAGGTCGACAAAGCGTGGCAGATCGGCCTCCAGCGGGGTGGCGTCACGACCGAGTTCGTTGCCGAAAGCGCGGTAGGATTTCTCCTGCCGCAGCCAGTTTTGCGCCCGAGCGCCGACCAGCTTCATCCCGTGCTTTTCCCCTGCGCTCACCAATTGGTCCCACAGGTTGTTCTGCATCTCAATCGGGTGGTGCAGTTCCCAGCCAAGCTCACCAGTATAGGCGACGCGGATCGCCATGACCGGCACCATGCCTAGTTCGATGTTGCGCATGGTCAGCCATGGGAACCGTTTGTTGGACAGCACGATGTTGGGGTCGGCATCCTTGACGATCTCCTTGAGTACATCGCGCGATTTCGGCCCGGCAATGGCAAAGACCCCCCACTGCGTTGTCACGTCATGGCAAGAGATCCAGCCAAACTCAGCCCGCTTGTCCTCTATCGCTTTTTGCAGAAAGTCGCTGTCATAGGCTGTCCAAGCGCCTGCAGAGACAAGGTAGTAGCGGTCCTCATCCAGCCGTACGATGGTGTATTCCGTGCGCGTTGTCCCGTGACTGGTCAGCGCGTAGGTCAGGTTGATGCGGCCGACCTTGGGCAGTTTGTTGCAGGTGAACCAGTCGAGGAACTGCGTTGCCCCCGGTCCTTCGACGATGTGTTTGGTGAAGGCGGTAGCGTCAATCAGGCCCACGCTCTCCCGCACAGCCTTGGCCTCTTCCACCGCATGGTGCCACCAGCCACCACGGCGGAACGACCGCGCGTCATGGTCAAACGAGCCCGGCGCATCCAGCGGCCCGTAGTAGTTTGGCCGCTCCCAGCCATTCACACAGCCGAATTGCGCGCCCAACGCTTTTTGGCGATCATAGGCAGGCGCGGTGCGCAGCGGACGGGCGGCTGGGCGTTCCTCATCCGGGTGGTGCAGAATGTAGACGTGTTCATAGGCTTCTTCGTTCTTGGTCACGGCGTATTCGGTGGTCATCCAGCCGCCGAACCGTTTCGGGTCAAGTGAGGCCATGTCGATCTCTGCCTCGCCCTCTACCATCAGCTGCGCAAGGTAGTGACCGGTGCCGCCCGCTGCGGTGATCCCGAAGGAAAAGCCTTCGGCCAGCCACATGTTGCGCAGTCCGGGCGCGGGGCCAAGCAGCGGGTTGCCGTCGGGCGTATAGCAAATTGGACCGTTGAAATCGTCCTTGAGGCCACAGTCTTCGCAGGACGGGATCCGGTGGATCATCGCCATGTATTGCGCCTCGATCCGTTCCAGATCCAACTGGAACAGATCGGCGCGGAAACTGTCCGGCACGCCATAGGCAAAGCGCGCGGGCGCGTGTTTTTCATAGACGCCCAGGATCCAGCCGCCCCGTTCCTCACGCACATAGCTTTGTGCATCGGCGTCGCGGATGACAGGATGCTCGGCGTTTGTCTTACGGAATTCGACGAGGGCCGGATCCTGCTCCATCACGATGAACTGATGTTCGACCGGGATGGCCGGGATCTTGATCCCCAGAAGTTGCGCGGTGCGTTGCGCGTGGTTGCCCGTGGCGGTGACCACATGTTCGGCGATGATGACCATCTGTTCGTCGCTTGGGACCAGGTTTCCGCCCCTTTCGACCATCTTGGTGACCGTGACCTCCCAATGCTCTCCGGTCCAGTGATAGCCATCCGCCTGCCACTTGCGTTCGATCAAGACCCCCCTTTGGCGCGCGCCCTTGGCCATGGCCATCGTGACATCCGCTGGGTTAATGTACCCGTCCGTCGGATGATACAGCGCACCTTCCAGATCTTCGGTGCGGATCAGCGGCCAGCGGTCCTTGATCTGCGCGGGCGTCATCCATTCATAGGGCACACCGCAGGTCTCGGCGGTCGAGGCATAGAGCATATATTCGTCCATGCGCTCTTGCGTCTGGGCCATGCGCAGGTTGCCAACCACGGAAAACCCAGCGTTCAGCCCGGTCTCTTCTTCCAGCGTTTTGTAGAACCGGATTGAGTAGTCGTGGATGTGGGTCGTGGCGAAAGACATGTTGAAGTAGGGCAACAGGCCAGCCGCATGCCATGTGCTGCCCGACGTCAGTTCATCGCGTTCCAGCAGCATCACGTCATCCCAGCCCGCCTTGGCCAGATGATAGGCAATCGAGGTGCCGACGGCACCGCCGCCGACGACCAAAGCTTTGACATGGGTTTTCATCACACGACTCTCCCGTTCTTTGAAAGAGTGCATAGCGCGCCGCGCAGACCCGCGCCGCGCGCGCCCGACATCTCAGGTAGGGAAAACGACGCCGCCCCGTGCAAGGCGCGGGGCGGCGTACGAAAAATCACACGGCAGCCGGGGCGTACCGACCTTTGGCAGCCGACCGGGCCTAATGCGGCACAGGCCGCCAAACGCGTTCAGCAGTCGTAGAGATAGGTGAAGACCAGCGTATCGGTCGTCCACTGACCCGTGGGCTGACAGTTGTGAAAAACCTGTCGATCACCGCTGACCTGCACGCGCAATTGGTTTGCCGCGACCGGCCCCTCTACATGGTACTCGCTGGGGCTACCGGGACAAGCGCTGGAGAATACGCGCGCCGTACCCGAATACCAGTTGCCATTCTTGACCCCGTTGAACAACAAGGTGCCGGGACGCACGCCCGCCGGCCATTGCCAGTTGTGCGGCGTTGTCTCGTAGCTGATCCAACGGCTGTTGCCTTGCGCCTGTAAACGCATCACCGATCCGTTGTGATCCCAGCAGGAATCGGCGGCGGCCTGACTGGCAATCAGACTGGCAAGAATCAATGTCAAAAATCGTTTCATTGGTGTTCCTTTAGCTTTTGGTAGAATGACCTGACCTCATCTTCCGCCTGCGATAAGTGACCTGTCAAACATTTTTGAACGACGCGCCCCGCCGCCAGTTTGCCGAATTTGTCCCGCCGCCGACGAACCCATGCCGCTAGTGAGCGTCGCAGTTGCAAGCATAGGGTGAACAGCAGTGTTTCATGTCGTTCGCAGGGGTCGTTGTCGTTCTCGAACTGACCCGGACTACCGGTGTGGGCGCCTTTTGCGCCGACTATGCCGCCCAGGGGTCGTGTACAGACTCTGAGCTTGGTGGGTTCAATGCCACCAGGTCCAACTCGCTGGAACACGCAACCTATCAGGGTGTGCGTTGGCCTGAGGTCCGCGTCTCGGTCAAAACGGACCACAACGGAGCCCGGCCGCATCGTTTGGGCGTCTTCGAGGCACGGCTCGACGAGGTTGACTGATGATCACGGCCCGCGCGCCGGACCTCCACATCGAACGCTTCTGTCAGACCAACGACCTCAGCGGTATTCGCCCTCAGTCAGTGACATCTGACAACGAAATGCCGCGGGCGCTTCACGCCAAGTTCGCACTGACTTTGACAGAGTAGGCGGTGCTGACGCGAGCACGGGCCTGTACAAGTCACGGTCACACTTGATCTTGTCTCGATATTGCGGCGACATGCGGCGATTCCCCGCTGATTAGGCCGCTCGCCCCCCTTCCGCATCAACCGGCGCAGGCCTATAAGAGCGTTGGCCCGGACTGGAAGAGTCGCGGGCCAATGAGGCAATGGGGCAATAATAAAATGTTTGGCATGGATAAACTCCTTGGCCTGTTCTCGTCGGACATGGCCATCGACCTTGGGACCGCGAACACACTGGTCTACGTCAAGGGCAAGGGAATTGTTTTGTCTGAGCCGTCCGTCGTCGCCTACCATATCAAGGACGGGGTCAAGAAGGTGTTGGCCGTCGGTGAGGATGCAAAGCTGATGCTTGGCAGGACGCCCGGCAGCATTGAGGCGATCCGCCCGATGCGCGAAGGCGTGATCGCGGATTTCGACACCGCCGAGGCGATGATCAAAGAATTCATCCGCAAGGTTCACCGCCGCTCGACCTTTTCCAAACCGAAAATCATCGTCTGCGTTCCGCATGGTGCGACTCCGGTCGAAAAACGCGCAATCCGACAGTCGGTTCTGTCAGCGGGTGCGCGGAAGGCCGGTCTGATCGCCGAACCCATCGCGGCGGCCATTGGTGCGGGGATGCCGATCACCGACCCGACCGGCAACATGGTCGTCGACATCGGTGGTGGTACGACCGAGGTCGCCGTGCTGTCACTGGGTGACATCGTTTACGCGCGGTCTGTGCGTGTCGGCGGTGACCGCATGGATGAGGCAATCATCAACTACCTGCGTCGTCAGCAAAACCTGCTGGTGGGCGAATCCACCGCCGAACGGATCAAGACGTCGATCGGCACGGCACGGATGCCCGACGACGGGCGCGGTTCTTCGATGCAGATCCGCGGACGCGACCTGCTGAACGGTGTGCCCAAGGAAACAGAGATCAGCCAAGCCCAAGTGGCCGAGGCGCTGTCCGAACCGGTGCAGGCGATCTGCGAGGCGGTGATGACCGCGCTGGAGGCGACCCCGCCGGATCTGGCTGCCGACATTGTTGACCGGGGCGTGATGCTGACCGGCGGCGGCGCGCTGTTGGGCGATCTGGATCTGGCGCTGCGCGAACAGACCGGACTGGCGGTTTCCATCGCGGACGAGTCGCTCAATTGTGTGGCTCTGGGCACGGGCAAGGCTCTGGAATACGAAAAGCAACTCCGCCACGCGATCGACTACGATAGCTAAGAATGCCGCGGGCCAAGGCGATTTCTCGGCGAGAGATCGTTCCCCCCAACTCCCGCTGTATTTGATCCAAGGCATTCTGTAACATCCGCCAACCCCGATGCGAGAGACCCTTGGCCAGCGACCGCAACGCACAAGACGATTTCACCGGCCCGCTCAAGCGGTTGCTGCTGGTCGTTCTAGCGCTGTCTCTGGCGGGCATCTTTCTGCTCTGGCGGATCGACAGCCCGCGCGTCGAACGATTTCGTGCGCAGGTCGTGGATGCGGTGGTGCCGCGCATGGACTGGGCGATGGCGCCGGTCACCGCCTCTGTCCGGCTTGTGCGCGATTTCCAGAGCTATCAGCGCCTCTACGAACAGAATGAGGAACTGCGCCGCGAGCTGCGCAAGATGACCGCCTGGAAAGAGGCGGCCTTGCAGCTGGAGCAAGAAAACGCCCGCCTGCGCGATCTGAACAACGTGCGGCTGGACCCGCGCCTGACCTTCATTACCGCCGTGGTACTGGCGGACAGCGGGTCGCCCTTTCGGCAATCTGTGTTGATCAACGTGGGCTCCCGCGATGGAATCGTCGACGGCTGGGCCACGATGGACGGCATCGGCCTTGTCGGGCGCGTGTCCGGCGTAGGGGCCAATACCAGCCGCGTGATCCTGCTGACCGATGCCACCAGCCGCATTCCGGCAGAAATCCAACCCTCGGGCCAGCGCGCGCTGATCGCCGGAGACAACACATCCGCCCCACCCATCGACTTTCTGGAAAACCCTGACCTTGTCCGCCCCGGCGACCGCATCGTGACCACTGGCGACGGTGAGGTGTTTCCACCCGGCCTGCTGATCGGGCAAGTGGCCGAAGATCCCGGTGGGCGTTTGCGCGTGCGTTTGGCCGCAGACTACGAACGGCTGGAGTTTCTGCGCGTCTTGCGGGATCACGGCACGCGACGAGTCGATTCGCCCTCGTCGCTGATTCTGCCCGAGGAATTGCCGGATGCCGGCGTCCCGCCCACAGCAGCACCTGACGTGGTTTCGGGGGACGGCGGAGATGGCTGAAAACAGCCCCGCGCGGCTCTGGAGCATGCGGGCGACCTATTTCGGCCTCGCGTTTGTAGTCTTTTTCTTTCACCTGTTGCCGCTGCAGATCATGCCGTCGCGCGTCGCCGGGCCGGATATTCTGACGGTGCTCACCTTTGCATGGGCGCTGCGCAGGCCCAGCTATGTGCCGATGCTGTCAGTGGCGGTGGTCATGCTGCTGGCTGATTTTCTGTTCCATCGTCCGCCCGGCCTATGGGCGCTTCTTGTGCTTCTGGCCGCTGAATGGCTCAAGGTACGCGGTCGGCATGTCCGCGAGAATACCTTTGTCGCTGAGTGGATCACCGCCGCCACGGCGCTATTTGTTGTAACCGTGATATACCGCGTCATTCTGGCGGTCTTGATCGTGACGCCAGGAATGCTTTCTCTATGGGTGATGCAATATGGTATGACGGTTGCGGTCTATCCGCTGGTCGCCGCGATCAGCTATCTGGCCTTGGGTGTGCGCCGAAGCACCCCCGGAGAATATGATCACACAGGACGCCCGCTATGAGACGCACGTCACGCGAAACCCAGGAAAGTGCCCGCCGCATCACCCGGCGCGGGCTGATCCTTGGCGGCGGCCAACTGGTCTTTGCCGGGGTTCTGGCGCTGCGGATGCGCCACATGCAGGTCGATCAGGCGGATGAATTTCGCCTGCTGGCCGAAGAAAACCGCATCAATATCCGGCTGATCCCACCCGCGCGGGGCCGCATCTTTGACCGCGAAGGTCGGGTGATCGCCGAAAACGAACAGACCTACCGCATCACCCTGACGCGTGAGGACGCAGGCGATGTAGGCACGGTCATCCAGCGGTTGGGCCAACTGGTGGAACTGGATGAGGGTGATCTCAACCGCGCGTTGGCAGAAATGGAACGCACGCCACCGTTCTTTCCAGTCACCGTGGCCGACCGCGTCACATGGGAGGACATCAGCCGCGTCGCCGTCAACGCCCCGGCCCTGCCGGGTGTGACGACAGAGGTTGGCCTTAGCCGTTTTTACCCCGGACGTGATCTCTATGCTCATGTGGCGGGCTATGTCGGTCCGGTCTCGGAGCGCGACCTGAGCCGCTATGAGGATCCGCCGCCGGTGCTGCGCATCCCGCGCTTTCAGATCGGCAAGGTCGGGGTCGAGGCGAATTATGAGCAAGAGCTGCGCGGCAGCGCCGGGGCCAAGCGGGTCGAGGTCAACGCCGTGGGCCGCGTTATGCGCGAACTTGACCGCCGCGAGGGTGTGGCAGGGGCCGATCTGCAACTGACGGTCGATACTGCATTGCAGGACTATGTGCAGGCGCGGCTGGGCCCCGACAGTGCCTCTGTTGTGGTGATGGATCTGGAACACGGCGATCTGCTGGCCATCGCCTCGTCACCCTCCTACGATCCCAACAAGTTCGTGCGCGGCATTTCCGTCAAGGACTACGGCGAATTGCGCGACAACGATCACCGCCCGCTGGCGTCCAAGACGGTGCAAGACGCCTATCCGCCCGGCTCGACCTTCAAGATGGTTACGGCACTTGCCGCGATGGACGCGGGACTGATGGCGCCGGACGATACCGTCTGGTGCCCCGGCCATCTTGAGGTCGGCGGGCGGAAGTTCCACTGCTGGAAACGTGTCGGCCACGGCCACATGAACCTAGAACAAAGCCTGCGCGAAAGCTGTGACGTCTATTACTACGATCTGGCGCTGAAGGTCGGGATCGAACGCATTGCCGCCATGGCCCGCAAGCTGGGCATGGGAGAGTCGCATGACATTCCCATGTCGGCGGTGACCAGCGGGCTGGTTCCGGACAAGGCATGGAAACTGCGCGAACGCGGTGCAGACTGGGTGATCGGCGATTCCGTAAACGCCTCCATCGGTCAGGGGTTTGTACTGGCTTCTCCGTTGCAACTCGCCGTCATGTCCGCACGGATTGCGACCGGACGGGCAATCACTCCGCGTCTGGTCAAGAGCGTAGACGGTGTCGAAGCGGCCCGGCCCGCTGCCGGCGATCTGGGCCTGAACCCCAACCACCTGCTGCAGGTACGCCGCGCCATGTTTGCCGTGTCGAACCACCGCCATGGCACTGCATATCGGTCGCGCATCGTAGCCGAAGGGCTACGCATGGCGGGCAAGACCGGCACCAGCCAGGTCCGCAATATCACCGCCGCTGAACGCGCGCGTGGCGTGACCTCAAACGACGATCTGCCTTGGGATCGGCGTGACCATGCGCTGTTTGTCAATTTTGCCCCCTTCGACAACCCGCGTATCGCCGTGTCGGTGGTGGTCGAACATGGCGGCGGCGGCAGCGCCGTCGCAGCACCCATCGCGCGCGACGTTACGTTGCAGGCGCTGTATGGCGAAGACCCGCCGCTAGAGGCCTATCCGACCGCCGACCGCCGCCGCGTCAAGGCGTTGCAGGAACGGCTTGCGCGCGAACGCGACGGACGCCGCGCAGGCGGGAGCGACAGCGCGTGACCTATCTTGAATACAACGTAAAAACGGTTCCGACCGGCTGGCGCAAGATCCTGCATCTGAACTGGCCGCTGGTAGTGTTGCTGGCTGCCGTGGCTGGTGTCGGTTTCCTGATGCTCTACTCAGTTGCGGGTGGCTCGTTCAGCCCGTGGGCAGAACCGCAGATCAAACGGTTCGGTTTGGGTCTCGCGCTCATGTTCATCGTTGCCATGGTGCCGATCTATTTCTGGCGCAACATGGCTTTGATCGCCTATGTCGGCTCACTCGGCCTTCTGGTCATGGTCGAATTCTTCGGCGCCGTGGGCATGGGCGCCCAGCGCTGGATCGACCTTGGTTTCATGCGACTGCAACCCTCCGAGGTGATGAAAATTGCGATGGTCATGCTGTTGGCCGCCTACTATGACCGACTACCGCTCAGCCGCACCTCCCGTCCTTTGTGGGTGCTGGTCCCCATCCTCATCATCCTGCTTCCCACCGGACTGGTGTTGACCCAGCCCGACCTTGGTACAGCGATCCTGCTGATGACGGCGGGCGGGTTGATGATGTTCCTCGCCGGGGTCCACTGGCTTTATTTCGCAACCGTGCTGGGCGCGGCCTGCGGCGGCATCTGGGCGGTGTTCAAATCGCGCGGCACCGAATGGCAATTGCTGGAAGACTACCAGTTCCGTCGCATCGACACCTTCCTTGATCCGTCATCCGACCCACTGGGCGCGGGTTATCACATCACGCAGGCCAAAATCGCCATGGGGTCCGGCGGTTGGACCGGGCGCGGCTTCATGCAGGGCACTCAAAGCCGTCTGAACTTTCTGCCAGAGAAACACACAGACTTTATTTTCAATACGTTGGCGGAGGAGTTCGGCTTTATCGGCGGTGTCTCCCTGCTGGCGCTCTATGTGCTGATCCTGCTGTTTTGTATCGTAGCAGCAATCCAGAACCGCGACCGTTTCTCATCGTTGTTGATCCTGGGGGTCGGGCTGACCTTTTTCCTGTACTTTGCGGTAAACATGTCGATGGTCATGGGGCTGGCCCCGGTTGTCGGTGTGCCCTTGCCGATGGTCAGCTACGGCGGCTCTGCGATGCTGGTGCTGATGCTGGCCTTTGGCATGGTGCAAAGCGCGCATATCCACCGGCCAAGGCAGACCTGACGGCTTTCCTTTCCACCCGCTCCTCCTTTAAGCAGTCGGACGACACAGCAAAGGAGCACAGCCATGCCCAACATCCTTTTCGCCGCCCGCTCCGAAAGCTGGGACGAATATGAAACGCCGCTGAACGCCGCGCTCGACGCGACCGGCCTGCCGTACACCTTGGGCACAGACATTGCCCCCGAACAGGTCGACTATATCGTCTATGCCCCAAACTCGGACGTGCAGGATTTCACTCCCTTCACGCGGCTGAAGGCGGTGCTGAATCTCTGGGCCGGGGTCGAAGATGTGGTGGGCAACAGCACGTTGACCGTACCGCTGGCCCGCATGGTCGACGAGGACGGTCTGACGCAGGGCATGGTGGAATGGGTGACGGGCCATACGCTGCGCCATCACCTGGGTATGGACGCACATATCGTGAACCCGGATCGGGCGTGGGACACGACCCCGCCACCGCTGTCTGCGGATCGCCCAGTCACGATACTTGGCCTTGGGACATTGGGACAGGCCTGCGCCCACGCGCTGACCGCTCTGGGATTTCCTGTCAGCGGGTGGAGCCGGTCCGCCAAGAACCTGCCCGGAATCACGACCTACGCCGGGGATGACGGCCTGCACGACGCTTTGCGCGATGCGCAGATTGTCATTCTGCTGCTGCCCGACACCGCCGCCACAGCCAACGTCATCAACGCCGGCACTCTGGCCGTGATGGCCCCCGGCGCGATGATCCTGAACCCCGGACGCGGCCCGCTGATTGACGATGACGCGCTGTTGGCCGCGCTGGACAGCGGCCAGATCAGCCATGCCACGCTGGATGTGTTCCGCACCGAACCGCTGCCCGATGATCACACCTATTGGACCCACCCAAAAGTCACGGTGACTCCGCACATCGCCTCCACCACGCGGCCAGAGACGGCCGCGCGTGTCATTGCCGACAATATCCGCCGTGCAGAGGACGGCACGCCACTGCAGCATGTCGTGGACCGCAACGCCGGGTACTGACGTGCGCGCTGTCCCGGGCTTGACCCGAGACTTTCCAGCAGCCACAAGCCAGAGGCCCCGGATCAGGTCCGGGGCGCGTGACCGCCCAGACTTCAGGATGCCCCATGCCCTTTGACCGCAACGTGAAAATCGCCCCGTCCATCCTCTCTGCCGATTTCGCCGACTTCGGGCGCGAGATCCAAGCGATCGAGGCGCAAGGCGCCGACTGGATCCATGTCGATGTGATGGACGGGCACTTCGTGCCAAACCTCACCTTCGGCCCACCTGCCGTCAAAGCGTTCCGCAAACACGTCAAGACGGTCATGGACGTGCATCTGATGATCGCACCCGTTGATCCCTACATCGACGCCTATGCCGAGGCGGGCACTGACATCCTCACCGCGCATGTCGAGGCCGGCCCCCACACCCATCGCACCCTGCAAGCGATCCGCGCCGCCGGGATGAAGGCAGGCGTGGCGCTGAACCCCGGCACACCAGCACAGGCGGTTGAACACCTGCTGGATCTGGCCGATCTTGTCTGCGTCATGACTGTGAACCCCGGCTTTGGCGGGCAGAAATTCATCGACATGACCGATAAGGTGCGCACCCTGCGCGCCATGATCGGCGACCGCCCGGTGCATATCGAGATCGACGGCGGCGTGACGCCTGAAACCGCGCCGCTGGTGGTCAACGCTGGTGCGGACGTGCTGGTGGCGGGATCTGCCGTGTTCAAGGGCGGCTCGGTCGACAACCCCACGCCCTACGGCGACAACATCCGCGCCATCCGCATGGCCGCGACCACGCTGACCGCATGAGCCTCACCATTGCCTTTGACCTCGACGGCACCCTGATCGACAGCGTGGGCCATATTCATCACGGCGTCTCACAGGCGCTTTCGGAAATGGGTCTGCCAACAGTCAGCCGCGCGGACACTCAGGGGTTTGTCGGACGCGGCCTGCCGATCCTGCTGCAACAGGTGCTGGACCACATCGGTGCGCCACAGGCACATCACGCCGAACTGTCCCGCCGCACCATGTTCCACTATGTCGGCACACCGTCCGATCCGGCCTCGGTCTATCCCGGCGCGCGTGACGCGCTGACGGACCTGAAGGCGCAGGGGTTCCGTCTGACTCTGTGTACCAACAAACCGATAGAGGCCAGCCGCGCGTGCCTGCGTGATACCGGGTTGGACAAGTTTTTTGATATTGTAATCGGCGGCGACAGCCTGCCGACCCGCAAGCCCGACCCAGAGATGCTGTTTGCCGCGCTCGACGGCGCAACGCAGGTTCTCTACGTCGGCGATAGCGAAACCGACGCGGAAACCGCGCAGCGCGGCCAGGTTCCGTTCCTGCTCTACACCGAAGGCTACCGCACGACCCCGGTCGAGGCGCTGCCTCACACCGCCCGGTTTTCGGATTTCGCGGACCTTCCCGGTCTGGTGCAAATTCATATGTAACGGTCCCCGGTGGGCCACCATTGACCTGCCGAGTCCGCACATCAATGTGTACGGAGTATGCACCGGTTATGCAGGCGTTTTGTTCCCAAATAATGCTTTCATTTCTGTGCATTAACCATGGCTCTCCCGAGATCACGACCGATACTTGAAAACGCCCGTTCCCTTGGCGATCACCTCACCCGTTTCATCGGCAATCTGACCTTCGGCAAAAAATGTGCTCTTGCCGCCGCCAGTCTTCCACCCCTCGCCCTTCAGCATCACGCCCCGGGGGCGCGACAGATACTGTACATTCAAGTTCAACGTCAGACACATCTGTCGCCGCGCCGCATCGCCTGTCCAGCACCCGGCATAGCCCATGACAGTGTCCAGCAAGGACGCATGCACCCCGCCATGCGGATTGCCGTGCCGGTTCATCAAGAACGGCTCCAACGGCACGTCAAACGCGGCATATCCCTCGCGCCAATCGGTCATCACCATCCCGATGTGGGCGGCAAAAGCATAGGGATCTTCGCGTAAAGCCTCATCCATAACGGTGCCGGGCCTCCAACCCAAGTTTCGCAAACAGCGGCACATAAGCACCTAATTTTAGTGCCTTTTCGGGGTTCGCCGCATTGCCGTCAAGGGCGCGTTTCTTGACCCCCTGCAGGATCGCCGCCATGCGAAAGAACGCAAAGGAGACATAGAATCCAAGACTGTCGATGCCGTCGATGCCGCGCCGCGCACAATAGTCGGCCACAAAATCCGCATCCGACGGCAAACCCAGCGCCGCACGGTCCACCCCCGACAGACCGCGCCCTTCGGCCCCCGGCGGCAGTTGCCACTGCATCAACACACCCGCAAGGTCGGCATAGGGATGCCCCAGCGTCGACAACTCCCAATCCAGCACTGCGACACAGGCGGACCCGTCAGCAGCGAAAAGCAAATTGTCGATCCGGTAGTCGCCATGCACCAACGTCCGCTGCCCGTCCTCTTCGGGCATCGCCTCGCCCAGCCATGACATCAGCGTTTCCATATCGCGCAACTCTTCTGTCTCCGACGCGCGATACTGTTTGGTCCAGCGCCCCAACTGGCGCGCGTGATAATTCCCCGGCGCGCCGAAATCCTCCAACCCGACAGCAGCCAGATCAACGTCATGGATCGCAGCCAGAACCCGGCTCATTTCGTCCACGATCGCCGCGCGGCCCTTTGCTGTCTCTCCCGGCAGCGAAGGGTCAACATGGTTACGGCCGTCGATGTGTTCCATGACATAGAACATCGACCCCAGCACGGTCTTGTCCTCACACAGTGCGAACACCTGAGGGACCGGCACGGATGTCCCGGCCAGCGCCCGTTGCACACGAAACTCCCGGTCCACCGCATGGGCGGATTTCAACAAGTCCCCAGCGGGCTTGCGGCGCAACACATAGGCCCCCGAGGGACTCTCCAGCTGGAAGGTCGGATTGGACTGGCCAACCACGAATTTCTCTGCCCTGACAGGCCCTTGAAACCCCGGCACATGGGCCGTCATCCATGCCGCCACACGCGCCAGCTCATCCGTGTTCATACCGCCCCCACGCTTCTTCTTGGCAAAAAAATTCCCATCTTGCGGCGGCAGATGTCAGATCCTTTCGTTGGCGTATTTGCGCAACTCGGCGCGCGCCACTTGACGGCGATGCACCGCATCCGGACCATCGGCAAACCGCAGTGTGCGGATGTGTGTCCACATGGATGCCAGATCATAGTCCTGACTGATGCCGCCCGCGCCATGCAACTGCATCGCCTCATCCACAACCTTACCCGCCATCAACGGGGCCACCACCTTGATCTTGGAAATCCATGGTTGCGCGGCCCGCACGCCTGCCGTGTCCATCATCCAGGCCGCCTTGAGGCACAACAGGCGCGCCATCTCAATCTCCATCCGTGCGTTGGCGATGATGTCATAATTGGCGCCCAGATCCGCGATCCGCTTGCCAAAGGCCTCACGCGACAACCCGCGCTTGCACATCATTTCCAACGCCTTTTCCGCCTGCCCGATGGCGCGCATGCAATGGTGGATGCGACCGGGCCCCAGCCGCCCTTGCGCGACCTCGAACCCGCGCGACTCTCCCAGCACGACATGAGTCGCGGGGATGCGCACATCGGTAAACCGCAGGTGCATATGCCCATGCGGCGCATCATCCTGGCCGAACACTTGCATGGGGCGCAGGATCTCAATCCCCGGCGTATCCGCATCCATCACAAACATCGTGTGGCGGGCGTGTTTCGCCGCCCCCGGATCGGTGCAGGCCATTACGATATACAGACCACAGCGCGGATCGCCCGCGCCGCTGATCCACCATTTCTCACCATTCAGGACATAGTCATTGCCGTCCCTTTTCGCTGCAAACGCCAGTTGCGCCGCATCGGATGAGGCCACGTCCGGCTCTGTCATTACATAGGCCGACCGGATCTCGCCCTCCAGCAGGCGAGTCAGCCAGCGCTCTTTCATCCAGTCGTCGCCGTAGCGTTCCAGCACCTCCATGTTGCCCGTATCCGGTGCATTGCAGTTGAACACCTCTGCAGCGATGCTGACTTTGCCCATCTCCTCAGCCAGATAGGCATATTCCACGGTGGTCAGCCCATACCCGCGGTCCGACCCGGTCAGCCAGAAATTCCACAACCCGCGCTCTTTCGCCAACGCCTTGAGCTCGTTCAGGATTTCCAACTGGCGCGGCACATGTTTGAACCGATCCCCCGAGGGATGTGTCCCCACCAGTGCGTGGAACTCTGCGTCCAATGGCGCGATGTCTTCGTCGATCATTCGGCGCACTTGCCCCACCAGCGGTTTCACCCGCTCCGTCATCCCAAGATCCATGATCCCTCCTTGATCGTCTCACGCCGCGCGCGCGCTTTTCGACGCGCGCGGGTGGGCGGGTGGGGCGTCGCGTCGAAAATCGCGCGGGCGGCGCCTCACCCCAAATACAGCCGTGTGATCCAGTTCGCGACAAGCGCCGGCCGCGCCGCGCCCTCTATCTCGACCTCCACGTCCCAATGCACATCCAGCCAGCCATCGCCCTCGTCCACGCTGGCCACGGCAAACCGCCCGCGCACCCGGAGCCCAACCCGCACGGGTGAGACAAAGCGGATGCGATCAAAACCGTAGTTCACGCTGGACAGGACGCCCGGGATACCCTCCATCACCTGATAGGACATCATCGACAGCATCGACAGCGTCAGGAAGCCATGCGCCACAGTCCCGCCAAACGCGGTCTTGGACGCGCGTTCCGGATCAAGGTGGATAAACTGCCAGTCCTCCGTCGCATCGGCAAATGCCTTGACGCGCGCCGAATCCAGCGTCACCCAGTCACTTTCACGCGGGGCAAGGTCGCGCAGATCGTCAGCCAGCATCGGGCAACACATAATCTGCGAACCGCTGCCGCAGTGTCAGTTTTGACACCTTGCCGGTGGCCGTCAATGGCAGATCCTCGACGAACTCCATTGCATCTGGCAATTGCCATTTCGCCAGATGCTCCAGCAGCATCTCATGTATCTCACTCAGCGTGGGCGGGTCGCCCGCGTCACGCGGCACAACAACCAGCAAGGGTCGCTCATCCCATTTCGGATGCGGCACGGCGATCACCGCGCAATTGGCCACCTTGGGATGGGCGATCGCGATGTTCTCCAGATCCAGCGAACTAATCCACTCGCCGCCCGACTTGATCAGATCCTTGGCCCGGTCCTGAATATACAAAAAACCATTCGGATCGATGCTGGCCACATCCCCGGTCCCGAACCAGCCATCGGCATCAAAAGCCCCGTTAGAGGCAGCCTCGTTGTTGAAATATCCTGAGATGACCGCATTGCCGCGCACATACAGCTCTCCTACAGCCTTGGCGTCATGGGGTTGCCTGACGCCATCCTCATCGGCAATCTTCAACTCAACCCCGAACAAACGCCGCCCTTGCTTGGACTTGGCCGTCATGCGCTCTTCGAACGGCAAGTCTTGCATCGGCGGCGACAGTTGTCCGTGTGTGCCCACAGGACTCATTTCCGTCATGCCCCAAGCGTGGCAGACATCCACCCCGTGGTTTTCAAAAAACGCGATCATCGCGCGCGGCGCGGCAGACCCGCCGATTACCAGTTGATCAAGAGCGGATGGTACGGAATCGCGCGCCTCAACCTCGGCGCGCAGGCCCAGCCAGACGGTGGGAACGCCCCACGCAGCAGTGACCTGCTCATTTTCCATCAGGTCAAACACGGACGCGCCGTCTAGCTTGCCGCCCGGCATGATCAAAGATGCGCCGACCAATGGCGCGGCATAGGGTAGCCCCCATGAATTGACGTGGAACATGGGCACCACAGGCAAGATTCGTGCGCCCTCATGCAGACTGCGCGGTACAGTGACTGACAAAAAAAGTGCATGCAGAACGGTGGACCGATGCGAATAAAGCGCGCCCTTGGGATGCCCCGTGGTGCCAGAAGTATAGCACAGCGCCGCCGCCGCGTCCTCGGCTACCAAGGGCCAGTCGAACGTCTCGTCCTGACCGGCCAGAACCTCCTCGTAGCACAGCCAATCCAGTTTACCCTCTGGCAAATGCTCCCGGTCCGTCATGGCCACCAAAATTAGCCCGTCAGGCAGGTGTTCCGACAATGCCTCGACCAGCGGCACAAAGGTCAGGTCGACACACAGCACCTTATCCTCGGCGTGCTGGATGATATAAACCATCTGCTCGGCGGACAGGCGCGGGTTGATCGTGTGACAGACCGCTCCCATGCCAGAGATGGCGTAATACAGTTCAAAATGGCGGTAGCCGTTCCAGGCCAGCGTCGCCACCCGGTCCCCCTGCCCCACACCTAGCCCGGACAGCCCGTGCGCCAGTTGCGCAGTGCGGCTATAGGCCTGCCGATATGTCTCACGGTGGATGTCGCCTTCGGTCCGCACCGAGACGATCTCTGCCCCCGGATGCGCCTGCGCCGCGTAATCAAGAATCTCAATGATCCTCAGCGGCATATGCATCATCATGCCTTGCATCCAACCCTCCCTTGCCGATACTTCACGTCCCGCTAGACTGTGCGAGAGCGCGCCCCGCGTGCAACCGTTTTTCCCAAATAGTGACGCAAGGATTCCCCATGACCAGCCAGATGCAGCGCATTGCCCTTGCCCGACGGCCCTCGGGCCATCCGGTCGCCGAAGATTTTGCGCTCAAGACCGACCCAATGCCCGCCCCCGCGCAAGGTGAGGTGTTGATCGAGGTCACGCACCTGTCGCTTGACCCCTACATGCGCGGCCGCATGGATGACGTGAAAAGCTATGCTCCTGCTGTCCAGATCGACGGCACAATGACCGGTCAGGGCGTTGGCCGCGTTGTTACGGCCCCGGGCACCGATTTCACGTCCGGCGACTTGGTCACCGGAATGACCGGCTGGGCGAGCCATGCCGTATTGCCTGCGGCAGAGGTGCGACGGCTGGACGACGCCCTGCCCCCGTCAACCGCCCTTGGCGTGCTGGGGATGCCGGGGTTCACAGCGTGGACCGGCCTGCGCGAATACGGTCGCCCCAAGGCGGGCGAAACGCTGGTCGTGGCGGCGGCCACCGGTCCGGTAGGATCGCTGGTTGGTCAACTGGCCAAGGCGGCGGGCCTTCGCACCGTGGCCATCGCGGGCGGGGCCGAAAAGTGCCGCCTTGCTGTTGAGAGCTTCGGTTTTGACTCCGCCATCGACCACCGCGCCTTTGACGACGCCTCCAGCCTGCGCAAGGCAATCGCCGCCGAGACCCCGGGCGGCGTCGACATCTACTGGGAAAACGTCGGCGGCAAAGTATTGGAGGCGGTGCTTCCGCTTATGAACGTGCACGGACGCATCCCGATCTGCGGCGCGATTTCATGGTATGGCGGGACCGAGGATTGCGCCGACCGCCTGCCAGCAGTCTGGCGATCCATTCTGGTCAAGCGGTTGTCCGTCAACGGCTTCATCATCTTTGATCACTGGGGAAACTTTCCGACTTTCCTGCAAGAGGTCAGCCCCAAGGTCGCGGCGGGCGAACTGTCGTTCCTTGAGGATATCGCCGAGGGGTTGGAAAACGCACCGGCCGCTTTCATGGCCATGCTGAAAGGCGGGAACACGGGCAAGCAGATCGTCAAAGTCGCGAACTGATTGCGCGGTTTTCAGGCCCCGATCACCAAAGGGGCCGTCAACCGCTTGAGGGTCGAGATCACGCTAAGCGGCGTGATCCGGCCCGTCCGTGGGTTGTCCTCGGACGGAATTCCCTCGATCTTCATGGTCATATTGGCGCTGTGGGACATGACCGTGATGCTATGCGTGTTTCGATCCACGGTCGGGTCGGCCCAGACCTCAACCCGCGTGCGTTCAGTGCCGATCCCGGCAAGCCCAAGTGCCACGGCGACATTTGTGTTTGCCGGAAATCCATTGATCGCGTCCTGCGCCGATCCGGCGAAACACTGAACCGGGTCGGTCAGGCCGTCCAGATCCAGTCCCAACTTTTCAATCGCCGGGGCGCCTCTCAGGCTGGCAGGCGGTTTGCGGGTGATGATCGTCACACTGTCGATCCTGCCCTGCGCGGCGGCCTGCACCGCATCAAGGCCCAACAATGCGCCCGATGGCACTAGGATTCGCCCCCCTGTTCGGGCCGCGATCTCCTTGAGGTGCGGCGCGTCAAGCAGCCCCCCAACGCTGGCCACCACAACGACTTTTCCAGCCTCAAGCGTCGGACGAGCCACCTGATCCAGAAGATGCGCCGGACAGCATTCGACGACCACATCGGCGGTCGTGGCCAGTGCGTCCAGTGAATACACATCGTAACTGCGCCGGAATTGAGCGGACATATGGGCCTTGGCTTTGGTTACATCGCGCGCTGAGATAGCAACAAGTTCCAGCCCGTCGATGCCCTGATCCAGTGCCGCCGCCACCGCCTTGCCAATGGCGCCAAATCCGCCGACAGCCACCTTGAGAATACGTTTGGTCATTTTGCCTTATTCCCTACGGCGCGCCCATCAGATGGCGGACCCGTCCACCTCAGCCTCTAACGCCAGTGGCGCAGGTGCGCCCGCCAGATCATCCACCCGCAGCGGCCCTGATGGCCGCGCCAGCCGGTTGCGCACCACCCACAAAAGTCGCGACTGCGCCCGAGTGATCGCCACATAAGCCAGCCGTTTCCACAAAGGTTGTCCCGCCTCGTTCCGACCGGCCCGCGCAGCGGCAAACAGATCGGGCGCAAAAACCTGCACCGCCTCCCATTGGCTGCCTTGCGCCTTGTGGATTGTCACCGCTGCCCCGTGCAAAAAGGTCGCCCCCATTCGCGCCGCATAGGGCAGGAACGGTTCTTCCTCATCGGGCATCTCGATCTTGACGATAGACGCCGCAGAGACTTGTGGTTCCATCGCGCCGACCACATGCAGACGCGAAAACCCCGGCTTTTTCCCCGGGCCCAGATAGATAACCTGCGCGCCTTTGATCAGGCCACGCGCCTCAAGATCCAGCCGTTTCTTGCGGTGCTTCAGCGGCAGTTCCAGACCGTCACAGATCAGCGGTTCACCGGGCAACAGGCTATCGGCAGGGGCTTCATGCACCCTTCGAAAGGCATTGATCAACCGAATGCGCGTGGCATTGCGCCAGACCAGCACAGGCGAGCGCGCCATCAGATCGACCTCGACGCGATTGGCAAAGACAACCCGGTCGTCACGCCGCGACGCATCTTCGACCATGTGCTCAAAATCTTCAAACCCCAGTGCGGGGTCAGCCAGCGCATGGGCCAGATCAAGGATCGGGTTGTCCGCCGCCTGTCGGTGGACGCGGCTCAGCTCACGTTTCTGGCTGTTTTTCAGGCCGTCAAACACCATCTTTCCCGATTGGTTGACGGGCGCCAACTGCGCTGGATCGCCAAACAGCACAAGGTTGGGAAAGATCTCTTGCAGGTCTTCGAACTGGCGTTCGTCCAGCATTGAGGATTCGTCGACAAAACCGATGTCCAACGGTTCTTCGCGCCGCTTCCAGCCGGTGATGAAGTCACTCCCCCTCAAACCGGCGGCCGCCAATGCTGCGGGAACGGATTTGTGCTGTGCATAAACCGCCTGCGCTCGTTCCAGAGCCACGTCGGTCAGCCCCTCAATCTCTGGCCGCTCGTCCTCATTGCCCATGAGCCACTCGGCAATCTTTTCATATTCCGGATCATAGACGGGTGTGTAGATGATCCGGTGAATGGTGGTGGCAGGCACCCCCCGCATCCGCAATACGCTGGCCGCTTTGTTGGTGGGCGCCAGCACGGCAAGGGTACGCTTTTCGCGTGACCGCCTGCTTTCATAATCGCCAGAGACCGTCTCGACCCCGACCGCCTCCAACGCCTTGACCAACTCAGCCAGCAACAGCGTCTTGCCGCTGCCCGCCTTGCCCATCAAGGCCATCACTCGCGCGCGTCCCTCCTGTGCCGGGAGGCACAACCCTTCGTCCAGATCAACGCCAGCCTCACGCAAAAGCTGTGTGACGCTGTCATAGGCAGCGGCCTGGTCGTCGGAAAATACGAGGGAGGGCAAGGTCATATCGGACAATAACGCGCCCGGCGAGGGGCCACCAGAACCCTTTGCGGCTTCTTTTTGGCTCACATACTCTTTTCTGCCGCTGACGGCCCTGCTGCCTTGGCTGGAAATGGAAAACGCGCGCAGGGATCACCCTACGCGCGTTTTTGAAGCATCGGTTGGAATTACCTTTGTCCGAAGTTCCTCAGGCCGCTTCCCGTTCCTTTGGCACAACGATGTCGCCAAAGGAGCGCGCGAACCACCGTTTGGACATTTCCGGCGTGATGCCCGCACTTTTCGACACTTGTGCTTGTGCTGCTTTGGTAAACTCCCACAGTCCGACGCTGATCTGTTCGCGACCTTCCCCTTGTTGTCCCAACACCTCTGGTGAAGAGCCAATACGACGATAGATCCGCACCATCCGCGCATCAAAGACGCCGACATAGTGCTCTACACCAAATTCCTGCATGACCTCGCCACCGGCCAGCATCAGTGCCGCCGCCACACCGGGGGTCGCACCGCGGGCCAAACAAAATCGGGTGCACTCCCAGATCAACGGAGACTGGATACGCACGCCGTCTGTCAGGTGAATGAAATGATCGTTTATCATGGTGCGACCCACTGTGGGCAGCAGACGCATGGATCCGCCATGTGTGCCATCGGCGTTTTCCCAGATGACATACAGAGGGTTCTCATCATCGTATTCGTCACGCTCAAGACCGCTTTCGTCGACGGACACTTCCCAGCCAAGACGCGTCTTGAACTGGTCGGCGCGGTCGCGGAACATCGCCTCTGCGAGCTTCGGGAACTTGTGCAGGTCAGTGCCGTAGATGTAGCGGATCATTTTCGTTTTCCCCTCGGAATGTAAATTCGATGAGGAGAGATTGCCGGCAGAGTGGTTAACGAGATTCAACCTGAGCGCGCGCTGACCAAACACATGCTTTACCAAAGCGCGCGTTCAGACCACGATGACGCCCCGGCTCAGGGCCCGCGCGACCGCATGAGTGGTGTTCAGAGCACCCAGTTTGTGCCGGGCGCTTTCGACATAAACTCGCAAGGTGTGCTCGGAAATCGAAAGAGTATCAGCGGCTTGTGCCCTGCTGTAGCCAACTGCAAGTAGTGTCATGGCTTCGATCTCACGCGGGGACAAGGACTGCGAGGCCTCTGGCGTGCGACCGGGTTCGAATTCAAGCGCTTTCTGGTTGAAGTAGTGCGCGATCAGGATCAGATCGCGCCGGTTGGTTAAGGTAAAATCCTCCCATTCGGTGTCATTGCAGTTGTGCGAAAGTGTAAACAGCGCGAATTGACCGTTGGGTCCACGAAGAGGAATTGAAAAACCCTGGTTCCCAATGCCATAGGCGATTGCATCCTGCATGAGCGCGCGTGCAGCCTTGCTTGACCAATCCAGCCGCTTCCAATCCACGGGGTGGAACCGCTGATAGCAACCCACCACCACTGGGTCGACACGCAAATAGCCCTTTTCGACATAGCGGTTGACCCACTCCAGGTCATAGGTGCCACATCCGTACTGTTCGCCATTGCTGTTGACCCAGTGATAAACAATGTGGTCGACCCCATAGCTGTCTCGCAATTCCTCAATCAGGATTTGCAGATCCTCGAGTCCCTCAGCGGATTCGAGCCGCTCTATCAGTCCGTCCAGTCGCAGTGCGTTTCCCGACAAAAAGCCCAATGCCATTACCCTCGGCCTGGGACGCAATCTCTGCCTGTGCGACGAAGGATGCATCATCCAACTGCGCGGCCAGTGACTGCATGCCATTGGCCCGAGCGAATGATTTCAGGTCAGTGAGAACGTCCAAAATCCAGTCATGTCCCATGATCAGCCTCGTGTATAGATGGTTAACGCTTCATTAAAACAACCATAGCACGCACTCGAACTTGCCGATATTCGCGGAATCTTCCTCCCCAGAAATAGCGAGGGGGCGTTTCGCCAAGTATTTGAAACCGTTCAGGCCGGGCCTCAAACGCAAAACGCCCGCGATGCCAGGGGCGATTCGCGGGCGTCAGAGAGCCGAAGATTGGCGGCCAAAGGTTACTTGCGGGCGGCCAATGCATCCTCAAGGGTGCGCAGCCCGGTCTTGGGGGCCTGCACCAGAACCGACATGTTGCCGGGCTTGTGCTCATTGCGCAGCATCTTCATGTGGGCGTCGGGGATTTCTGCCCACGGAAAAACCTCGGACATGCAGGGATCAAGGCGGCGCTCGATCATCAGGCGGTTGGCTGATGCGGCTTGCTTGAGGTTGGCAAAGTGCGAACCCTGCAGGCGCTTTTGGTGCATCCACATGTAGCGCACGTCAAACGTGCAGTTGAACCCGGACGTGCCAGCACAGATCACGACGATGCCGCCCTTCTTGACCACCAGCGTGGAGACCGGGAAGGTCGCCTCACCCGGGTGTTCGAACACCATGTCAACGCTCACACCTTTGCCAGTGATATCCCAGATTGCCTTGCCGAACTTGCGCGCCTCTTTCAGCCACGCATTGTATTCGGGCGAGTTCACGATGGGCAACTGGCCCCAACAATCGAAATCCTTGCGGTTGATTACGCCCTTGGCGCCTTGCGCCATCACGAACTCACGCTTGCTTTCATCCGAAATCACGCCGATCGCATTTGCACCCGCCGTGTTCGCCAGCTGAATCGCGTAAGAGCCCAGTCCGCCCGAGGCGCCCCAGACCAAAACGTTCTGGCCCGGCTTCAGTTCATGAGGATGGTGACCGAAAAGCATCCGGTACGCGGTGGCCAAAGTCAGCGTGTAGCAGGCGCTTTCCTCCCAGGTCAGATGCTTGGGACGCGGCATCAACTGCTGGGCCTGCACCTTGGTGAACTGTGAAAACGACCCATCGCCAGTCTCATAGCCCCAGATCCGCTGGGTGGGGGAAAACATCGGGTCGCCGCCGTTGCATTCCTCATCGTCGCCATCGTCCTGATTACAATGGATGACAACCTCATCACCGACCTTCCAGGTCTTGACCTTGTCGCCCACCTTCCAGACGATACCCGCCGCGTCTGACCCTGCGATGTGGTAGTCCTGACCATGCACATCAAAGGGTGAGATCGGCTGACCCAGACCAGCCCAGACGCCATTATAGTTGACGCCTGCCGCCATCACCAGAACCAGCACCTCGTGGCTGTCAATGTCCCAGACATCGACCACCTCCTGCTGAAAGCTCTGATCCGGCTCGCCATGACGATCACGACGGATCGCCCAAGCGTACATCTTTTTAGGGACGTAGCCCATCGGGGGCATTTCACCGACTTCGTAGAGGTCTTTTTCCGGCGCATCATATTGAGCGATGTTCGTTTGCGTATCCAGAGCCATATCGGTCTCCTGTAGGCCAGAGTGGACGGGTTGACCGGTTCTGCGGTGCAGAATCGCGGCGTCTGACCCCGGAATATTCTTCGTCGCGCAACATTGCAACATCATTTGCATCGTTTTTGAAATTTTATGACCTCGCGAACGCAGAATAATCTATGCGAGCGCAGCATTAACCACTGGCGGTCTGGCCAAAGCATTGCGCCTAATGCCCTGAGAACTCGACAGATGAGGTATTTTAGAACAGGTGGTCGATGGAACGCGCGTAGTAGGCGGCCAGCGGTGCCCCTTGGGGCGTGAGATGGAACGAGTCGTCGCGTTCCTCCACCAGACCGCGCTCGATCATGGCGCGTAGACCAAATTCGACGCTGTAGCCCCGGTTGTTCCGGGCGAGATGGACATGCGCTTCAGGCAAGGCGGCAACCGCGTCGGAAAAGCCACGCTCCAATTCGACGCGGGTTTGCGGCCCACGCATCAGAAGATGCGCGACAAGAGGCACCGGCAGCACCGGAATGATGGCCGCGATCCTCGCCATGAGCGCCTTGGCCAGCGCCTCGGCATCGCTGGCAAGTGCGGGATGCGCGCGCAGGGAAACGGGCGGACCAAAGCTGACCGCCGCATACCCGAAACGGTGGAACCGTCCTGTCAGGCGCAACCAGACCTGACGAAGGACAGATCGAATGACACGGGTGACGGAGGCATCAAACCGGCGTGTTCCCTGACGATCGGCAGCTATCAGCACCTTATCTTCCAACACGCGATCATAGTTCAGGCCCACTGGAACGAAGGCAACATCACGGGCTGCCAGATCGAGATCATCTAGAAGGTAGGCCAGAAGCCCCAGTTTCGGCGGCGCAATGCCGCCATCCAGACTTAGCCCGCCTTCGGGAAAGATGGCCTGTGTCACGCCACCGCTGGTCGCCATCTGGACATAGCGCCGCAAAATCGTGCGATACAAACCGTCCCGCGATGTCCGGCGGATGAAGTAAGCCCCCATAGATCGGATCAGACGCGACAACGGCCAGACACGCGCCCATTCACCCACCGCATAGGACAGGGCTGAACGGTTGGCCGCCAGATGCGTGACCAGCACATAGTCCATGTTGGACCGATGGTTCATGACAAAAACCACCGTGGCCTCCGGGTCAATTGCGGCAAGCCCTTCGCCGTCATGCCGGCCCAACCGCACGCGATACAGGGTGTTCGACAACCAGCGCGCAAAGCGAAGCCCAAGGCCAAAATAGGCGAACGCGGAAAACGACGGCACGATCTCGCGCGCATAACGGCGGGCCTGTTCAAAGGCGACATCCTCACGCAGGCCGTGTTCGGCCGCATGCTCAACAATCGCCTGAGTGACGTCCGGATGATATAGAAGCCGCTGAATCAGATCGTATCGGCGCAACAGGCGAAAAGGTTCGATCGGGCGTTCCAACCGTTGGTTCAACTGCGCCACCGCCCGTTCCAGCCTACGTCGCAACACCCAGCGCACAGATGGAAACAGAAAGTGCGTCGCGAAACTGACCACCGCAAAGGCGAGGATCAGGGCAAAGAGCCAGAACGGCAGGGATACTTGCGACGTCATTGCGGTGACTCTTGCAGGGGTATGGCTGGGCGGCAAGGGGCAGGTATCGCCGAGCGGTGTTTTGTACAAACGGGGCGATAAATCCTCAACCCGGTTGAATTTTTTCAAGACCGACCTCATCGCCCCAAAACCCAAAGCCTGCCGCGCCGCAGAATATTGCGCTCGCGCCAGAGACGGCCCATGCTGCATGTGCTCGCGCTGCGATGCGGCGAATTGACAGAGACACAATCTTTCGCGTATCTCTGCTGAAACGCAACAAGATTGCTGAACTCGATTCATGCCTGACGGAGACCCCGATGACCGAAACCCAGATGCCGCAACGCGACAAACCTTGGTTGATCCGCACATATGCCGGTCATTCGACGGCCAAAGCCTCGAACGAATTGTATCGCGGCAATCTAGCCAAGGGCCAGACCGGACTGTCTGTCGCTTTCGACCTGCCGACGCAGACGGGCTATGACAGTGACCACATTCTAGCACGCGGCGAGGTCGGCAAGGTCGGTGTGCCGGTCTGCCATCTGGGCGATATGCGCGCATTGTTTCAGGATATTCCGCTGGAACAGATGAACACCTCGATGACGATCAATGCGACCGCGCCGTGGCTGCTGTCGCTTTACATCGCGGTGGCCGAGGAACAAGGCGCGGATATCTCTAAACTGCAAGGCACGGTGCAGAACGACCTGATCAAAGAGTACCTCAGCCGCGGCACCTATATCTGCCCACCGAAACCCAGCCTGAAGCTGATCGGAGATGTTGCGGAATACTGCTATACTAATGTGCCCAAATGGAACCCGATGAATGTCTGCTCCTACCACCTGCAAGAGGCGGGTGCGACACCGGAACAGGAATTGGCCTTTGCACTGGCCACGGCCACGGCAGTTCTGGATGAGCTGAAGACGCGTGTCCCGGCCGAGGATTTCCCGACACTGGTCGGGCGGATCAGCTTCTTTGTAAACGCCGGCATCCGGTTTGTGACCGAGATGTGCAAGATGCGCGCCTTTGTGGACCTCTGGGATGAGATCTGCCGCGATCGATACAGTGTCGAGGATCCCAAATACCGTCGGTTCCGCTATGGCGTTCAGGTGAATAGCCTTGGGCTGACCGAACAACAGCCGGAAAACAACGTCTACCGTATCCTGATCGAGATGCTGGCAGTCACCCTGTCGAAAAATGCCCGTGCGCGCGCCGTCCAATTGCCCGCGTGGAACGAAGCGCTTGGCTTGCCCCGGCCCTGGGATCAGCAATGGTCGATGCGCATGCAGCAGATAATGGCCTATGAAACCGATTTGCTGGAATACGATGACCTGTTTGACGGCAACCCCGCGGTGGATGCCAAGGTGGAGGTCCTAAAAGCGGGGGCGCGCGCCGAACTGGCCAATATCGACAGCATGGGCGGCGCGGTCGAGGCGATCGAATACATGAAGGGGCGGCTGGTCGACAGCAATGCCGAACGGCTGAACCGTATTGAACGTGGAGAGACCGTGGTGGTGGGCGTCAACAAGTTCACTCACGGCGAACCCAGCCCGTTGATGGACGCGGAAGGCGGCATCATGACGGTCGATCCGGCGATGGAGCAGGATCAGATCGGCCGGCTGAGCGCATGGCGGGACGAACGTAACGATGGAGAGGTCCGCGCCGCACTCGCGGACCTGCGCGCGGCCGCGGCCGAGGGCCGCAATGTGATGCCCGCCTCTATCGCCTGCGCCAAGGCGGGGGTGACCACCGGCGAATGGGCGGCGCAGATGCGCGCAGTGTTTGGCGAATACCGTGGCCCCACAGGCGTATCGCGGTCGGTGTCCAATAAAACCGAGGGGCTGGAAGACCTACGCGAAGCGGTGAACATGGTCAGTGACCGGCTGGGCACGCGGCTCCGATTTCTGGTCGGCAAACCGGGACTGGACGGGCATTCTAATGGCGCCGAACAGATCGCGTTCCGGGCACGGGATTGCGGTATGGAGATCGACTATGAGGGGATTCGCCTAACACCGGAACAGATCGTCGATGCGGCGCGCAACGGTGCGCATGTGGTCGGCCTGTCGATCCTGTCCGGCAGCCATATTCCACTGGTCGAAGACCTGATGGAGCGGATGCGGGCAGACGGGCTGGGCCATGTGCCGGTGATTGTCGGCGGCATTATTCCTGACGAAGACGCCCGGCGCTTGAAAGTCATGGGGGTCGCGCAAGTCTATACGCCCAAGGATTTTAAGTTGAACACAATAATGCGCGATATTGTGACTCTTGCCGATCCTGCTTCTGTTGCCGCAGAGTAAAAGACGTCAAGCGTCCTGTCATCGCCGCAAAGCCCCGCAATTTTTGCGGGGCTTTTACATGTCTGCCTCTAGTCGGCGTCAAATCGGCCTAGTATTTTCTCGCAACCGCGGGTCATAAGTGGTCACATTGAATTACCTATACTTTTGGCTACAAATCGCACACCCTTGCAAATGTCACAAAAAAGAAGTTGAAACTTAGTGGAAACGGATAAAGAAGTAGCGTCCTAAATAATGGAGAAGAAACATGGATATTAATCTGGAAAAGCTCTCTCGCGAAGAACTTGTGCAATTGATCGCCGATGCGCAGAAAGCGCTCAAGACTGTCGAGACGCGTAAACGGGCAGAAGCAAAACGCGCAGCGGAGTTGGCTGTGAAAGAGTTCGGCTTTTCGTTGGACGAGGTGTATTCGGCTAATGTGAAAGGCAGCAAGGGCGCGCCGAAATACGCCAACCCTGCCGACCCAACTCAAACATGGACCGGGCGTGGTCGCAAACCCAATTGGGTAATTGAGGCGCTGGACGGTGGCAAGTCCCTAGACGATCTCGCGATCTAACATGACGATTCACATTGGGGCCGCTGCGGGTGATATCGCCGAAACCGTGCTGATGCCCGGGGACCCGCAGCGGGCAAAGTGGGCCGCAGAAAAATTTTTGGATAATGCCCTCTGTGTGAACAAAACACGGGGAATGCTGGGGTATACCGGCACCTGGAAAGGCCATCGTGTTACTATCCAGGGGTCGGGCATGGGAATGCCCAGCCTTTCAATCTATGCCAATGAATTGCTGCGTGACTACGGGGCAAAGACGCTAATCCGGATCGGATCCTGTGGCGCGATGCAGGAACATGTCGGCTTGCGTGACATCGTCATTGCAATGACGGCATCGACCTTATCCACTCCCTCAAAGGGTCTGTTCCGGGAATTGAGCTTTGCGCCCTGCGCGGATTTCGGACTGTTGGAAGCGGCAGTCGCTGCGGCGCGCAGGCACGGGGCAACGACCCATGTGGGCGGAATCTATTCGTCGGACGTCTTCTACGACGAACGGCCAGACCTGAATGAGCAGATGGTGCGGCACGGCGTTCTTGCGGTCGAGATGGAGGCCGCCGAGCTATATTCTGTCGCCGCCCGTCACAATGCGCGGGCCTTGGCTGTGCTGACCGTTTCTGATCACCTAGCAACCGGGGCGGCGCTGCCAGCCGAAGACCGTGAACGGTCTTTCGGCGAAATGGTCGCGATCGCGTTGGAAGCGGCCTTTAATTAATCGAACGGCGGCGAGCTCGTCCCCACACTAGACACCATGCGTTCTATCATAACCGTTGGGCGGCGGGCTTTGCCAGTCGCCCAACGCACCTGTAGCAGGGGCAAGCACCTCAACCTTCAGTGGGTGGCACTCAGCCGTATCTGAACTGTGCTGGGCCGAACAATCGCCGCCCGGACAGGCGCTGAGCGCTCCCAAAAGATCAATCTCAGCAAAAAATGTGATCTGATCTCCCGGTCGGACCGGGCTTGCCTTCATGAAATATTGACCGGTGTCGCGGGTGAACCCAGTGCACATGAAGACGTTGAGCACGTCGTGGACATGGGTTTCGGCCTCTTCCACGGACATCTGACGCGCCACCGCCAAGGCGCGTGTCAGGTTGGAGTGGCAGCAGTGATGGTATTGCGTACCTGCCAACAGATTGCCGGTGTAAGGATCACAGCGCGTGCCAATCACATCATGCACGGATCCACCAAAGGCGTCGATGCCGTACCAATCCAGGCTGTCCTCTACGATGGTCGCCATCGGCCGCAGGTTGGGAAAACTGGACCAGAGGCGTTCCCCTGTGGTGACATGGGTGCCGTGCAGGGCGCGGGTTTTGCCAGAATAGAACCGCTCGGACAGGTCCTGCGCGTTCCACAGGTTCAGGTCGCCGACCTGCGGACCTTCGACAGAGGAAATACGGAAGAAATGCCCGGCAGGCACGGCAAAGCTGCAGGCATTGCGGGGCTGTGCCAAAATCGTCTCGATGACCGCTGCGGATTCCAACGCCGCACGATACACAGGCAGATCGGGCTGCGGCAGCGTCTCATTGGGGTAGCAGATCACCGGCGGTATGGCCCGGCGGGCCTCGGCGTCAGAGGGCGGTGTGGTCATGGCGCGGCTCCTTTTTCCGGCGAGTGAACCCCCGAGGTCGATATAACGCAAGAGGTGACTGCCCACTCCCCCTGCGATGACATCAGCGGCGCGCTTGCGCGTCCGGGCGATGGCATTCGCGTGGAGGTTGCCCAATGGCACCTGACAACTGCGCGCCGCAATGCACACAGGTCCACGTACTGAGTCCATCTTTCCGCCGCTCACGCCACCGGCAAAGGCGGGTGGCCCTGTTGGAAAACACGGCAATCAGGACAAAGGCGATGATAAGACCGACGATGACAAACATAGAGGTCATGTAGCGGTCGCGGCCGCGTAGGAAAAGCAACCTGTCGCGCATAGCCAGCATTCGGCGGTGTGGTGCCAGAAGCGCGGAAGCGGATAAAGCCCGCAGCCCACGCCGCTCAGACTAAAACGCCCGGTCCGACGGGCCGGGCGAGATCATCTTGGTGTCATGCGGCAAAGGGCAGATCCTCATAGACCGGCACCGTGCTTTCAGGTCGTCTTTCAGGAGTGTAATAGGCCCAAGCCTGATTGAGGGCTTCAAGGGCGGCGTTCGCCTTGCTTTTTTGGTTCTCTGTCATGGGGTTGCCTTTCGATCTACAGCGACCCCCTCCCTGCCGTGCTACCTAGTCCACCTTTGCGGTCGTGACACCCGTCAAAGCCGCAAACGCGTGTTGCACCCAATGCAAGGGAAGTTGCGTCACCCAAAGAAATGCGCCCCAACCGCGCAAAGGCGGCCGGGGCGCTTGTGCAATTGACAGGAACCGACCGCCCGCGCGATCAGACTGCGCGATCGACCATCATTTTCTTGATCTCGGCAATCGCCAGCGCCGGGTTCAAACCCTTGGGGCAAGTCTTGGCGCAGTTCATGATCGTGTGGCAGCGGTAAAGCTTGAACGGATCTTCAAGCTCATCCAGACGTTCGCCGGTAGCCTCATCGCGGCTGTCGATAATCCAGCGATACGCGTGCAACAAGGCCGCCGGTCCAAGGTAGCGGTCACCATTCCACCAATACGACGGACATGCGGTCGAACAGGAGGCGCACATCACGCATTCATACAGACCGTCCAGCTTTTTACGGTCTTCGATCGACTGCTTCCACTCCTTGGCGGGGCGGTTGGTCTTGGTTTCCAGCCAAGGCATGATGCTGGCGTGCTGAGCATAGAAATGCGTCAGGTCCGGGATCAGATCCTTGACCACCGGCATGTGCGGCAGCGGATAGATTTTGACGTCGCCCTCGACCTCGTCCAAGCCATAGATGCACGCCAACGTGTTGATCCCGTCGATGTTCATCGCGCAGGAACCACAGATCCCTTCGCGGCAAGACCGGCGGAAGGTCAGCGTCGGATCGATCTCGTTCTTGATCTTGATCAGCGCGTCCAGAACCATCGGACCGCAGGTGTCCATGTCGATGAAATAGGTATCAACCTGCGGGTTTTTGCCGTCATCCGGATTCCAGCGGTAGATGCTGAACTTGCGTATCGTCTTGGCATTCTTGGGCTTAGGCCAAGTCTTGCCGGTCTTGATCTGCGAGTTCTTGGGGAGCGTGAACTGTACCATTTCTCTCTCCTTAGCGAAGCAAAGCTGGCAGGCCGTTCACGGCCAGACAGCGGAGGGTTTCGGGTTTGGACGCGATGTCCTTTGCAATCTGAAACGTGCTTTCCGTCGGCCCCAGCACGGCGTCGGCAGCCAGCGCGCGGATCTGCTGCGCATTGGCATTATCAATGAGGCAGTCCAGCGTCGGCTGCAGCGGAACTCCGGGGAATTGCTCAGACACCACTGGGGTGAGCGCACTGCGCGCTGCGTTGCGAGCAAGTTGATCCTGCGCCTGCGGCGAGCAGCCTATGAGGGTCGCAAGCGCAACACCAACAAGGCAATGACGGATCAATCGAAACAATAGAGTGTTCCTCGGTACATGCGCGGCGCGCCAGGGTAGCAGCCGACCTGCTCTGCTGGCACGACAACGACTGGTCTGCGATATCTCTGCTGTGGCGAGGGGGCGGCTTGTCGGTTGCGGCAGTCATAAAGCGCCTGCTGATAGCGATTAACATAGCCCGATTTCGATCCTGTGTAGGCGTAGTCGTGTGCCAAGGCCTCACAGGTGCGAGAGGTTTGACCATATCCGTTTGCCATTGCTGGCAACGCCGAGACGGTGAACAGCGCTGCGGCAAGCGTTGACCACAATATCGGGTGTTCCGCGCTGAACGCGCGCTTGCAGGCCGCGAGGATCGAGCCGCGCGCCCCTCTGCTACCCTTTGATGTATGGGTCGTTGCTGAAGTCTCAAACATCTATTCCACCCTCCCATAGGCTGCACGCGACACACCGTCCGTCAGGTCCGAATGCATGGTCAAAAGAACATCCACGGCCTTAAGCCGCTGCTCTTTTTCCAGCCCGATCGCATTGATCCGGCGGACGTATTCCAAAAGATCGTCCGGCACCCCAGCGTTGGTGCGCGGCGCGGGCTTCAGCGCGTCAACATCCTCTGGGCACATCCCGGCAAGTTCCAGGATCGGCGCCCCCCAAAAGCGGGGTGAGGCGATTTGCTCTTCCATGTCAAAAACATGACCCGCAACACCAAACGCCTTTTCCGCCTCGGCAACCAATTGCCCAAGAGCCTCGGGCCGTCCGATCTCGCGCGCCCAATCGTCATAGTCCGCGCTGACGCCGCGCAATTTGACCGCGTAGCGATAGGATGACTGCATATGCGCTGCCGGATCGCGCCGAAACAGCACCCAAGAGATTTCATCGCCGTCAAAGGCTTTTTGCAGCGCCCGCATGGCCTGCGCCGGTCCCCTGTCGAACGTCATCCGGTACATGTCGCGGACGCGCCAGCCAAGCAGGTTTTCGTCAGTGATCAACACGACGGGAGATTTCTGCGCGTCGGCCCAGTCGCGGATGCGGCGCGCGGCGCGATCTAGCCGCCTCTGCCGCAGGCGCGACGGGCCATACCGAACAGTGTCGCGCGCAGCGCTGCGAAAGTCGGAGCCGACGTCCTGTTTACGGCTGAACGCGATCCCACGGGCCCGCAGGGCATCCCGATTCAGAACAAGTGCGTCCTGAAACGCCGAGGTCCCGGTCTTGGGGAGCCCGACGTGAAAGATGACATGTTTGCGAGCCATACCGACCACTCTGCCGACCTCAGAAGGTCCGTGCCTTGGGCGCGATCCTCTGGAGCGAGATACCGCCCTGCTCTTCGGTTGACAGAGGATCTACGACAACCGGTCGATGGCTGAGATCGACCTTGTTGCCGTCGACCCGGGCGATGGTGTGCACGCGCCAGTTTTCATCGTCGCGGGTCGAGAAATCTTCATGCGCGTGCGCGCCGCGGCTTTCCTTGCGCGCTTCGGCCCCGACGATGGTTGCCAGTGCGTTGGGCATCAAGTTGGTCAGCTCAAGGCTTTCCATCAGGTCCGAGTTCCAGACAAGGCTCCGATCGGTGACTTTGATGTCATCCATCTTGCCAGCGATGGCGGTCATCGCCTCGACACCCTCGGCCATGGTCTTGGCGGTCCGGAAAACGGCGGCGTCGCGCTGCATGGTCTTCTGCATTTCCAGCCGCAGTTCGGCGGTGGGCGTTCCACCGTCCGCGTTGCGGATGCCGTCAAAGCGGTCAAAGGCTTTTTCGATCTGATCTTTGGGCGCTGTTGGCACAGCGGTTTCGGGGTCGACAACCTTCCCGGCGCGGATCGCGGCTGCACGGCCAAAGACCACTAGGTCAATCAGCGAGTTTGATCCAAGGCGGTTGGCCCCGTGGACGCTTGCGCAGCCTGCCTCGCCCACGGCCATCAGGCCAGGAACAACGGCGTTGGAATCGCCCTCGGTCGGGTTCAACACCTCACCCCAGTAGTTCGTGGGAATGCCGCCCATGTTGTAGTGGACCGTCGGCAGAACCGGGATCGGTTCCTTGGTCACGTCGACACCAGCAAAGATCTTGGCACTTTCCGAAATGCCGGGCAGGCGTTCGGCCAATGCCTCTGCGGGCAGGTGCGACAGGTTCAGGTGGATGTGATCGCCTTCTGAACCCACACCGCGACCTTCGCGGATTTCCATGGTCATGGAGCGCGAGACATAGTCGCGCGGCGCGAGGTCTTTGTATGTCGGGGCGTAGCGTTCCATGAAACGCTCACCTTCGGAGTTGGTGAGGTAGCCGCCTTCGCCGCGCGCACCTTCGGTGATCAGGCAGCCGGAACCGTAGATGCCGGTGGGGTGGAACTGAACAAATTCCATGTCCTGAAGCGGCAGCCCCGCGCGGGCCACCATACCACCACCGTCGCCGGTGCAGGTGTGCGCCGATGTGGCAGAGAAATAAGCACGACCATAGCCGCCGGTCGCTAGCACCACCATTTTGGCGTTGAAGACGTGGAAGGTGCCGTCGTCCAACTTCCAGCAGAGAACACCTTTGCAGACACCATCTTCCATCAAAAGGTCGATGGCAAAGTATTCGATGTAGAACTCGGCGTTGTTCTTCAGCGACTGGCCATAAAGCGTGTGCAGGATTGCGTGGCCGGTGCGGTCCGCGGCGGCGCAAGTGCGCTGCACGGGCGGGCCTTCGCCAAATTCGGTGGTGTGACCGCCGAAGGGACGCTGATAGATCTTGCCCTCTTCGGTGCGGCTGAATGGAACACCGTAATGCTCCAATTCATAGACAGCCTTGGGCGCCTCACGCGCGAGGTACTCCATTGCGTCGGTATCACCCAGCCAGTCGGAGCCCTTGACCGTGTCGTACATGTGCCACTGCCAGTGATCGGGACCCATGTTCGACAGCGAGGCCGCGATGCCGCCTTGGGCGGCGACGGTGTGCGAACGTGTCGGGAATACTTTGGTCACGCATGCGGTGCGCAGCCCTTGTTCCGCCATGCCGAGCGTGGCGCGCAGCCCTGCGCCCCCGGCCCCGACGACCACGACGTCATAATCATGCGTCTCGTATTCGTATGCTGCCATTGGAATGTACCTGTCGATCTGTAGCGGGAGGCGATTTTTCGTCGAAAAATCGTCACTGGCGGATGGGTCTGGCGCGTCGTCTCAGAGGGCGATGCGGGCGATGGCGAAAACGCCGACTGCGGCGGCGCCGTAGCTGAGGCAGGTCATGATCAGGATCAGGATTTTCTCCATCACCCCATGCACATAATCCTCGATCAGCACCTGCACCCCCATGTTGAAGTGGTGAAAGCCCACAAGGATGGTCAGCGCAGCGACGATCGCCGGGAAGGGGCGGCTGTAGTAGGCCAGCACCTCTTCATAGGTGCCGCCCAGTGCGCCGCCAAAGGTAAAGATGAAGAAAGGCACTAGAATAAGCAGCGCGACGCTGCTTTTCTTCATTGCCCAGTGGTGTTCGGTGCCGGATTTGGCTGCGCCCCAGCCCACTGCGCGCTTGCGATCGGTCAGAAATGCCATGTTTCGGGCCTCCTCAGACAACGATGATGGTAAAGAGGGTCAGCAGGACAGAGCCGATGATCACACCCCACCCCAGCATTTCGGCGGAGTCGATCTCGAGCATCTTGGCCTCGTCCCAGATCATGTGACGCACACCAGCCAGCAGGTGATACCAGATCGCCCAGACAGAGCCTAGCATCACCAGATCGCCAAACCATGAACGCACAACTGCGTCTGCGGTTGCGAAGTACTCTGGCGAGGTCGCCGCAGCGAGGAACCACCAGACTATCATCAGCGCGGCCAGCAACAGCGCATTGCCGGTAATGCGGGTGAGGATTGAGGAAATCGAGGTAAGCTGCGGGCGATACACCTGCAGATGCGGAGAGAGTGGGCGATTGCCCCGGTTCACGTCGGCCATGGATGATGTCCTTTCGGGTCCGTTGCCTCTTGTTCTACTTCTTTCACGCGGCGTGTCACGGGGGTGGCCCCGTTAATCCTGCGGTTTTTTGGCGCAACTGGTGGGATTTTCACATTTTGTGATCACACACTCGGAGTGTGTGATCACAGTTTCGCGCTAACGTACGCGCTGTGTTCCCGCTGTCTGTTTGGTCAACTCACGCAAGAGTTTTTGACGGATTCTGTCGGGATACTCGGCATAACTGTTTGCTGTAGCGACAAAGGCACCGGAGCCAACGATGACGTTTTCAAAGAAATAGGCGGTGAGATCGCCCGCCTGCGCGCCTTCGATGGCCAGCGCGTTCACGATAATTCCCCGTTGACCAAAGTCCGCGCGTAGCACGGCCGGAGGTACCCCCTCATTGGACACGCCGTCACCGGACAGGTCGATCACCCGGCGAAGACAATGTGGAACGCTGTCGAACAGGTTGGCGGAGACACGCAGCGCCTCTCCGATGGCAGTCGAATAATGCCGCCAGGCGCGCGGGGCGTTGGCCACTTCATCGGCCAGTGCACGGGTATCGGCAAAGCTGCGGACCTCTTGCCATGGCAGTGTCACCTGCTGGCGTGAACTGCCGGTCCATTGCACCAGCGCCACCTGCGCACGCCCCCGGATCAACGCCTCGGCCACGGCACTGTCGCGCAGCGCTTGGGCCACCCCCTGCATCTGGATGTCATATTCCTGTGTATCCACCGACCCCGAAACATCAACCGACAAGACCAGTGCAACCTCGCAGGCGATCAGACGCGCGGGCAATAGACAGAAGGCGATGACCAAACAAAGGCGCATGGCTCAAACAGAGCGTGACCGACGTCGGCACGCAAGTCACGTCAAGGTGACATGGCAGCAGCCTCCCCCACAGACACCGGGTGCTTTCACTTGGTCCGAGATAAGGTAGGCCCGCTAATTGGTCCGGCTCAGACCGGCATCAACGCCCAATAATCCAGATCCAGCAGCACGTCCGGCAAATACTTGCCATCCGGCCCCTTCAACTCGAACGGCGCGCCGCCTTTGGTTGCGACCAGCCGCAGGCGGATTGCACCGACACCGGGGGCTGCGGTTTCGGCCTTATCCAGCACTTCTGACCACGCCTTGATCGTGTTGCCAGCAAGGCAGGGGTTGGCATGTGCGCCGCCATTCAGGCCAGCGATGATCTGCGCATTGGCAAGACCATTGAATGACAGCGCCCGCGCCATCGAAATGACGTGCCCGCCATAGATCAGACGTTGGTCCGGGCGCGCTGTGATGTCGAAATGCACCTTTGAAGTGTTCTGCCACAGCCGCGTTGCCATCATGTGTTCGGCTTCTTCGATGGTGACGCCATCGACATGGTCGATGGTTTCACCAACTTCGTAGTGCGACAGGCGATGTTTTTCCCCCGCGAGTGTGAAATCGTAACTGGAAAAATCCAGTCCGTCGGGGATCACAAGGTCGGACGGTTCAAGGCTTTTCTTCAACTCGGGGATGACTGTCTCAGGGGCGGGTGCGTCCATGTCTCGTTTGCGCAGCATGACCCAGCGCGCATATTCCATGACTACCTCATCCCGCTGGTTGAGTCCGCGTGAGCGAACGTAAACCACGCCGGTGCGTCCGTTGGAGTTCTGCTTGACCCCGATCACCTCGGATTGCGACCGGATCGTATCCCCCTGCCAGACCGGCTTTAGCCAGCGCCCCTCGGCATAGCCAAGGTTGGCAACGGCATTCAACGAGACATCCGGGACCGTCTTGCCAAAGACGATGTGAAACGCGGCAAGGTCGTCGATGGGGGCCGCAGACAATCCGCAGTCGCGCGCAAATTCATCGGACGAATAAAGCGCGTGCCGCATCGGGTAGAGCGCGTGATACAGCGCCCGCTCTCCGCCCGAGATGGTGCGCGGTACGGCATGATCTATGACTTCGCCCACGGTATAGTCTTCGAAAAACCGGCCCGGATTGGTCTTTGCCATGTGTCACTGTTCTCCAAGCTTGATGTCGGGGGAATAGGTGCCGGGGGCATCCTTGACCACCGCCTGACCGCAGCGCATGACGCCGTTGGCGGCGTCAAACGCATAGGTCGGCCCGCCGTGTAGATCCCATCCAGCGTTCAGCGCGGCGGTGACCTTGTGGCAAAATGCAGAAGTGTCGTCGCTCGACAGGAAACGATACAGTTTCACTGGCTTATCCAAAGGCCGGATAGCCGAGAAGGCCATGAATATAGCCGATCACCGCCAGCAATACGACAGAGGCAGCCAAAAAGATCGCATCCTTCTTGATCGCGCCTTTGGAATTCGGCGTCCAGTGCGGCTCTGCCCGGTTGATCACTGCCATTTCCACCAGCGCCCAGACACCCAGCCCCCCAAAGAGGACAAAACTGGGGACGTCGCCGTTCACCAACAGGTGCGCCACGGTCCACAGGAAAAAGCCGGTCAGCATCGGGTGGCGCATCTTGTAGAACAGCGCCCCCTTGGACGGTCCCGGTGAAGTCAGGTACAGGGCGAAGATCATGATCAGGTTGTTGATGCCAACGGTGGCCGGGTGACGTCCCCAGAAAAAGGCGCCGTCCGCCATCCGGTAGCCAAAGATCATCAGGACGATACTGACAACGATCGCCAGCGCCACAACGCCCTTGCCCTTGTCGCCCATGGGTGCGCGCACACCGGGAGCGACCCGCTTGAACAAATGCGCGCCCCACCAGAGCGCGACGCCGAGAATCAATAGCAGCATATTGGCCTCCATGGTTTCGGCGTGAACCTGCGTTTATTCAGCCAAAGCCGCAATGGCTTCGGCCTTGGCAAGCATTTTTCGGGCGGTTTCAACGTGTAGGTTTTCGACGATCTTTCCGTCGACCACAGCAACTCCCTGCCCGGCCTTGGCGGCCTCTTCGAACGCATCGATCTGGCGGCGGGCGAGGTCGATCTCATCCGTCCCGGGGGCGAAGGCCGCATTGGCAATCTCGACCTGTGCCGGGTGAATCAGGGTTTTGCCGTCCATACCCAAATCACGTCCCTGGACGCATTCGGCCTGCAAGCCCTCATCGTCCTTGAATGCGTTGTACACACCGTCAACGATGGTGACGCCGTGGGCTTTGGCCGCCAGCACGCACAGCCCCAGCCCGGTTAGCATCGGCAGGCGGTCGGCGCGAAAACGGGAATTAAGATCCTTGGCAAGATCGTTGGTCCCCATAACCATCCCCTGCAGGCGCGGATGCGCGGCAATCTGGCCCGCGTTCATCATACCCATTGGGGTTTCCATCATTGCCCAAAGCGGCTTGTCCGTTAGAGCAGCCAACACATCAAGCTGTGCTGTGGTTTCTACCTTGGGCAACAGGATCGCATCGCAGTCCATCGCTGCCGCGGCGCGGGCGTCCGCCTCTCCCCATTCGGTGTCGAAACCGTTGATGCGCACGATGCGCGTGCGATTGCCATAGGGGCGCGACAGCGCTTCTGCCAGCGTTTCGCGGGCGGCGGTCTTTTCTCCCGGCGCAACCGCGTCCTCGAGGTCAAAGATGATGGCGTCGATGGGCAGGGCGCGGGCCTTTTCCAACGCCCGCTCCTTGGAGCCGGGAATGTAGAGAACGGATCGGTAAGGGCGCGCGCGCAGGTCCATTGGGGTCTCCATCTAAGCCCCCCTTGACGGGGCGAAATTTTGTTGCGCGGAGATGCGCATTTTTTGCCGGATAATTCAAGGTCGAATACGCCGCACCGCAGAATACCAGCGTATTTTTGTGTCAAACCGACTACCGAACCTAGCGGATTCGATGCAACGCGCGGTGCGTTAACTTGTTTTAAGCGGCCTCAAGCGGACTATCGGGACATGTCGTTGAACGCGGCAACGGGGCAATAAGGCCACAAGGATGGTGCCCCGGATCAGAGGGGACATTCCCTGTGTCGGGCTTGCGGACAATCCGCCAGATCGGCCCGGCGCGCAGCCGAAAGGTGACACTATGACGGAGAAATATTTCAAGCTGACGCTGCTTGCGGCAGGCTTACTGCTGGGCGCGGCCAACATTGTCGAGGCGCAGAACCTGCGCCACTGCGCCCCACGCGACGAGGTGGTCGACAGACTGGCCGCCAAGTTCGGTGAAACCCGGCAAAGCATGGGCCTTGGCGCAAACAATGCGGTGATGGAGGTTTTTGCCTCACCCGACTCTGGATCATGGACCATCACCGTGACTATGGCCAATGGCATCACCTGCCTTGTCGCCAGCGGTCAGGCGTTTGAGGAACTGGCCGAGGCGCTGCCTGCCAAGGGGGACGATGCGTGATCGACATGGAACCGGTTTTTCGCAGAAGGATCGGTTCCTGAAACACCTGCTCCGGTTCTTTCCGTGTCAGGTCAGCGCATCCCAGATCAGTTTTGTCCCGGTCAGCGTCAGCGCGACATAAGCGATGCCAAAAAACAGCCGTTCGGGGACAATGTGATGCGCCTTGATGCCCAGCCAAGTGCCCAACAGCGCAAAAGGGATCAGTGCAAGGTCAAGCAACAGCGTTTCCCGCGTGAAGATGCCCATCCCGGCATAAATGCCCGCCTTGGAGAAATTGACCGCCCAAAAGATCAGCACCGTGGTCGCCTGAAAGGTCGTCTTTCCCAACCCCTGCCCCAGAAGATAGACCGCCGCCGCCGGTCCACCTGCATGGCTGACAAAACTGGTAAACCCGAGGACCACGCCTGCGATTACCCCCGTGCGGGGGCCAAACCGCTTGCCGCGCAGATTGATCAAGCCTGTTGATTGCCCCAATTGCCAGGCCACAAATAACAGCGCCACCAAACCAATAAGCAATCTCACCGCGTCCGGGTCTGTCCAGGCATAGAACAGCGCCCCCAGTAACGTTCCCGGCACCGATCCGATCAGCAGCACCTTTGCCGCGGCCCAATCCCACTTGCGCCAATAGGCGGGCAGACTTGCCACGTCGATCAGCATCAAGAGCGGCAGCATCAGACCCAGCGCCACGCCGGGTTCCAGAACGATCGCAAGAATCGATGCGCTGGCAAAAGCCACGCCAGAGCCGAAACCGCCCTTGGAAATGCCTGCAAAAATGACAGCCGGGATGCACACCGCGAAAACGGATGCGGTAAATAAATCCATGAGTGCCTCTGTGAATATCTCCCCGTGACAGGTCTTTATCCTGCATTTAGCGCTCTCTACAAGGCGCGCGGACCAAGCGCCGCGTCGCAGCACCCTTGCGCGTCAGCCCGTCTGCGCGTACGCACAGCGCCAAATTCACGCAAGGCGGAGATTGAATCCATGGCCAGACCCAAGATCGCGCTCATCGGCGCGGGACAGATCGGTGGCACGCTTGCCCACCTCGCGGCAATGAAGGAACTGGGCGACGTCGTCCTGTTCGACATTGCTCAGGGCACTCCCGAGGGCAAGGCGCTCGATATTGCCGAATCCGGTCCGTCAGAAGGCTTTGACGCCAGCCTCAAGGGCACGCAAGACTACGCCGACATCGCAGGCGCGGACGTCTGCATCGTCACTGCTGGTGTGCCCCGTAAACCGGGCATGAGCCGCGATGACCTGCTGGGCATCAACCTCAAAGTCATGAAATCTGTCGGCGAAGGCATCCGCGACAATTGCCCTGACGCGTTTGTGATCTGCATCACCAACCCGCTGGACGCGATGGTCTGGGCGCTGCAACAGTTCTCGGGCCTGCCCGCGAACAAGGTATGCGGCATGGCCGGCGTGCTGGATTCGGCGCGCTTCCGCCATTTCCTCGCCGAAGAGTTCAACGTGTCGATGAAAGATGTCACCGCGTTTGTTCTGGGCGGCCACGGCGACACCATGGTGCCGTCGGTGCGCTATTCGACAGTCGCTGGTATTCCCCTGCCCGACCTGATCGACATGGGTTGGACGACACAGGACAAGATGGACGCGATTGTTCAGCGCACCCGTGACGGCGGCGCAGAAATCGTCGGCCTGCTGAAGACCGGATCGGCCTTCTACGCGCCCGCCACTTCAGCCATCGAAATGGCCGAAGCATTCCTGAAAGATCAAAAGCGCGTTCTGCCCTGTGCCGCCTATTGCGATGGCGAATTTGGCCTGGACGGCATGTATGTCGGCGTGCCCACCGTGATCGGTGCCGGCGGTGTCGAAAAGATCGTCAACATCAAGCTCAACAAGGAAGAGCAAGAGATGTTCGATGCCTCGATCAAGGCCGTTCAAGGTCTGGTTACGGCCTGCAAGGCCATCGACAGCTCGCTGACCTGAACGCTGCCGCCGATTTGAAATACTTGATTGCGCGCCCTCGGGCGCGCATTCTTTTTTCCATGATGCTATTTCGCAAGAGCTTATTGGCCCTGACCTTTACGGCAAGCGTTGCTGCCGCGCAGGACATCGATCTGACACCGCTTGTTTCAAGTGTCGGATTGACGGACACGATCGTGGCGTTGGAAAACGATCAACCCAGCCCGGGGCGCGACTTTGCCCTGGGCGGCGTGCTGTTCCTGCGTGGTATCGAAAAGACGCTGCAACTACGCTATCGCCACAATGCCGATTTCGGGAAATTGGACCTGCCAGTGTTGCGGCTGCCCTTGCCCGCAAATCCTGAGGCCACGCCCTTTTACCCCGGCTTGGTGACCGATCTGTTCCGCGACCTTGGTACGGACATGCAGGGTGCGCGCGCCGTGCTGACTAACGTGCAGGGCGATTTTGGTGTGATCCTTGACCTGACACGCGTCTGGTTCGACATCAATGAAAACGGCGCACGGGATAAGGGTGAGGGTCTGATGTCCGCCGCCCGTGCTGCCTTTGGCCGCGCCGCGCCGCAGAGTGATCTGAACAGTCTGGTGGTTCGGTTTGATACGGCGGATGCCGCATGGTTGACGGCCTACACTCACCTGCTGGAGGCGATTACCGATGTCGTCCTTGCGTTTGACCCAACCGAGGTCATCGCCGATGTCAGCCAGAGCATTGATGCCATGTCCGATCTGAGGGGCGCGCAGCCGAACACCCGTCACAGCTATCTGCGTGGGTTCGAAAGCTGGATCGACACATTTTCGATGTTCTATGGCGCGCTGAACCGGCAACCGGACCCAGCGCATACCCGCGCCATGCGGGAAAACCTGCTGGCCATGGTCGCCCAAAACCGACGGTTCTGGGATCTTCTGGCGCTGGAGACCGACAACGACCGCGAGTGGATTCCTGGGGCTGGGCAGATCTCGGCCTTGGGCATCGAATTGCCCGAGGACGCCGGCCCCGTGTGGATGAAGGTCCTGGATGATGCCGAAGGTCTTTTGGAGGGGCGCTTGCTGGTACCCCATTGGCGCGTCGAACCGGCAGCGGGGGTCAATGTTGCGCGACTGTTGCAGGCCCCCATTCCGGTGGACATCGTGACATGGGTTCATGGCAATGGCCTGCTGCCCTACATGGAACAGGGGCCACTTGTGGACGACGGCAATCTGCGCCGGTTTGAACAGATGTTCCGCGGTGATGCCCTTCTCTTCATGGTCTGGCTAAACTGATAGCGCTCACCGCGAATCACTTTGCATACAAGCCTTGATTAATTTGTGATCACAGCTTTCGGGGGTGTGATCACAAATGTCGGAAACCTACCCCCGAAACCGCCCATGCGGCAAAATAGCGGTTCAAACCCGCGCCAGACCCTGAATAGGTAGGGCAAATCCGCAGCAAAACGGGGACAGTCGACCCATGAACATCCACGAATACCAGGCCAAGGCCCTACTTCGCAGCTACGGGGCACCTGTCTCGGACGGCCGCGTCGTTCTCAAAGCCGAAGAGGCAAAAACCGCAGCTGGCGCGCTTGACGGCCCGCTTTGGGTGGTCAAGGCGCAGATCCACGCTGGTGGCCGCGGCAAGGGCTCTTTCAAAGAAGCCGATGCAGGCGAAAAGGGCGGCGTGCGCCTCGCCAAATCGGTTGAGGAAGCCGAGATGGAGGCCAAGCGTATGCTGGGCCGCACCCTTGTGACCAAGCAGACCGGCGACGTCGGCAAGCAGGTCAACCGGATCTACATCGAAGACGGCTCTGGCATCGAGACCGAACTCTACCTTGCCCTGCTGGTCGATCGTCAGACCAGCCGAGTGTCGTTTGTTGCCTCGACCGAGGGCGGCATGGACATCGAAGAGGTCGCCGAGTCGACCCCCGAAAAGATCCTGTCGTTCAGCGTTGACCCGGCCACTGGGTATCAGGCGTTCCACGGTCGCCGCATTGCCTTCAACCTTGGTCTGACCGGCAAGCAGGTCAAACAGTGCGTCGCGCTGATGGGTACGCTGTACCAGATCTTTGTCGAAAAAGACGTCGAGATGCTGGAGATCAACCCGCTGATCGTGACTGACACGGGCGACCTGAAATGCCTCGACGCCAAGATGAGCTTTGACGGCAACGCGATCTACCGTCACGCCGATATCGCCGAACTGCGCGACACATCTGAAGAGGACTCCAAGGAATTGGAGGCGTCCAAGTACGACCTCAACTATATCGCTCTCGACGGCGAAATCGGTTGCATGGTCAACGGCGCGGGCCTTGCCATGGCGACGATGGACATCATCAAGCTGTACGGCGCGGAGCCTGCCAACTTCCTCGACGTGGGCGGTGGCGCCACCAAGGAAAAGGTCACTGAGGCGTTCAAGATCATCACCTCTGACCCGCAGGTCAAAGGCATTCTGGTCAACATCTTCGGCGGCATCATGCGCTGCGACGTCATTGCCGAGGGCGTGATCGCCGCGGTCAAAGAGGTCGGCCTGCAGGTTCCGCTGGTTGTGCGCCTTGAAGGCACCAATGTGGAGAAGGGCAAAGAGATCATCTCGACCTCTGGGCTGAACGTCATCGCGGCTGACAATCTGTCAGATGGCGCCGAGAAGATCGTGAAAGCGGTCAAAGGGTAATCGTTCGGGGCGGGCCAACGGCCCCCCTACCGCCTGTGCTGGAACACCGAGGCTCATGCCAGACGCAATTCTACATATCGGCTTCAACAAATGTGGCTCGACCGCGCTTCAACAATGGTTGGGCGCGCAGGAGGACGCATTGCTGGCGCGCAGCATCTGGTATCGCAGGATGGATCCACGGACCGACGTGGTCTGCACCAACCCCCACCTGCAGGTACTGGCCTTTACCCTTGCGGGTCAGCCAGTGCCCAGCCGACCGATGAACGCGGTTCTGGGCATACCGGAGGGGGACCGCGTCGCTCAGGATGCGGTTGCACATGCGTTTCGCGAACAGTTCGAGGCACAGGTTGCAAACGGTGGTTTCACAACTTGGGTCGGGTCCAGCGAGGCACTGGTGTCTCGCTTCATGACCCCCGAAGCGATTTCAGCACTGGCAGAATGGTTGTCGGGTCTTTTTGGGAACGTGCGTTATGTCGCCTATGTTCGTCGCCCGGAAACATGGCTGGTCAGCTTGTTCGGCCACCAGCTGCGCAAGACTGCCAGTGCCGAAGAGTTGACTGCCTTTGTTGATCGCTTTGGCCCGGCGCCTTTTGCCCGTCTGCTGGATTTGTGGCGCTCTGCCGTCGGACAAGATGCGCTGGACGTGCGCCTTTTTGACGAAAGTTGGCTCGACGGTGGCGGGTTGATCACGGATTTCCAGACGGTGCTCGGTCTACCCGCCGGAACTCTGCCTTCGCGGTCGAAACGTGTAAATACATCGTTCCGCGCTCGCATGACGCCTTGGTCACGCGCACCGAAGCGCCCCGCCTTGTCAGCGCAGACCCGTGAAAAGATCTCTCAGCTCAATGCTGACGACATGAGCTGGGTCGAAAGTACCTTTTTCGCCGACCGCCGGACGGAATTCCGGAATTGGGCGGCGGGACCGGAGGCGGGGCGATGAACGATCCGACACCCCCGACCTACAGTTTCGCCTGTTCACAGGCACAAACCGACGCCGCGCAGTCGCGCCGCACCTAACCGAAGCAAAGACAGGAAAGCACATGGCCGTCCTCGTAGACGAAAACACCAAAGTCATCTGTCAGGGCCTCACCGGCTCGCAGGGCACTTTTCACACTGAACAGGCGATCGCCTACGGCACCAAGATGGTTGGCGGCGTGACGCCCGGCAAAGGTGGGCAGACCCATCTGGACCTGCCGGTCTTCAACTCGGTGCATGAGGCCAAAGCCGTGACCGAGGCGAACGCCTCTGTGATCTATGTGCCGCCGCCTTTCGCGGGCGACTCGATCCTTGAGGCGATCGACGCCGAGATGGAGCTGATCATCTGCATCACCGAAGGCATCCCGGTGCTGGACATGATGAAGGTCAAGCGCGCGCTGGAAGGCAGCAAGAGCCGTCTGATCGGCCCGAACTGCCCCGGTGTCATCACGCCTGACGCCTGCAAGATCGGCATCATGCCCGGTCACATCCACAAGCGTGGCAGCGTTGGTGTGGTCTCGCGTTCGGGCACGCTCACCTATGAGGCGGTCAAGCAGACCGCTGACATCGGTCTGGGTCAATCGACGGCCGTGGGCATCGGTGGCGACCCGATCAAAGGGACCGAGCATATCGACGTGCTGGAGATGTTCCTGGCCGACGATGAGACCCAGTCGATCATCATGATCGGTGAGATCGGTGGCTCTGCCGAAGAAGAAGCGGCGCAGTTTCTGGCCGATGAGCGCAAGAAGGGCCGTTGGAAGCCGACGGCTGGCTTTATCGCGGGCCGCACCGCCCCTCCGGGACGTCGCATGGGCCACGCGGGCGCGATTGTTGCCGGCGGCAAGGGCGATGCAGAGAGCAAGATCGAGGCCATGAAAGAGGCTGGCATCGTGGTCGCCGACAGCCCCGCGACGCTGGGTGAGGCCGTGCTGAAGGCCATCGGCTAAGGTGTAAGCCGGGCTTAAGCCCGGCCTACCCGCCGGGGCGTGTCCACGCGTGGACAGGTTTCCGGGTGTTAAAAATCAAGGGCTTACAGAGGCGTTTTTACACTCTGTTAACGTCCGCCCCATGACGCCCGCCGCCGGAACATTTGGCCGGTGGGCGAATTGGCACAAAGCGGGGAGGCAAAAGCTCCCTTTCCCGGCCCGGTCTTTTCCCGGACCGGGTAACACGCAGAAAGCCACGGGGCACGGCCCGGGGCACACACGAGGACCAGATGGCACGTCGCGCCAAACATCGGCCAAAAGCCGCAAGACGCGGAGGCACAGGGATCACCCGGTGCCGTAACCTTGTTGTGCTGGAAAACTTGCCCACCGATGTTCGGCCCCCGATCATGGCAAGGCGTGCCAGTCACGCGACTGCCCGGCCAGCCACCCCGCTCCTGCCTGAAAATGCGACCGACCGCGCCCTGTTCCTCGCCGCAGGACGTCTCCTGCCCTCTCACCCCGGTCCCAACACAGACGGTCCCAACCCTAATGAGGTGCCTTTATGACCGACCAAAGCCCCAACGACCTGTTTCACGCCTCTAGTTTCATGCAGGGGCACAACGCGGAATACCTTGAACAGATGTATGCCCGCTATGCGGCCGATCCGAACGCAGTCGATGACGCATGGGCCGCGTTTTTCAGCCAGCTTGGCGACGCCGACATGGACGTGCAGAAAGAGGCGCAGGGCCCCAGTTGGGCGCGCAAAGACTGGCCGCCGCAGCCTGACGATGATCTGACCGGCGCGCTGACTGGCGAATGGCCGATGCCCGCCGTTCCGGCAGAGGCCAAAGGCGCCGCCAAAAAGATCAAGGACAAGGCCGAGGCCAAGGGCGTCACCGTCAGTGACGAGGCGATCCAGCGCGCCGTTCTGGACAGCATCCGCGCGTTGATGATCATCCGCGCGTTCCGCATCCGGGGCCATCTGGCCGCCGATCTGGACCCGCTGGGCCTGCGTGACACCTCGAACCACCCGGAGTTGGACCCGAAGTCCTATGGCTTTACCGAGGCCGACATGGACCGGCCGATCTTTATCGACAACGTGCTGGGCCTGCAGATCGCAAGCCTGCGTGAGATCCTCTCGATCATCCGGCGCACCTATTGCGGCACCTTTGCCCTGCAGTACATGCATATTTCCGACCCTGAGCAGGCAAGCTGGCTGAAAGAGCGGATCGAGGGCTTTGGCAAAGAGGTCAAATTCACCCGCGAAGGCCGCAAGGCAATCCTGAACAAGATGGTCGAGGCCGAAGGGTTCGAGAAGTTCCTGCATGTGAAATACATGGGAACCAAGCGGTTCGGCCTTGATGGCGGCGAAAGCCTGATCCCCGCGATGGAACAGATCATCAAGCGCGGTGGCAACCTTGGCATCAAGGAAATCATCATCGGGATGCCCCACCGGGGCCGCTTGTCTGTTCTGGCGAACGTCATGAACAAACCCTACAAGGCAATCTTCAACGAATTTCAGGGCGGCAGCTTTAAGCCTGAGGATGTCGATGGGTCGGGCGACGTGAAGTACCACCTTGGTGCCTCATCGGACCGAGAGTTTGACGGCAATAACGTACACCTGTCACTGACCGCCAACCCCAGCCACCTGGAGGCGGTGAACCCGGTCGTTCTGGGCAAGGTCCGCGCCAAACAGGACCAGCTAAACGACACGAACCGCACACAGGTCATGCCGATCCTGCTGCACGGCGACGCGGCCTTTGCCGGTCAGGGTGTTGTGGCGGAATGTTTCGCCCTGTCGGGTCTGCGCGGCCACCGCACCGGCGGCACCATGCATATCGTGGTGAACAACCAGATCGGCTTTACCACCGCGCCGCACTTTTCGCGGTCCTCGCCCTATCCCACCGACAATGCGCTGGTGGTCGAGGCGCCGATTTTCCACGTCAACGGCGATGACCCGGAGGCCGTGGTGCATGCCGCCAAGGTTGCGACCGAGTTCCGCCAGAAGTTTGGCAAGGACGTGGTGCTGGATATCTTCTGCTACCGCCGGTTTGGTCACAACGAGGGCGATGAGCCCATGTTCACCAACCCGATGATGTACAACAAGATCAAGAAGCATAAGACCACGCTGACCTTGTACACCGAACGTCTGGTCAAGGACGGGTTGATCCCCGAGGGCGAGATCGAGGACATGAAGGCCTCGTTTCAGGCGCAGCTGAACGAGGAATTCGAGGCCGGCAAAGTCTATCGCCCCAACAAGGCGGACTGGCTGGATGGCCGTTGGTCCCATCTGGACAAGCAGAAAGAGGGCAAATACCAGCGCGGCAAAACCTCATTGTCCAAAGAGGCGATGAAGGACATCGGCAATGCGCTGACACGGGTGCCGGACGGCTTTCCGATCCACCGCACCGTGGGCCGCCTGATCGATACCCGCGCCAAGATGTTCGAGACCGGCGAAGGGTTTGACTGGGCCACTGCCGAGTCGCTGGCCTTTGGGTCGCTGCAGCTCGAAGGGTATCCGGTGCGTCTGTCCGGTCAGGACAGCACGCGCGGCACGTTCTCGCAGCGGCATTCGGCCTTTATCAACCAAGAGACCGAAGAGCGGTACTATCCTCTCAACAATATCCGCGAGGGGCAGGCCCGTTTTGAGGTGATCGACAGTGCGCTGTCGGAATATGCGGTGCTGGGTTTTGAATACGGCTATTCGCTGGCAGAGCCCAACGCGCTGACCCTTTGGGAGGCGCAGTTTGGTGACTTTGCCAACGGTGCGCAGATCATGTTCGACCAGTTCATCTCTTCGGGTGAATCGAAATGGTTGCGGATGTCGGGCCTTGTCTGCCTGCTGCCGCACGGGTTTGAGGGTCAGGGGCCGGAACACTCCTCAGCGCGGCTGGAGCGGTTCCTGCAGGCCTGCGGTCAGGACAACTGGATCGTGGCGAACTGTTCGACGCCCGCCAACTATTTCCACATCATGCGCCGCCAGCTGCACCGGACCTTCCGCAAGCCGCTGATCCTGATGACGCCCAAGTCGCTGCTGCGGCATAAATTGTGCGTGTCGACCGCCAAGGATTTCACCGGCGGATCGTCGTTCCACCGCGTGTTGTGGGACAGCGCGGAATCGGGCGAGAGCGACACCAAGCTGGTGGCTGACGACAAGATCAAGCGCGTGGTGATGTGTTCGGGCAAGGTCTATTACGACCTGCTGGAGGAACGCGACGCGCGCGGCATCGACGACATCTATTTGCTGCGGGTCGAACAGTTCTATCCCTTCCCGGCGATCAGCCTTGTGAAGGAACTGGAACGGTTCAAGGGCGCAGAAATGCTCTGGTGTCAGGAAGAGCCCAAGAACCAGGGCGCATGGAGCTTTATCGAACCCAATATCGAATGGGTCCTTGGCCGTATCAAGGCCGACCACCCGCGCCCGCGTTATGTGGGCCGCGCCACATCGGCCAGCCCTGCGACGGGTCTGGCCAGCCAGCACAAAGCACAGCAAGAGGCGCTCGTGAACGAAGCGCTGACGATGGAAGGAAACTGAGATCATGACCGAAGTACGCGTTCCCACGCTTGGGGAATCGGTGACCGAAGCCACCGTCGCAACCTGGTTCAAGAAGCCAGGCGATGCCGTGGCAGTGGATGAGATGCTCTGCGAACTGGAGACCGACAAGGTCACGGTCGAGGTGCCCTCGCCCATTGCCGGCACCCTGTCGGACATTGTCGCCGCAGAGGGCGAGACGGTGGGCGTGGATGCCCTGCTGGCCAATATCTCCGAAGGGGACAGCGGATCGGCTGCCGCCCCCAAGGCCAAGGCAAAGGACGCCTCTGCCGACGCGCCCAAGGACACGGCCGATGCCGGCGGGTCCAGCGTCGATGTCATGGTACCCACGCTGGGCGAATCTGTGACAGAGGCGACCGTCTCGACATGGTTCAAGAAGGTCGGGGATACCGTCGCGCAGGATGAGATGCTGTGTGAGCTGGAAACCGACAAGGTGTCGGTCGAGGTGCCCGCCCCCGCCGCAGGTACGCTGACCGAGATCATCGCCAACGAGGGCGACACCGTGCAGGCCGACGCCAAGCTGGCGGTTCTGTCCTCGGGTGCGGGTGCCGCTGCTCCGGCGGCCAAGGCCGAAGCTGCTGGCGGCGAGCAGTACACCACTCCGCCTGCCGGTGACGGTGGTCCGGGTAAGGACATCAAGGACGGCCCCGCCGCCGAAAAGGCGATGGCAGAGGCTGGCGTCACGCGCGACGCCGTGACCGGGACCGGCCGCGATGGCCGCGCGACCAAATCCGATGTCGCCGCCGCCGTGGCCGCTGCAAGCGCCGCGCCCAAGGCTGCGGCCCCGGCCGCCGCCGCGCCGCGCGCGCCGGTGCCTGCCGATGACGCCGCGCGGGAAGAGCGGGTCAAGATGACCCGCCTGCGCCAGACCATCGCGCGCCGCCTGAAAGACGCGCAGAACGCCGCCGCGATCCTGACCACCTACAACGAGGTGGACATGACCGAGGTCATGACCCTGCGCAAAGAGTACAAGGATCTGTTCGAGAAGAAGCATGGCGTCAAACTGGGCTTCATGTCCTTTTTCACCAAAGCCTGCTGCCACGCCCTGAGGGAGGTGCCCGAGGTCAACGCCGAGATCGACGGCACCGACATCGTCTACAAGAACTTTGTGCACATGGGCATCGCGGCAGGTACGCCGCAGGGTCTGGTGGTTCCGGTCATCCGTGACGCTGACCAGATGTCCTTTGCCGAGATCGAAAAAGCGATTGCCGAAAAGGGCAAGCGCGCCCGTGACGGCAAGCTGTCGATGGCGGAAATGCAGGGCGGAACCTTTACCATCTCGAACGGTGGTGTGTACGGCTCGCTGATGTCCTCGCCGATCCTGAACCCGCCGCAGTCGGGTATCCTTGGCATGCACAAGATCCAAGACCGCCCGATGGTCATCAACGGTGAGATCAAGATCCGCCCGATGATGTATCTGGCCCTGTCCTACGATCACCGCATCGTCGACGGCAAAGGTGCCGTGACCTTCCTTGTGCGGGTCAAAGAGGCGCTGGAAGATCCGCGCCGGTTACTGATGGATCTGTAATCCACCTCAAAGGCCGGGCTGAAGCCCGGCCTACACCTACCTATCGAAGAGGTGCGCGGTCAGTGCGCACCTTCCCCATCTCACTGAATTGCGCCTGTCCCTCATGAGCGATGCCCAAGACAAAACGTCCTTTTCGCGGCGCATCGCCCTTGCTTCTTGCATGCGCAACGAAGGTATCTTCCTCATGGAATGGCTGGCGCATCACCGCTCGCTTAGCTTTGATGAGGTGATCGTGGTGACGAATGACATCACCGATGGCTCTGACAGGCTGCTGGATGCGTTGGCGGCCAAAGGGCTTGTCACCCATATCACGCAGGACGTGCCCGAGGGTGCCGCGCCGCAGGACAGCGGTATGGACCTTGTCCTGCGCCATGCCCGCGACAGGGGCATCACCCACGTCCTGCACATCGACAGCGACGAATTTCTGGCTTTGCGCCAAGGCTCTTTGACCGATCTGCTGGCGCGCACCGAAGGGGCGGATGTGGTTCCGATCCCGTGGCGCATGTTTGGCGATAGCGACGTGACGGACTGGACGCCCGGCGATCTGGTGACAGAGGCCAATACCCGGGCCGAGCCTGCGCCGGAGCCGGGTGTGACCAAGTTCAAATGTCTCTTTCGTGTGGCCAGCTTTGCCCGGGCCACCGATCACAACCCGTTGGAACCGCTGGTGGATGACCCGCAAGTCCTGACTGCAGATGGTGCGCCGCTGTCCAACGCGTCTTTGTTTCAAAGGAAATCCGCCCGATTTCGCCCTCATGAGATCGCGGCGTCAACCCGCAGCGCGCAGTTGTATCACTATGCCGTTCGCGCGCAGGATTGTTTCCTGATGAAGAGCGATCGGGGCGATGGTCAGGGCAAGCAGGGCGACACCAAATACCACCTGAACAGCAGTTGGCACCGAACGGCGAACCGCAACGATGTTGAGGACCGCCGACTGGCGGATCGCGTGCCCGCCCTGCGCGAGACATTGGCCGCGTGGCGCGCCAATCCAGCTATCGCCAAGGCCGAACAGGTCTGTCAGGACTGGTTCATTGCCACTCGCGGGCGTCTGTTGACGCCGGGAAACCGGGCGGCGTGGACCCGTGGAAAGGCAAAGGCATGACCTCCTCGACGACACACGAAACCAGCCTTGAGGTCCTGGGTCACGCCCGGGACGGGGGCGCGCGATGACCCCTGAACTGACGGCCCTCACCCTCGCCGCGCTGTTGCAGGTTGTGCAATTTGTGCTGATGGCGGTGCCCGCCAACATGGAGGTGGGCCCACGCAAGACCATGAGCCCGCGTGACCGTGCAAGGCTGGGTGGCGCGCTGGAGGATCAACTGTCGCCGAAAACCGCGCGGCTGTTGCGGGCCCTGAACAATCACTTTGAGGGGTTGATCCTGTTTTCGATCGCAGTCTTCGTGATTACCTTTTCGGATCAGGGCACCGGGATCACCGCACTGCTGTCGTTCCTCTACCTGCTGGCGCGTGTGCTGTACGTTCCAGCGTATTATTTCGGCTGGACGCCGTGGCGATCAGTCATCTGGCTGGTGGGCTTTGGTGCCACCGCGCTCTTGCTGCTGGTGGCCCTGATATGAGCCCCCTGCCCGTACCAACACCGGCCCCTCCGGGGCTGCACGCATAACGGGGACGGCTGCCGCAGGCAGTCTGGGGGCAGCGCGCCCCTGCCCCGCTGACAATGAAAGGAAAACTTCATGGCAAACTATGACCTGATCGTTATCGGTTCTGGCCCCGGCGGCTATGTGGCCGCGATCCGCGCCGCCCAGCTGGGTCTGAAAACCGCCTGCGTCGAAGGGCGTGAGACCCTTGGCGGCACCTGCCTGAACATCGGCTGCATTCCGTCCAAGGCGATGCTGCACGCGACCCATTCGCTGCACGAGGCAGAGCACAATTTCGTCAAGATGGGCCTGAAGGGCAAGTCGCCTTCGGTCGATTGGGACCAGATGAAGGCGTACAAGCAGGACGTGGTGGACCAGAACACCAAGGGCGTCGAGTTCCTGTTGAAGAAGAACAAGGTCGACTGGATCAAGGGCTGGGCCTCGATCCCCGAGGCGGGCAAGGTCAAGGTCGGCGATGAGGTCCATGAGGCCAAGAACATCATCATCGCCTCTGGGTCCGAGCCGTCATCGGTGCCGGGTGCCGAGGTGACGATTGACGAAAAGATCGTCGTGACCTCGACCGGGGCGCTGGACCTGCCGAAGGTGCCGAAAAAGATGGTGGTGATCGGAGCCGGTGTGATCGGGCTGGAGCTGGGGTCTGTTTACAAGCGTCTGGGGACCGAGGTGCATGTGATCGAATACCTCGACCAGATCACGCCGGGGATGGATTCGGACGTGCAGAAAGGTCTGCTGAAGATCCTCAAGAAGCAGGGGCTGGAGTTCACCCTTGGGGCGGCGGTGTCGAAGGTCGAAACGCTGAAGACCAAGGCCAAGGTGACTTACAAGTTGCGCAAGGACGACAGTGAACACACCGTGGACGCGGATGTGGTGTTGGTGGCAACGGGCCGCAAGCCCTACACCGACGGGCTGGGACTGGACGCGCTGGGGGTCGAGACAAGCCCGCGCGGCCAGATCAAGACCGACGCCCAGTGGCGCACCAACGTGCCCGGCGTTTATGCCATCGGGGACGCCATTGACGGCCCGATGCTGGCCCACAAGGCCGAGGATGAAGGCATGGCCGCCGCCGAGGTGATCGCGGGCAAACATGGCCACGTCAACTATGGCGTGATCCCCGGTGTGATCTACACCACGCCCGAGGTGGCCTCTGTCGGCAAGACCGAAGAGCAGCTGAAGGAAGAGGGCGTCAACTACAAGGTTGGCAAGTTCTCGTTCATGGGCAACGGTCGCGCCAAGGCAGTGTTCCAGGGCGACGGGTTCGTCAAGCTGCTGGCGGACAAGGACACGGATCGGATCCTTGGCTGTCACATCATCGGCCCGGCGGCAGGCGATCTGATCCATGAGATCTGTGTCGGCATGGAGTTCGGGGCCTCTGCCGAGGACATCGCGCTGACCTGCCACGCGCACCCGACCTTCTCGGAGGCGGTGCGTGAGGCGGCGCTGGCCTGTGGCGACGGCGCGATCCACATGTAAGCCTGCGTAGCTGGCGGGGACAGAGCGGGGGTTTCACACCCCCGCACCCCCGTGGGTGTATTTTTCCAGAGAAGAAGCTGCGGGCGGAGGTTGTTTTCAGGACTGCCGCCCGCTTTTTGGACAGATCGGATGATGGGCGGGGGTCAGTGTGAACAGGACCATCATGGGTGCCATCCTCGTCGTTGGCGGATCTGTCGGATACATGGCCGGAGGGCTGATATTTGGTCCGCCGTCCCGAGACCAGCGGATTGCGACCCTGTTCGAAGAGGTCTGCGTGCGGCAGGCGTTTGGGGAGGCGCGGACGGAACCGCCCTATCAGAAAGTGGTTCCGGTCCGGTCATTTGACAACACGCGCCTGTGGGTGGACCCGGTGTCGGCCAGTTTTCTAGAGATACCGGACGCAAAATGCGACCTCAAAACCCACGATCCCAATGCGCTGAGCCGCGTTGACGCGGAAAAACTGGCGGCGCGGATTGAACCGATCGTTTTGGACAGCTTTCCCGATCTGGCGTTTGATCCCAGCGTGACCCTAGGCGACGGCACCATCTCACGCGGCTGGATGCGTGGTGAGGCGATGTCACCCGAGCGGCGCGGCGTGGTGTTTTTCGCCTATCCCGAGATGGAAGACGGCGCGGGCAGTTCCTTGACGCTTTTTTATCCCGACCCGCCGGGCTGAGCGGCTACCACATCTTGGGCTTGGCGTATTCCGGGTAGGTGCGGTCATAGTCCTTGCCGCCATATGCGCCGTTTGTCATGTCGGCGATGATCTCTCCGGTCGTGGGCAGGCCTTTTGAGATGTCTCCGCAGGTCCAGAGGGCCGAGCGCATCAGCGCCTTGGCGCATTGAGTATAGACCTCTGCCACCTCAATCACGATGACGGTGGCAGGCTGCTTGTCGCCTTTGGCGAAGCTGCGGCGCAGGTCCGCATCATCGGTCAGGAAGGCGCGGCCATTGACGCGCACCGTGGTGTTGGTTCCCGGCACCAGAAACAGCAGCGCCGCGCGCCCGTCCTGCACGATGTCGCGCAGGCAATCTAGCCGGTTGTTGCCCCACCAGTCCGGCATCATCAGCGTCGTTTCATCCGCGACCCGCACCAGCGGGCCATTGTCGCCACGGGGCGAGCCATGCACGCCGTCTGGTCCGGCGGTCGACAGCACGCCAAAGCGCGCGCCCTCGATCCATTGGCGATAAAGCGGGGTCAGACGGGTGGCGACCTTGCTCATCGCCGCAGGAACCGGTGCGCCGTACAGCGCGTGCAGATCGTCCTGTGTTTCAAGTCTGCGCATCGAATCCGGCCTCTTTCATCAGTGCATTGGACGCGGTTTCCACCTCATTCTGGAGGCGCGCCAGAAAAGCATCGCGGCCCAGCCCCGGTTCGATTCTGGGCAGGAACTCAACCACGGCAAGGCCCGATTTGCGGTAGATCCCCTTGCGCGGCCAGAACAGGCCCACGTTGGTGGCCGCCGGGACGCAGGGCTGGCCCGTCTGTTCATAGAGCAACGCGGTGCCAACTTTATACGGGGCTTTGACACCGGGCGCGATGCGGGTGCCTTGGGGGTAGATGATCAGCTGGCCCGGATCAGCTGCACCGCGATCCACATCGCTCAGCATCTTGGCGATGGCTTGTCCGCGCTTACCGCGCGCCACAGGCACGCATCCGATGCGCAGGGCGTATTGGCCAATGACCGGTGCCCACATCAGTTCGCGTTTCATGATGAACTTGCCCGCCGGGATCGCACCAAAGATCAGGATGATGTCCAGAAAGCTTTGGTGTTTGGCAGCGATCAGCACCTCATCGCGCGGGATCGGGCCTCGGACCTCTGTCCGCAGGCCCACCATCCAGCGCGCGGTAAAGCGCACCCAGCGGCAGTAGGTCTTGCAGGCCGCGCGGGCGCCCTGTTTTGAGATCAATGCCCACGGCAGGAAGACGATGCCCATGATCGCCATCATGCCGTACATTTGAACAACGAAAAGAAACGACATCACCCAACGCATCAGGCCAATTCCCCCAAGACACGGCGTGCGGCCAGTTCGGTGGCCAGAAAGGCCACGGCAGCGGCCAGAAATGGCACGAGCAGCGGCCAGAGCCATTGAAACCCGCTAAAGCGCAGGCCGGTCAGGATACCGCCCGTGTCCCCGGCGGAGGGCATCAGCAGCAGTGCGGCCACACCAACCAACGTGCCCACCGCCGCCCCGGTCAGCGTGCGCAGGGTAAAGCGGCGCACAAAGGCGCCTGCAATATAACCATCGGTGGCCCCGACCAACCGCAACACGGCGATGACCTGCGCGTTGGCGGCAAGTGCGGCATGGGCGGCCAGCGTGACCATCGCGCCGGTGGCCGCGCCGATGAGCACGATCGCCGCCCAGCCCAACAAGCGCAAGCGACCCGCCGCCGTCACCAGCGGCCTACGCCAGCGGTTGTGTTCATCCAGCACAGCACCCGGTGCCTCTGCCTGCAGACGCAGACGCAGGCCGTCGGCATCATAGCCGCCCGATGCCTCTTGCACCTCGACGATCTGTGGCATCGGCAGGCTTTCCAGCGGCAGGTCGGGGCCAAACCACGGCTCTAACAGCGCGCGTTGTTCATCCGCCGTCAGCGCACGGGCCGAGTCGATCCCCGGTGTCTGTTCGAGCACGCGCAGGACGGTGGTGGTTTGTGCCGCCAGTTGCCCCTCGGGCGCGGAAATGCGGATGGTTGAGGCGCGGGCCAATTCCTCGCCCCAAGAGGTTGCCAGTCGCCCGGCGGCAAGGCTGAGGGCCAGTGCGAAGACCGTCAGAAAGGCCATGGCGGCGGCGGTGAACAGCGTCAGGCGTACGGTGAACCCGGCAGGTGGCACCACGCGGTCCGCGCCTGCGTCACGGGCGATCAGCCCTTTGAACCGGTCCAGCATCGCGATCACAGGTCCGCCCCCGCCGATTGCAGCGTGCCACCCGCGATGCGCAGGATGCGCGCGGGCACCAGACTTTTGGCGGCGCGTATCAGCATCAGGTCATGGGTGGCAATCATCACCGTCTTGCCCATCTTGTTCAACTCGACCAGCAGGCGCAGCAGGCGTTGCGACATCTCCCAGTCGACGTTGCCGGTGGGCTCATCCGCCAAAATCACATCCGGGCTGAGAATCAACGCGCGGGCCAGCGCGGCGCGCTGACGTTCGCCCCCCGACAGTTCCGGCGGCAGCGCCTCGGCCTTGGCCGTCAATCCGACCCATGTCAGCAGTTCGCGCAGGTTGTCCACCTGATCGACCGTCGCCTGTCCGGTCACGGTCAATGGCAGCGCCACATTTTCTGCCAGCGGCAGATGGTCAAGGAACTGGCAGTCCTGATGCACCACGCCGATGCGGCGGCGGGCAAAGGCCACCGCGTCGCGGTCCATGTCCGCGACATCGGTGTCAAAGATCGACACCCGCCCCTCTGTCGCCCGCAGCGCGCCGTAACAGAGTTTCAGGAAGGTTGTCTTACCCGATCCTGACGGGCCGGTCAGGAAATGAAAGGATCCGGGCGCCAGCTGCAGGGACAGGCCCGAAAACAGCGCCGCTCCGCTGTAGGAATAGGCCACATTGTCCAGCTCGATCACAGGGGGTCTGCCTTTATGATTGGCGTTCAGAACGCAGTTTTGCCCGAGCTATCGCGCTGTTGCAACGCGTGGGCCACAGAATTGGACTTTTCCCGCCGAAACGGGCAGCTTAAGGTTCAGGCGGTCGCCCGACGAGGCACCGCAATAGTCGACACATGCAGGAATAGACAGGGGATCGGGACGGAATGCGGCTGGTTTGCCCAAATTGCGGCGCTCAATATGACGTGCCCGTCGAAGTGATCCCGGAAGCGGGCCGCGACGTACAATGCTCGAACTGTGGGCATACCTGGTTTCAAAAACGAGTGTCGCCCGGATCGGCAGCGCCTTCAGAACCTGCGCCGATGCCCGAAACGATGCCCGACCCGATACCGGAATCACCTGATCCGGGTCCGCCCGAAACAGAATTGCGCAGCCCCAAGAAAAGCATCGACCCGGAGATGGCCGAGTTGTTCCGCGAAGAGCGCGAATTCGAAGCGCGCCAACGCGCGGCCGAGGGGCTGGAAACGCAGCCGGATCTGGGACTTGAACCCCCGGCTGAGGATGAAAAGGCGCGCCGCACTCGCGAAAGCCGCGAACGGATGGCGCAGATAAAGGGCGAAGAGATCGCCCAAGGCGCAGGGCGTTCCATTCCGCCCCCCGCAGCGGCCGATGCCGAACTTCAGGCTGCCGCCGTGGCCGCAGCCGCAGCATCGCGGCGCGAATTGCTGCCCGATGTGGACGAAATCAACCAGACTCTGCGCGCATCGTCTGAGCCGCGCGTGATCGACCGCGAGGCCGGAACGCCGTCCCACGGCGCGCCGCGCCAAACCGGCAATCCCTTTGCCCGCGGCTTTATGCTGGTCGTGTTGCTGGCAGTGATCGGCGTGGCGATTTATGTCAGCGCGCCGAAACTGTCGCAGCAAATGCCGCAAGCGGCCCCCTACCTCGACACTTATGTCGCGACGGTGGACAAGGGACGCGTCTGGTTGGACGGGCAGGTCAAGGCCCTGCTGTCGCAGCTTGACCAGATGAGTTCCGAGGCCGCGGTCCCCGACGCTGCTGTCCCGGACCCCGCCAACTAAGCCACCAAATGACCGCGCGCCGGGCGCGCGGGCCCGAAACGCAAGAAACGCGCCAAAGGCGCGCTCTGCAGGATGGTGGGCGGGGCGGGCGCCTTAACGGCGTCCCGCCCCGACACCGCTAACCGTCAGATCCGGCCTTTCCACGGCACCAGGGCCTTTTCCGCCATACGCATCAGAATATCGATGCCAAAGCCGATCACACCAATCAGGATGATACCCATCAGAACGATGTCGGTCTGCTGGAACTTTGACGCCACCATGATCATCATGCCTGCGCCTTTTTCCGCCGCGACCAGTTCTGCGGCCACCACGGTGCCCCAACAGACCCCCATCGCAACCCGTGCGCCGGTAAAGATCTCTGGCAGCGAATTGGGCATGATGACATGGCGCATGATCTGGAACTTGGATGCGCCCAGAGAATAGGCCGCGTGCACCTTGGAAATCGCGACGCCCGACACCCCGGCGCGGGCGGCAATGGCCATGATCCACAGCGCGGCCAGAAACAACAAGATGATCTTGCCCACTTCGCCGATGCCCGCCCAGATGATCACCAGCGGGATCAGCGCCAGCGGCGGCACCGGACGCATGAATTCGACAATCGGATCGAACCAGCCGCGAAACCAGTTCGACAGGCCCATGGCATAACCCAGCGGGATGCCCACCAGCGCCCCGAATACAAAGCCCACCACGACACGAAACAGCGAATAGCCAAGGTGCTCCAGCAAGGTGAAACTGCGATAGCCTTCAGAGGCGATCTCACCGACACGGACCCAGACCGCCTCTGGCGCGGGCAGCCAGATCGGCTCCATCTGCCAGCCTTTTGCGGGTTCAAAGTTCAGCGTTCCCTTGGGTGACATGCCGACCCGGCCAAATTTCGTATGGACGGACTGTCCGGGCGAGATGGGTTCGCCATTGATGGCAATGACAGTGTGCCCTTCGTCGCGGCCAAATTCGTCGTTGTTGTCCACCCGAATCAGGCCAGATCGCCATGCGCCGACGGTGTCGACATCATTCTTGGCCCAGCCGTCGCCGGGGTCGACGACCGGATCATCGACCTCTGTCCCGACCTCAAAGACGCGGACCGTCACTGTGGCATCGTCGGGGGTCTGTCCCTCTGCCTGCGCGGTATAGGTAAAGGTCGCATCACCGACAAACGGACCCGGCGCGTGCAGGAACCCCGGTACAAGTGACGAGCCTGTAAAGGCCCCCCAAAGCAGAAAGATCGACAGAACGGAGATCACGCTGGCGATCCGGTTCGGCTTGACCGCGCTTTCGTCGCCAAAGGTCACTGTCTTGAGCGAAGTGAAATCGGTTGCCGCCCGGTGGACGACAAATTTGACCACAAAGAAAGAGACGACAAAGATCGCGATATAGATGGCAAAGACGATCATGCACTTTCCTCCGTGCGGCCCATAATTTCCTCTTCCATGTCCCAGATCATGCTCAGGATCTCTTCGCGTTTTTGACTGAAATCGGGGTGTTTCTTGACCTCTCTCAGGTCAGCATTCACGCCCATGTCGGCAAAGGGCAGACGGTATTCACGGTGGATGCGGCCCGGACGCGGCGCCATGACAAGTAGGCGTTCGCCCAACAGCAGCGCCTCTTCGACCGAGTGGGTGATCAGGATGATGGTCTTGCCAGTCTCTTTCCAGAGCTTCAGCACCAGCCCCTGCATCTTTTCGCGGGTCAGCGCGTCCAGCGCGCCCAGCGGTTCGTCCATCAGGATCACGTCCGGGTCATTGGCCAGACAGCGGGCCAGCGCGACGCGCTGCTGCATGCCGCCCGACAGTTCGTAGACCGCCTTTTCCTTGAAGTCGCGCAGACCAACCACATCCAGCAGGTGATCGACGTGTTCGCCCCAGTCGCGTTCGCGTTTGCCCGCCATCCGGGGGCCGAAACTGACGTTTTCCCGCACGCTCATCCATTCAAACAGCGCGCCTTGTTGGAACACCATGCCGCGTTCGGCATCGGGGCCTTTCACACGGTGACCGTTGAGGGTGATGGTGCCGTCGGTGGGGGCCAGAAAGCCCGCGACGATGTTCAATAGGGTGGTCTTGCCGCAGCCCGATGGGCCCAGCACGCTGAGCAACTCACCCTCGGCGAGTTGCAGCGACACGTCCTTGAGCGCCTGAACGGAGGATCCGTTGGGCAGGTCGAACCGCATGGAGATCTTTTCGATGGTTAGTCCGCTCATGGCCTCCGGTCTTTCACTGGATGTTACAGGAGGGGGAAAGGTGCCCAGAGACACCTTTCGTCAGGTTCGACACAGAGAACCTGTAGGCCCGCGACATCCCTTGCGGATGCCCCGGGCCAGTGGTCGCTTACATGCCGTTTGCGGCTGTCAACGGATCGACATTCACGTTGTCGACGTAGCTATCCAGCGCGGCATCAATGGAACCTGCCTCGACAAAGACATCCGCGACGCCCTTCATGAACTCCTGAGCACCGCCGCCCAGCCACTTGGCAGAGAGTTGCTCTTCGACAGTCGGGAAGCCAAAGGTCGAGATGGTCGCCAATGTGGCATCCGGATCCATGCCCGCGTCTTTGGCGATCACCGGCAGCATCGTGTCGTGGTTTGCCTCATCCGCCCACATGGCATTCGCCTCAGCGGTGACTTGGAGGAAGGCCGTGACCACGTCAGAGTTTTCCGCGACCCAACCGGCCGGGCCAGAGGTGACGTCAAAGACCAGAATGCCCAGCTCTTCCTTTTCGGCGCCGGTCAGCAGGATGTTGCCATGTTCCATCATACGACGCAGCGAACCGCCCCAGCCGCAAGCCATGTCCACGGATCCTTGCGCAAGCGCAGCCGCGCCATCGGGCGGGGCCATGTCAACAACTTCCATCGTGCCGATATCGACGCCGAAATGGCTCATCTGCTTGAGGAAACCGTAGTGCGCGGCCGTGCCCAGAGGCACGGCGACTTTCTTGCCTTCCAACTCGATCGCCGAATCCTTGTCGATCTCCAACGCCTCGAGCACGACGCAGTTATCGTTTTCGGAATAGGTGACCGCCACATCGAGGATTTGCAGATCCTGCCCGGCGCTGGTGGCCACCACGAAGGGCGGCACGCCCTGCGACACGCTGAGTTGCACATCGCCAGAGGCCATCGCCGCCGACATGGCCGTACCCGTGTCAAAGCTGACCCAGTTGATGGTGACGCCCATCGCCTCATCATACATGCCGGTCGCCTTGGCGTACTGGAACGGCATCGGCCATTCGAGGAAATAGCCCACGGTGATCTCTTGGGCCGACACGGCTGAGGTTCCGGCCAGCACGGCCATAGCCGCTGCGGCCCCCATGAGCGTTGATTTGATCATCATAGTTCGTCTCCCTGTTGTCTGTCCGCGACGTCGGCGGATTGGTCCTTACGCACGGAGTCGCGCGCTTGGCGGCGCCTCGTGCCGGGCGCTCTGGCCAATTCGGACCGGAAAACAGGCAACGGATCAACGGTTTTTCCCACTGTTTGCCCGGATTTCGTCGCAGCAGTTGTTCCTTTCCAGAAAGCCAAATCTATCTATCGTTCTGAAAATGTTTGGAAACGCACGTCGTGGCCATTGAGGGTTCGGCGAATCTCCGCAACTGTGGACTTATATGCATGGAAATTCTGGACCTAACGGCTGCCCATAAAACTGGCCCATGTGGTAGCATCCCTACACAAACCGCGCGACGGTCCAAGGAGAACAACAGTATGGACGGCACCTATTCCAAGAACGACCTCAGCCATGTTGTCGAGGCTGACAAGGCCCATGTCTGGCATCATCTGATTCAGCACAAAGGGTTTGAGAGCAAGGACCCGAACATCATCGTCGAAGGCAAGGGCATGCGCGTCTGGAATCAGGCGGGCAAGGAACATCTGGATGCCGTGTCGGGCGGGGTCTGGACGGTCAATGTCGGCTACGGGCGTGAGCGGATCGCCAAGGCCGTTTACGACCAACTGCTGCGTATGAACTATTTCGCAGGCTCTGCCGGGTCGGTGCCGGGCGCGCTGTTTTCTGAAAAGCTGATCAGAAAGATGCCCGGCCTGACGCGGGTCTATTATTGCAACTCTGGCTCCGAAGCGAATGAGAAGGCGTTCAAGATGGTGCGCCAGATCGCGCACAAGCGGTACGGCGGCAAGAAGCACAAGATCCTTTACCGTGACCGCGACTATCACGGCACCACCATTGCCTGCCTGTCCGCAGGCGGTCAGGAAGAGCGTAACGCGCAATACGGCCCCTACACGCCCGGTTTCGTGCGCGTGCCGCATTGCCTTGAGTATCGCAAGCACGAACAGGACGGCGCGCCAGACGAGAACTATGGCCTGTGGGCGGCAGAGCAGATCGAACAGGTGATCCTTGCCGAAGGACCGGACACCGTGGGCGCATTGTGCCTAGAGCCGGTGACGGCGGGCGGTGGTGTGATCGCCGCGCCGGATGGGTATTGGCAGAAGGTGCAAGAGATTTGCCGCAAGTACGACATTCTTTTGCACATTGACGAGGTGGTGTGCGGCGTGGGTCGCACCGGCACCTGGTTCGGCTATCAGCACTATGGGATCGAGCCTGATTTTGTGACCATGGCCAAGGGCGTGGCATCGGGCTATGCGGCGATTGCCTGCTGCGTGACCTCTGAACGGGTGTTTGAGCTGTTCAAGGACGATGCCAGCGACCCGCTGAACTACTTCCGCGACATTTCCACCTTTGGCGGGTGCACCGCCGGTCCGGCGGCGGCGATTGAGAACATGGCCATCATCGAGGATGAGAACCTACTGGGCAACACTGTGGCCATGGGCGACTACATGCTGGACCAACTGGGCGCGCTGGCCGACCGTCATGCGGTGATCGGCGACGTGCGCGGCAAGGGTCTGTTTCTGGGTGCCGAACTGGTGTCGGACCGGAGCACCAAAGACCCGGTTGCAGAGGCGCAGGTGCAGGCCGTCGTTGGCGACTGCATGGCGCAGGGCGTCATCATCGGTGCCACCAACCGCTCGGTGCCCGGCCGCAACAACACGCTGTGTTTCTCTCCTGCGTTGATCGCCACCAAGGATGATATCGATGAGATCCTCTCGGCGGTCGATGGTGCGCTTGGCCGCGTTTTCGGCTGAGGGATGGACCACCGTTTGAACCAGTACGGACAGCCCATAGGGCTGTTCGTCGATCTGCCCTTGCCCCGCCCGCACCCCCCGCATCAGGCGCTGGAAGGTCGGTATGCGACGCTGGAACCGCTATCGGTCGACCATGCCGATGGGTTCTTTAACGCCTTTTCCGATCCCTCCGGCTGGACCTATCTGGGTGAGGAAACGCCCTTTGACGACCGCCAACATGCGCGGGACTGGACCGCAGGCAAGGCCGCCAGCCGTGACCCGCAGTTCTATACCGTCCTTGTTCAGGGCCGCGCCGTTGGCTTTCTGTCGCTGCTCCGGATCAATCCACAGGCCGCATCGATCGAAGTGGGCTTCATCCATTTCTCCCCGGCATTGCAGGGCACCCGCGCCGCGACTGAGGTGCAATTCTTGCTGATGCGCCACGTTTTTGAGGATCTCGGCTATCGCCGCTACGAGTGGAAATGCGACGCGCTGAATGCGCCATCACGCCGCGCCGCCCTGCGGTTGGGGTTCTCCTTTGAGGGCATCTTTCGACAGGCGCTGGTCTACAAGGGACGCAACCGCGATACGGCGTGGTATTCGATCCTCGACGGCGAATGGCCCGCCCTGCGCCAAGGATTTGAGATTTGGCTGAAGCCTGAGAATTTCGACGCGCAGGGCCAACAGCGGCAATCCCTAAGCGCGCTGATCGCCTCCGCAAAGCCCTGAAGCGGGACAATACACCTGCAATCTTAGGGGTTCGCCCTGCTGTTCAGAGTTTGGAAACCTCTTTCGTGACAACATTCGGCATCCGGGCTGGTCAAACCCATGCGCCCTTCGTCGAAGCGGAGATTTCCATGCCGCCCAAGTACCCCAACTACGCCTACGTCGAACCGATGGCGACCGGCGTCAGCGACACCGAGATCGAAGAGATTATCGATGATCTGGTGTCCCAGTCGCCCGGCATGTCCCTGCCCCATGGCGATCCGATGGACCCGATCTGCCGGGCGCTGAACGTGGACATCGAATATTCTAGCCCGCCGCATGAAATCCTGTTGGACGTGCCGCAAGGAAGGAAATCCTGCATCTGGTTGCCGAAAAAGGGCAAGCCGCGTCAGGACCGCTTTATGGCCGCCATGGGGGTGGGTCACTGGATTCTGCATGTGCCGACAACGCGCGAGGCGAACCCGGGTTGCGGAATTCAGGCACTGCTCAGACCGACCGACCGCACCGCACAGGCAGAGGCGGTCCGCTTTGCCCGAATCCTTTTGATGCCGGGCGAGGTTTTTTGCAGCCTCTGGTATGAGGGCCGTGCCAATCTGGTGGCCGACACGCTGAATGTTCCCACGCAGGCGGTTTACGAACGCGCCACTACGCTGGACATCCCCACCGATGACGGTCGGGGCAACAAATTCGAATGGAAGACGCGCGCTCAGGTCTCAGGCCGGTACTGACGTCGCCGATCTACCCGATCCGGGAAACAGGCAAAGAAAAAGGGTCGCCAAAGCGACCCTTTCATTCCTGTGTCTCCGGGCAGATGCCGGGGATCAGGCGTTTACGCTGTCCTTGAGCGCCTTGGCAATGGTCACTTTGACCTGCTTGTCGGCCTCTTTCTTGAACTGCGCGCCGGTTGCCGGGTTGCGCACCATACGCTCGGGGCGTTCGCGGCAATAGACCTTGCCGACACCGGGCAGGGTCACAGCACCGCCTGCGGCCACTTCGGACGTGATGATCTCTGTGATCGCGTCCAGAGCGGCACCAGCCACTTTCTTGTCCGCATCCATCTTTTCCGCCAGTGCAGCCACCAGCTGGGTTTTTGTCATGGGTTTCGCCATTTCATGGTCTCCTTCACTGCCCGTCACACTTAGGGCCTCTCAAACGCAATAAAACCGGATGTGGGGGCAAAACACAACGATTAGGGGCTGTGCATCAATGCCATTTCTGCAGTTTGTGCTGGTTTCCGCCGCGTCAAAGGAACGCGGTTTCCTCGAAACTGCGGAGTTTTCGACTATGGATGCGCTCCAGCGGCATCTCGCGCAGCGTTTCCATGGCGCGAATCCCAATGCGCAAATGGCGGCTGACCTGCGATTTGTAGAAATCAGAGGCCATGCCGGGCAGTTTCAATTCGCCATGCAACGGTCTGTCCGACACGCAAAGTAGCGTCCCGTAGGGCACCCGGAACCGGAACCCGTTGGCCGCAATCGTGGCGCTTTCCATGTCCAGAGCGATGGCGCGCGACTGGCTGAGCCGTTTGACCGGGCCGCTCTGCTCACGCAGTTCCCAATTGCGGTTGTCCAGTGAGGCAACCGTGCCCGTGCGCATCACTCGCTTAAGGTCGAACCCGTCCAATTGCGTTTCCTTCGCCACCGCATTTTCCAGCGCGATCTGAATTTCCGCCAGTGCCGGGATCGGCACCCAGACTGGTAGATCGTCATCCAGCACCTTGTCCTCACGCAGATAAGCATGGGCCAGAACATAGTCGCCCAACGACTGTGAGTTGCGCAGCCCCGCACAGTGTCCAACCATCAACCACGCATGTGAGCGCATCACCGCGATATGGTCTGTCGCGGTTTTGGCGTTCGAAGGACCAACGCCGATGTTGACCAGCGTGATGCCCGCCTGCTTGGGCCGTTTGAGGTGGTAGGTGGGCATCTGCGGCATCCGGATCGGCGGATGCAGCACCGTATCGGGATCGGTGATCTCGGCGTTGCCGGTGCTGACAAAGCTGGTGTAGCCGCTGTTGGGATCGGCCAGCATGGCACGGGCGTACGCCTCGAACTCGTCGACGTAGAACTGATAATTGGTGAACAGGACGTGATTCTGGAAATGTTCGGGATCTGTCGCGGTATAGTGTGACAGCCGCGCCAGCGAATAATCCACCCGCTGCGCCGTGAACGGCGCCAGCGGCAAGGTGCCGTCGGGGGCGGGCTGTGCCTCGCCGTTCACAATGTCATCGTTGGTCGTTGTCAGGTCCGGCACGTCAAAGACATCGCGCAAGGCGAAACTGGCAGCGCCCTCTTGCGGGACATTCACGTCCGGGAAGTTCGCAACGGCGAAATGCACCGGCATCGGCGTATCCGACAGCCCGATGCGCACCTTGACGCCGTGGTTTCCTAGCAGAAGGTCGATCTGCTGCATCAGATAGTCGCGAAACAGTTGGGGCCGCGTGACCGTGGTGGCATAGGTTCCCGGCTGAGTCACATGGCCAAAGCTGAGGCGACTATCGATCTTGTCAAAGCGTGTCGTCGTCAGGCGGATTTCCGGATAAAAGGCGCGCAGCCGGGTGCCGGGATGGCCCATGGTCATGGCCTGTAGAAAGGCGTCGCGCAGAAAGACCGCCGCCGTGTCGTACAACTCTATCAGACGTGCCACCGCGGCACCTGAGTCGTCGAAACTCTCTTCACCGGGGACCTCCGGCGTGATGATCTCAAGATTTTCTGCCGTGTCCTGCATGCGTGCCCCCTGATTTTGCGCGAAGGTTGACAGGTCCGGGAGCCGTGTTCAAGCTGACGATAAGGTCATAGGAACTGACATGGATTATGAAACCGTTCCGGCCGCGGAGTTTGGCGCATCGCTGCGGGGGCTGGGACTGAACCTGCTGGTGCGTGACGTGCGCGGCTATTGCGCGATGCTGGAGGCCGTCTTTGGCATGACTGCCCACCGCGTCAGTGCCGATTTTGCGATTCTTCGCTACGGAATGTCGGTGTTTCAACTGCACGGCGACGGCACCTACCACGCCAACCCCTACCTGTCCTACCTGCCAGAGGCGGGCCCGCGCGGCGCGGGTGCTGAACTGCGGCTGTATGACAGCGACCCGGACGCGGTGGCGGCCATGGCCGAGGCACAGGGGATGCACATCCTTCAGCCGCCGACGGACAAACCGCACGGCCTGCGCGAATGCTATCTGATCTGCCCAGACGGCTATGCATGGGTACCCTCCCGCCCGCTTTGACCAGTTTGCACGCAGCGTTTGTCCGGCTAGGCTGGGCCGGAGATTCCCGTATCGCAACAACGGACAACGCCCATGATATTTCGATTTCCGGCGGTACTGGCTGCTGCGCTGTGTACCGCTCTGCCGCTTGCCGCACAGACAGAGCTCCACCGCAACGACCGCCTGACCAACTGGTCGCTGTTCGACGATGACGGCTATTGCTGGATCGCCACCAACGCACGTTTGCCCGGCCGGGATCGACTGTTGCTGACCGTCGATCTTGAAGGCAGCGTGGCGCTGTTCATCGATACGCAATCCGGCGCGGTATTCGACGACACAGCAAATCACCTGATGGCCCTTGGCCTCCGCGAGGTGCCGTTTCTCTCACGCGGGGTCTGGGCCTGGACACGGCACGAGTCGCCCGAGCGGCTATTGGACACGATCCTGACCAGCGACACCATCGGCTATGAGGTCGTTATCGTTGAGGCGGGACAGCACCGCACACTTCGCGGTCAGTGGGACACCGAGGAGGCGCAACAAGCTTACGACACATTGCGCGAGGACTGCGGGCGCTGATAGGCTCTGCGCAAACATGCCAACCCCGGAGACCCACATGAACGCACCGCACAACATCGCCAATATCGACCACTGGCAAGAACGGGTCGACCTTGCCGCCGCATTCCGCTGGACTGTCCGGCTGAACATGCACGAGGCGGTGGCCAACCATTTCAGCCTGTCGATCAACGAAGACGGCACAAAATTCCTGATGAACCCGGACCGGGTGCATTTCTCACGGATCAAGGCGTCTGACCTGTTGGTCGTCGATGCCAACGATCCCGAAACGCTGGACCGCCCCGGCGCGCCCGACCCGACAGCCTGGGGTCTGCACGGCGGATTGCACCGGGCCTGCGCGCACGCGCGGTGCGCGATGCATGTGCATTCGATCAATGCCACCGTGTTGGCCTGCCTCAAGGACAAGCGACTGCCGCCGCTGGATCAGAACGCGGCAATGTTCTTCAACCGTCAGGCGGTCGATGATCAATACGGCGGTCTGGCGTTCGAGGAAGAGGGCATTCGCTGCGCTCAGTTGATGGCAGATCCCAAGATCAAGACGCTGGTGATGGGCAACCACGGCATCATGGTGATCGGCGACACGGTGGCCGACACCTTTAACCGGATGTACATGTTCGAACGCGCAGCGCAGGTCTACATCACCGCGTTGCAGACCGGGCAGCCGCTGGACATCCTGTCTGACGAGGTGGCCGAAAAGACCGCGCGCGAGATCGAGGAATATCCGGGTGGCGACCATCACCACCTGGAGGAGCTGAAATTGATCCTTGACGAAGAAGGGTCCGATTACGCGACCTGAGAAGGTCTCAGACGCGGGTGAACGTCACCACCTGGCTGAGATCACCGGAATGCGGGCCGGATGCCTCTGGCCCGTAAATCCGCACGGTACGCAGCGACAGATTGGCGATCCGGTCCTCTAACGCCTCGAACCGCTCGGCAAACCCTTTGGCCGTCCAGTGTTCCGCGTTGATCGACAGGGCCACGATCCCGCCGGGCCGCACGACGCGCAGCACCTCGTCCAAGGCCTGTGGGCCGACATGCCCATGGGTAAAGGTGCCGGAACTGACCGCGCCCGCATAGGCCCCGTCGTCTACTGGCAGCCGGGACAGCAGGTCGCCGGTAAACAGCCGATCATACAGACCCTTCCTTGCGGCCACATCCAGCATGTCCTGCGAAAGATCGGTGGCCTCAACCGGGCCGACACTGCAGCTGCGCAGCGCGGCCCCCAGCAGGCCAGTGCCTGCGCCAAGGTCGATCACAGGCCCCTGCCCGCCCGCTGCGGCATAGGCCTCGGCGACGTGCAGCGGCAGCATGTAATCCATGTCCACGGCAAATTCATCGTCATAGGTCGCAGCCCATTGCGCATAGAGCCTGCGATTGTCGTCGGGGGTTTCCAGCCCGTAGGCGGCGTTTAGATCCGGTTCATCCTGCATATCTGCAGCCTAAACGCGAATCCCCAACCGGGTGAACCGATTTTTCGTGGAAAATCGTCTCTGGTTCAGCCCGGTCGCAATCCGGTCTCGACCAGCAGGCCCAAGCGCTTGGCCTCATAGTAGTAACCGCGCGCGTACCATTTGATAGAATTGTCCCAGTTCCCGTCCGCGACGACGTAGGCGCCTTTGAGATACTTCAGCCCGTATTTCAGGTTGGTATCCGCATCCAACAGGTCCTTGTTCTGGCCTTGAAAGCCCATGGTGCGCGCGGTCTGCGGCAAGATCTGCAACAAGCCCCAATACGGTCCGCTGCGCGCCTTGGGGTTGTGGGTGCTTTCGCGGATCGCCAGACGATGCACCAGCCCGCGCGGCAACTCGTAGTGGTCCGCCCATTTGTTGATCTTGGCGCGCAATTCGGGCGTTTCATTGGGGTGCAGCGGCAGCGCCTTCGGCACGGGACCGTCCCCTGCGCGGGTCTCACGCGGGGCAGTGGAACACCCCGCAACGGCGGCAAGGGCGGTGAACAGAAAGGCGCGACGGGCCAGCATGTCGAAAACTCCGGAAAGAACGGTTTTGTCCTAGCCCGCGTTTTTTAACGGCGCGAGTCCGCAGCCGTCGCGTCGGCGAAACGCCGCCCGAGCCACGCAAAACACCGGCGCCGGTCCGCGCGTCGTTTCCCGCCTGCGACATCGCGACAAGACTTGCAACTTGACGCCCGCAGCGCCAACTAAGGCCAATGACTTGTACCCTGCTCTCCCTTGGCCACGGATTTTCCGCGCGCGCTCTTGCCGATGTTTTGCTGCCCGAGGGCTGGCAGGTGATCGGAACCACACGCAGTGCCGACAAGATGGCGCAGCTTTCCGCCACCGGGATCACCCCGATCCTGTGGCAGGCAGAGGCCGTGACAGAGGCGCTGCAACACGCGACCCATCTGCTGATCTCAGCGGCTCCGGACGCCGAGGGTGATCCCGCTCTGCGCATGATCGGCCCTGACATCGCCCGTCACGCGCCCGCGCTGGAATGGGCGGGCTATCTCTCGACCACAGGCGTCTATGGCGACCATGCGGGCGGCTGGGTCGATGAGGGCTCCCCCCTGACCCCGTCCAGCCGACGCGGCCAGATGCGGGTCGCCGCCGAACAGGCATGGGCCGACATTCCCGAATTGCCGCTGCATATCTTCCGTCTGGCGGGCATCTACGGTCCCGGACGCGGACCCTTTGCCAAGCTGCGCAAAGGCACCGCGCGGCGGATCATCAAGCCCGATCAGGTTTTCTCTCGCATCCATGTCGAGGATATCGCGCAAGTCTTGCGTGCCTCCATCGCGCAACCCAATCCGGGCGCTGTCTACAACCTGTGTGATGACGCGCCCGCCCCGCCGCAGGACGTGATCGCCTGCGCCGCTGAGATGCTGGGGATGCCCGTCCCGCCCGAGGTCGCCTTTGAAGAGGCGGAACTTTCCCCGATGGCCCGCAGTTTCTATGGCGAAAGCAAACGCGTTTCGAACGAACGTATCAAAAAGGAATTGGGCGTGACCCTGCGCTATCCCGATTATCAAAGCGCACTGGCGGCAATCCTCGCCGCCGAACAGGCGTCCGAATGATGACCGCCGACCCTGAAACAACAGAGACGACATCCAAACGCAGCCCACAATCCCTTGGGGAATTGCTGGAGGCCATGCGCCCCGGCGAGGGTGACACGCGGGTCTCTGTCGGCGACGTGCTGAGCCGCGTTGGTGACCAATCCTTTGCCGCCGTGATCCTTGTCCCCGCGATTGTTCTGGTTTCACCGATTTCCGGCATTCCGGGCAGTCCAACCATCGGCGCGCTGATCACAATGCTGGTGTCGATTCAGGCCTTGCTGGGACGGCGGCATCTGTGGTTGCCCGGTTTTCTGCATCGTCGCAGTGTCAGCGCGAAAAAGATGACCAAGGCGATCGACTGGCTCAGCAAACCGGCGGGCTGGATGGATCGGCACAGCAGTGGTCGGCTCAGGCTGCTGACCTCGCGCCCGGTGAGGCCGCTTGCCTTTGCGGCAGTGACGCTGATCGCGCTGTCCTGGCCGTTTCTCGAGATCCTGCCCTTTGTGACCTCGTTCTTTGCCGGGGCGGTGGCAATGATGATGTTCGGCGTGATGACGCGCGACGGTCTGTATCTACTGGCCGGGTATATTCAGGCCGGTCTGGTCGTTCTGGCGCTGGTCTCGCTCTGGTCGGGTCTGATCTGAAACGGCAGAGGCGGGCCCGGTCAGGCCCGCTTGTCCAGCACCCTTGCGCCCAGAACCTCGAGCACCTTCGTCTCGATGTCCGACGCGTTCATTTTGGCCGCCGCGTACATGTCCGTCGGGCTGGCATGGTCGATAAAGGTATCAGGCAGCACCATTGAACGATATTTCAAACCGCTGTCAAAAACACCCTCTTCGGCCAGTAGCTGCGCCACATGGCTGCCAAAGCCACCGATGGCGCCCTCTTCAATGGTGATCAACGCCTCATGATCCCGCGCCAGTTGCAGGATCAGGTCCCGGTCCAGCGGCTTGGCAAAACGCGCATCCGCCACGGTGGGCGATACGCCGCGCGCCTCCAGAGCCTCACACGCTTTCAGCACTTCGGACAGGCGCGTGCCAAAGGACAAGATAGCGACGCCCTTGCCTTCACGCATCATGCGGCCTTTGCCGATCTCCAGCACCTGACCGCGTTCCGGCATCTCCACACCCGAGCCCTCTCCGCGCGGATAGCGAAAGGCGATCGGCCCCTCGTCATGCGCGGCGGCGGTGGCGACCATATGCTTCAGCTCTGCCTCGTCCGCCGCAGCCATCACGACAAAGCCGGGCAGGTTAGCCAAGTAAGCAACATCAAAGCTGCCCGCATGGGTCGCGCCATCCGCGCCCACCAGCCCCGCGCGGTCGATGGCAAAGCGCACCGGAAGACGCTGGATCGCCACGTCATGCACAACCTGATCATAGCCGCGCTGTAGAAACGTCGAATACATCGCGCAGAATGGCCGCATCCCGCCCGCCGCCAGCCCGGCGGAAAAGGTCACGCCATGCTGTTCGGCGATGCCCACATCGAAACACCGTGACGGATAGCGTTCCGCGAACAGATCCAGCCCGGTGCCGTCCGGCATCGCCGCTGTCACCGCGCAGATGCGCGGATCGTCGGCGGCGTGCTGCAACAGCGCCTGCGCAAACACCTTGGTATAGCTGGGCGCATTGGACGGTGCCTTTTTCTGCTTGCCGGTGACAACGTCGAACTTGGCCCGCGCGTGCCCCTTGTCCGGAGCATGTTCGGCGTGGCTATAGCCCTTGCCCTTTTTGGTCAGCACATGCAGCAGGATCGGCCCGGTGGCGCGCTGACGTACCGTGCGCAGGACCGGCAACAACTGGTCGAGGTCATGCCCGTCCAGTGGCCCAAGATAGGAGAACCCCAGCTCCTCGAACAGCGTCCCGCCCACGGTCATGCCCTTGAGCATCTCCTTGGCGCGCCGCGCGCCTTCGCGGAAGGGTTCGGGAAGAAAGGACACCGCCCCCTTGGCGGCGGCCTTGAGATCCTGAAACGGGGCCTCGGCGTACAGACGGCTGAGGTAAGAGGACATCGCGCCAGTGGGAGGTGCGATGCTCATCTCATTGTCGTTGAGGATCACGATCAGCCGCTTGCCCAGATGGCCCGCGTTGTTCATCGCCTCAAACGCCATGCCCGCGCTCATCGCGCCGTCGCCGATCACGGCAATGGCATCGCCGTGCCCGGTGTCACACAGCCCCCCCAGATCGCGCGCCACGGCAAAACCAAGGGCGGCGCTGATGGAGGTGCTGGAATGCGCTGCGCCAAAGGGATCGTAGGGTGACTCAGATCGTTTGGTGAACCCCGACAGCCCGTCCTTTTGCCGCAAGGTGCGGATACGGTCGCGCCGCCCGGTCAGGATCTTGTGCGGGTAACACTGGTGACTGACGTCCCAGATGATCTTGTCACGCGGACTGTCAAAGATCGCATGCAACGCCACCGTCAGTTCGACCACGCCAAGGCCCGCGCCAAGGTGGCCGCCGGTCTCGGACACGGCAGAAATTGTTTCTGCCCGCAATTCTACAGCCAGATGTTCCAGCTCGGCATCGGAAAACTGCTTGAGGTCCGCCGGGGATGTCACCCGGTCAAGCAAGGGGGTCTGGGGCCGATCGGTCATGGGGCAGCCTCCGTCTGGTCAGGTCCGCCGCGCAATAACGAAGCGCGCGGCCTGCTGCAAGTTGATCGCCTCTGCACCATACAAAGATAGGCAATCACACGCCTCGGTCACAAGGGTTTCGGCGCGGCGTTTCGCCCCGTCCAATCCCAGCAGGCTGACAAAGGTCGCCTTGCCGCGATCCGCGTCCTTGCCCACCGCCTTGCCCATCTGCGCTGCGTCCCCTTCGACATCCAGAATGTCATCGGCGATTTGAAAGGCAAGGCCAAGGCGCTGCGCATAGCCCGTAAGCGGTGTCAGATCGACACGCGCCATCCGTGCGCCCGCCTCTGCCGCCCAGCAGATCAGCGCGCCGGTCTTGCCCGCCTGCAGGGCCGTGATCTCATCCAACGTCAATGGCGTATCCGCCTGTTCCGCCGCCATGTCCAATGCCTGTCCAAGCACCATGCCCTGCGCGCCAGAGGCCCTTGCAAGGCTCAGCGCCAAATCGGCTCGGACCACCGGGTCGTCATGACAGGCATCCCGTGCGACCATTTCAAACCCGAGGGTCTGTAAGGCATCCCCCGCCAATACTGCGGTTGCCTCATCCCATTTCCGATGCACCGTGGGCAGACCACGTCTCAGGTCATCGTCATCCATACACGGCAGATCGTCATGGACGAGGCTATAGGCGTGGATTGCCTCAATCGCACAGGCAGGCCAGATCGCGCGCTCCGGTGCCACGCCATGCAGGCGCGCGCCCTCCAGCACCAGATAGCCACGCAGGCGTTTACCACCCGCCACTGCATAGCCCATCGCTCGCGTCACAGGCAGATCGGGAAAGTCGGCCAGGACCGTTTCCAGATGTGTGCCGATCGCAGAGGCCGCCGACGCCAGCCCGTCATCAAAGCTCATCAGAGCCCCTCGACCGGCTTCGTCCCCACTGGGTTGCCGTCGCTGTCCAGCGTGATGAGGGCAACCTTTTCCTCGGCATCCTTCAGCTTTTGCTCACAGCGTTTTTTCAGTTGTGCGCCACGCTCATACAGCGTGATCGACTCTTCCAGAGCCACGTCGCCGCGTTCCAGCATCCCCACGACCTTTTCCAGTTCGGTCATGGCCTGCTCAAAACTCATCTCTTCGACCGGTGTCTCGCTCATTGGCCTGCCTCCATCAAGATTTCCACATGCGCCTTGCCGCTTGTGCTGAGCGCGCCAAGGTCATAGCCCCCTTCGAGGCAGGACACCACGCGACCGTCGCAGACATCCGCCGCCAGATCGCACAATTCGCGAGTGATCCAGCGGAAATCGTCAACGTTCCATTCCAACTGCGCCAGCGGATCATCCTGATGCGCGTCAAAGCCGGCGGAGATGATCAGCAATTCGGGCTGAAAGTCGCGGATACGCGATAGCGCAGGCGTCCAGACGCTGCGCATCTCGGACCCGCCCGATCCGGGCGGCAGTGGCAGGTTGAGCACATTGTCATGCTCGCCACGATCTTCCACCCCGCCAGTGCCTGGCCAAAGCGGCATCTGGTGTGAGCCGATGAACAGCGAACGCGCCTCGTCCCACAGCAAGTCCTGCGTCCCATTGCCATGGTGTACGTCGAAATCGACCACTGCGACGCGGGCCAGCCCATGTGCCTCCAACGCGAGTTTGGCGGCGATAGCTACGTTGCCAAACAGGCAAAACCCCATCGGCGTCTCTGTTTCGGCATGGTGTCCCGGCGGGCGCATGGCGCAAAACGCATTGGCCACCTGTCCGCCCAGCACCATATCCACCGCCGCAATCGCCGCACCCGCACCACGCAACCCGGCACGGAATGAGCCTGACGACAGCCAAGTATCCGCATCCAACTGGAATTGACCACTGTCCGGCACAGCCGACCGAATCCGGTCGATGTAGCGCTGTGGATGGCAAAGCCGTAAATGCGCCTCTGTCGCCTCTGGTGCGGTTTCGCGCACCAGATCCAACCCGGCCAACGCGTGCAGCAGATGTTCGATCCGCGCCACTCGCTCTGGATGCCCTTCGGGCGTCACATGATCCAGCGCATCCGCGTGGGTAAAGAGTGCCGTTGCCATCGTGCCCCCAGTTTCTTTTCCGAAATAACACCTGAAAAGCGCCCGATCCGAAAGCGCCTCAGCCCGACAAAAACGCGAAACGTGCGTCCCCACAACCAGTCAGTCGGGCCGTCAGTCGGGCGCCAGCATGTATCCCGCCCCGCGTACCGTCTGCAAATAGCGCGGTTGCTTGGGGTCCGCCTCCATCTTGCGCCGCAGTCGGGTGATCTGAACATCGACCGCGCGTTCCTGCGCCTGCCCTTTATCGCGGCCCAGCTCCTCTACCAGCTTGGCGCGACTCAGCGGCTCTCCCGGACGGGCGGAAAAGATCCGCATCAACTGGCTTTCTGTTGCGGTCAGCCGCACCATATCCTCGCCCTGCCACATCTCGCCGCGCTCAATGTCATAGCGGATGTCACCCAATGTCAGCAGCTTGGGCACGCTGGATTCGGCGGTGGTCTCTGGCATCCGGCGCAGGATCGCATTGATCCGCAGCAGCAGTTCCTTGGGCTCGAATGGCTTGGCCAGATAGTCGTCCGCTCCGGCCTCGAGTCCCTTGATCCGGTCCTCTGTTTCAGACCGGGCAGTCAGCAACAGTACCGGCGTCTGCGAGGTTTCTCGAATCCCCTTTGTCAGACTCACGCCATCCTCACCCGGCATCATCACGTCCAGCACGATCATGTCGAAATCCAGCCCGGACAACAGCCGCCGTGCATGGGCGGCATCCCGCGCCGCACTAACAAGGAACCCGTTCCGGATCAGGAATTTTTGCAGCAGTCCCCTGATCCGCTCATCGTCATCGACGATCAGCAGATGGGCGTCGTTCTCGCTCATCCGCGGCCCTCCCTCAGCCTTTGGTACTGCCTGCGCATCTCCGGGTCCATCATCGCCTCCAGCACGCGGCGAAAGCCCGCGACAGCCTCTGGCCCGGCATCACGAAAGGCCGCGCGCATCCGCATCCTTTGCGCATCCGACAATTGACGTTCCAGCGTATCGCCCGCCTCTGTCAGGTACAGGTGGCGCTCGCGCTTGTCGACACGACCGACCCGGCTTTCGACCAGACCATCCTCTATCATTGTGCGCAGCACCCGATTCAACGATTGCTTCGTGACCCCGAGAATGCTCAGCAGGTTGTTCACGGTCGTGCCAGGCGCGGTGTGTATGAAATGCAGCGCGCGGTGGTGCGCACGACCATAGCATAGCCCGTCCAGGATACGGTCAGGATCAGCGGTAAACCCCCGATAGGCAAAGAACATTGCCTCAGCCCCCTGCCGCAGCTGTTCATCCGTGAGATAAAGCAGGGTTTCCCCCTGCGCTGTACGCCCTTCTGACATCGTCAATCGCCCTTGTCTGGCCCGGAGGCACTTTAAGTCAGCCTTATTGACATTCCAAGGACCAACTGGTAGCGAGTCGCAGATTTTACGCAACTTTATGTCCGTTTCGGACGCAAGAAACGCAATAATCGAAAAAAATCACCTGCTGAATGTGAGGAGAACCAAGATGGCAGATGGCGCATATGACGATCGCGACGGCAAGATCTGGCTGGATGGCCAGATGGTAGACTGGCGGGCGGCCAATGTGCACGTTCTGACCCACGGCCTTCACTATGCCAGTTCAGTCTTCGAAGGCGAGCGGTGCTACAACGGCAAGATCTTCTTGTCGCGCAAGCACTCCGAGCGGTTGCATTTCTCGGCCCGCGAACTGGATTTCGAGATCCCCTATACCGTCGATGAGATCGAAGCCGCCAAGATCGCGGTACTGGCCGCCAACGGCCTGACGGACGCCTATGTGCGCGCGGTTGCGTGGCGTGGGGCGGGGCCGGACATGGGTGTCGCCTCTGCGCGCAACCCGGTCCGACTGGCCATCGCAGCCTGGTCCTGGGGTAACTATTACGGCGACGCCAAGATGAAGGGCGCCAAGCTGGACATCTCGCGCTGGAAGCGCCCCTCGCCAGAGACGATCCCGGTGCACGCCAAGGCCGCCGGTCTCTACATGATCTGCACCACGTCGAAACACGCGGCAGAGGCCAAAGGCTGTTCCGATGCGCTGTTCATGGATTATCGCGGCTATGTGGCCGAGGCGACAGGCGCCAACATCTTTTTCGTGAAAGATGGCGAAGTGCATACGCCCAAACCCGACTGCTTCCTCAACGGGTTGACCCGCCAGACCGTGATCGGGATGCTGGAAGGAAAGCAGATCAAGGTGCATGAGCGTCATATCATGCCCGAAGAGATGGAAGGCTTTGAGCAATGCTGGCTGACCGGCACTGCGGCCGAAGTCACGCCAGTGGGCCAGATTGGCGACTTCAACTTTGAGGTCGGCGCATTGACCCGCGAGATTTCTGAAGACTACGAAAAGCTGGTCCGCAGCTGAACGTCCATTCGCCGGATCGAGGTTTCTCAGCGGCAGGGCCTGTGGCCCTGCCGCTTTGCGTTTGAACGAACTTGTCGCTACCGACACGGAGCTGACCCAGGACGCTCCGGCATTGGGTCATGACGCTGATATGCTCAAAGGCTGCGATAGCGCCTCTAGGCCTCTCCAGATGCCTGATGGGTGTGTGGAACTCGGGCCAATCATATCCGCCGCGCGCCGGACCACGCAGTAGCCTGAATGGACCACACCCTGTGTCGATGCGTGGGCAGAACAACTCGGACAACCCGAAAAGCGCCTCCGAGTTGGCGTAGGCAGCATCGGCGGTGAAGCCAGCCGTTTGCACCGTCATTCGCCGAATTTCCGATGTGGCGCGTTGATCCCGCCCGTGCCCAGACATCCGTGGCTTGGTGCTTTATGCGGATACCCAATCAAAGCATCGACCGCAGCATCGAGGTATTGTTCTGGATAACAGCGTTCAGATCCATAACCCGCGCAAGCCGCTGTTCGATCTCTTCCTGGCAACTGTCCAACTGCTCGACGATCCCGGTCAGCCCTGTCCCGGATTCGGACAGGCTGGCGCTTTCGATCTTGCACATCATGCGCGTTGAACTCAGCCCGGTGACAAATCGTTTCATGTCCAAAACACTGAGCGAAAACCGCCGCGCCTCACGCTCGACGGACGACAGATTGTCAGCCGCCTGCTGCATGAAACGCTTTTCATGTCCTGCCAGCACGGCAATTTCGTGCGCGACGTCCACATCATCTGGATAGGCATCATCCGTGGCGCCAAAGGCAGTAATCATCTCTCGTTCAGTTGCCGATGCAAAGGTCAGGAACTGCCCCATCAGCACGGCATTGCGGATCTTGGCAAAAACGCAGTCCTCCCCTTCGACGAAGGTTTTGACCCAGGTTGTCATTTCCTCCAGCATCTGACTGTAGTTGACTGAGATCGCACTGATCGGGCCACCGGCGTTTTCCAGCCGCGACGCAATGATACGCATGTTCATCGGAACCGTACGGATTGCTTTGAACGCTTCGGTCATCCTGTCAGCCTCATCCCAGACATCGGAAATCGCCTGCGTCATGTCGATGAACCGTTTCAACCGTGGATCAAGGGTACAGCCCATTTGGCGCGACCGGGCTTCGAATTCAGTCGCTAGCGCGTGGCTCTGAAAGGCGTCATAGCAGGTGAACCCCTTATTGCGGACCCAGGCGCATAGGTCCTCGGCGGACTCCGCCGGGCTGGCACCGCCCTTTTCACGCTCCAGCATTTCAGCATAGAATTCCTGAACCTCGGCACACAGGGGAGAGATTGGCTTGATCCTGGTCGAGATATAGCCATCCTCTGTCGGCGCGAAGAGAGCGAAGACCCAGTAGTACCGCCCGCAAGATCGACGGTTCTTGACGTAGGCTCCGGTCGGTTGGCCCGTTTTGAGTCGTTCCCAGACGAAATGAAATACCCCACGCGGCATGTCAGGGTGGCGGATCAGCTTGTGCGGAGCGCCTATGATGCGGTCCCAATCATGCCCGGCGACGCGATAGAACACCTGGTTGCAGGCCTGAATGACCCCGCGCTTGTCGGTGCGCGAATAAATCGCCTCTGACAGAAGGAATTTCACCTCAGAATTGGACAACCTAGACGGAAATGCGGGATCGAGTTCGGACATGCGACGTCTCCTGTTTGGAGGCGACATTAGGTCCAAATCTCTTTGCAAACCCTAAACGCAAAAGCGCGACACCGAGGTGCCGCGCCCGAATTTGCGATAAAAGCGAAAGTTAGCCCGGGCTGAGCCCGCGCATTCTCTCCGACCGCCGCCGCAACAGCTCGACCGTGGTCAGCAATGCGATCGAAATGATAACCAGAATCGTCGCCACGGCCAAGATGGTCGGGCTGATCTGTTCGCGAAGACCGGTGAACATCTGCCACGGCAGTGTTTGTTGTCGAGCAGAGCCGACAAAGATCACCACCACCACCTCATCGAAGGACGTGATGAAGGCGAACAAGCCGCCCGAAATCACCCCCGGCAGGATCAACGGCATCTGCACCCGAAAGAATGTAGTGACTGGATCGGCCCCCATGTTGGCCGCCGCCCGCGTCAACGAACGATCGAAACCAACCAGTGTCGCCGTCACGGTAATGATAACAAACGGGATACCAAGGGCGGCATGGGCCAGAACCACGCCCAGCAGCGTGCCCTGCAATCCAATCCGCGAATAGAAGAAATACATCCCCGCCGCTGAGATGATCAGTGGCACAATCATCGGCGAGATCAGGATCGCCATGATCGCGCGGCGGAACGGCACATGCTCACCCGACAGGCCGATCGCCGCCAGCGTTCCAAAGCTGACCGAGAGGATCGTCGCCAGCGGCGCAATGATCAACGAATTGCGCAGTGCCTGTTGCCATTCCGACGAGGTAAAGAAATCACGGTAGTGTTTGAGGCTATAGCCCGCAGGGTCAAACCGCAGCATTTCCGGCGTGAAGGTAAAGAAATCCTGCGCGTTAAAGGATAGTGGCATCACCACAAGGATCGGCGTGATCAGAAAGACAAAGATCGCTCCGCACAGCACCCGGAACCCGTAGTGCCAGAGCACCTGACCAGAGGTCAGATAGGGCGGCAGCGGCACCCGGTAGCGCCCCATGCCCACCCAATAGATGAACCAGCCGAAGAACCACCCGAACAGCCCGCCAACCACCAGTCCTGGCAGACCACCCAGCAGGAATCCAGCGACGGCCATGGCCGCAATCAATGCCCATTTGGCCGCTTTCTCAAGACCCGGATCCAGCGCTTCGAGCAGGACAAAGGCAATCGCGGCCAGAATGACAAATCCAATCAGCAAACCAAGCAGGACAGACCCGTTGGCCGCGCCGACAAAGACCCCGGCAAAGGCCCCAGAGGCCCCCGCCACCGGAGCCACGAACTGGATCGGCCGCTTTACGGCTTGTGTCTCGACAGCCATCGGTCAGCTCCCCTGTTTCTTTTGCGCGGGCCTGGGCCGCGCGGAATCAATGTCAGTGGCCAGACGCATGATGCGCGACCGCGTGCCGGACCGGAGATGAAGCCTTGTCAAAATGATCATGTTCAGCCCCCCAGCTTGACGTTATCGATGCCCACGATCCGGTCGTAAGCCCAATAGAGGATCAAAACTGCCGCCAGCAGAATCGACCCTAGCGCCGCCGCAAGACCCCAGTTGAGGCTGGACGAGATGTGATAGGCGATCCGGTTCGAAATGAACGTCCCCGTGTTCCCGCCAACGATTTCGGGCGTGATGTAGTAGCCGATGGCAAGGATGAAGACGAGGATCGACCCCGCGCCAATGCCCGGCACCGACTGCGGGAAATAAACCCGCCAGAACGACGTCCAGTTGGTGGCGCCAAGGCTCTTGGCCGCGCGCACATAATAGGGCGGGATCGTCGACATCACCGAATACATCGGCAGGATCATGAACGGCAACAGGATGTGCGTCATCGCAATGATCGTACCCAGTTGGTTATTGATCATGACCAGTCGCGCATCGTCCCCGACCATTCCGATCCAGACCAACACGTCGTTGATCACACCTTGCTGTTGCAGCATCACTTTCCATGCACTGGTCCGCACCAAAAGTGAGGTCCAGAACGGCAGCAACACTAGGATCATCAACAGGTTGGCCGTCCGCATCGGCAGGTTTGCCAGCAGATAGGCCACGGGATAGGCCAGCATGATGCAACTGAATGTGATCACCATAGACATGAACATCGTGCGCTTGAACAGCAGGCCGTAGATCCGCTGATTTTCATCACGCAGGGCCATACCTTCGGGCGTCTTTTGCATGTCGATCGCGTTCAGGAAATAACCTGCGGTATAGGCTGTGCTGTATGCCTTGACGGTTTGCCACAGATCGACGTCCAGCCAATCCTCGTCGATCGCCTCGAACCCGTCCTTGATCGTGACGGTTTCAAACTCTGCGGTGTCGACCAATGCGTCGGCGGCCTTGACCATCTCGGCACGCGGGCCCGAGTAGGTCGAAAAGTCACCGGCGCGCAGGTCTTCATAAAGGCGGGTGTGAACAATGCTCCACGGCTCTTCGTCGAGCAGGCTGTTTTCCTCTTCCACGATCTGGAAATCGGCAAAAACCTGATAAATCGCGGCTGTCCGAGGCAACAGATCTGCCACACCATCGCGCAACTCGAAGGGGGGCAAGGGCTGCCCCTCTTCCCAGCCTTGCATGGATGTCAGCCAGTCGGGCGACCCCATCAACTCGGCCCAAGGTGTACCTTCGTCCCAATTGGGATTAAGATCTTCGAACTGGTCCTGATACACCTCACCGATGTCATCCAGACCGCGGCCGGTCTTGCGGAACAATGAGGAGCTACCTGTCTTTTCATAGTTCAGGCGCGACCCCACACGCGTATGCAGCTTTCTCTCGGCGGCAACAAAAAGATCCGTGTAGACCGCGTCGAAAACCGCGTTGTCCGGCAGTTCCCCGGTTGCGGAATCCCAATCCTTTAGCGCCTCAGCGGTCAACGGCATGGTGCCATGCACCGTGCCCTGCTGGCTGTCATCGACCGAACGAAACAGCATGTCCGCGATTGGTGCGATAAACGTGATCAGAACAAACAACAGCAAGGGCGCTATCAGCGCCAACGCCCGCAATTTTTGTGCCCTCAGGGCCTTGGCAAGGCTCCGCTTGAGAGGCGTGCCGTCGGCGGCCAACATCGGGCCGGATGTTTCTTGGGTGGTGTCGGTCACGCGGCGCCCTCCACGAGGATGATGGTGCCTTCGGAATTGTCGCGCCGGATCGCGGCGACCTCCTGATAGGCCGGGTCATGATAGGCCGCGCGGGCGGCCTGAAAACTGGGGTAGGCAATCACCACATGGCGTCCGCCCATGTCACCTTCGAGCACCTCGGACCGGCCACCGCGCACGATATAGCGCGCGCCATATCCACGCATGATCGGGGTGTTCCCGTCGACATAGGGGCGGTAGGCATCCGGATCACGGACCGCGACATGGGCAACCAGATAGCCTAACGGCGCGTCACCGGACGGCCCAGGCAGATCTTCGTCGTTGCCTTCTGCCACAAGGATGGAGCTTGTGGCTGAACAGTGACGGAGCTTGGCGACTTCCTGATACTCGGGGTCGTGGTATGCGGCAATCGCCGCGTCATAACTGTCGAATTCAAAGACGATGTGACGATCTTCGGCACGCCCTTCGACCACTTCGGCCTGTCCGCCGCGGACCAGAAAACGTCCACCAAGCCCCAAAAGGATCGGCGTGTCCTTCGCGACGTAGTCTTTGTACGTCTCGGGATCGTTCACGGTGATATGGCCGATGATATAGCCTTTTGGCATGTCACGTCCCTGTCTTTTTGTTTTGGTCCGTGGCGGGCGTGTCACCCGCCACAAACAGTCGTGTCCGGCATGGCGGGGAACCCCCGCCACACCAATGGCCTTATTGTGCCAGCCACGCCTGGAACTTGGCGTCCAGATCGTCGCGGTAATCAGCCCACCAGTTGTAGTTGTTCACAAAGGTGTTCGTCGCGTTGTTGGGATCGGTCGGCATGTGCGGCGCCATTTCGATACCAAGATCGGCGTGGGTTGACACCAGCGGAGCCGAGCTTTCGCGGGCCGGACCGTACGAGATGTACTTGGCCTGATCCGCCAGACGCTGCGTGTCTGTTGCGAAGTGCAGGAAGTCCATCACGCGGGCCAGACGGTCCTCGGGCAGACCCTCGGGGACTACCCATCCGTCAAGGTCGAACATCTGCCATTCCCAAGCCATGCCGATCGGCTGGTCTTGCTCGACAATCGCCGAGAACAGGCGACCGTTGTAGGCTGACGCCATGAAGACTTCGCCGTCCGCCAGCAGCTGGATCGGCTCTGCCGAAGACGACCACCAGATGGTTTCGTCCTTGATCGTCTCCAGCTTGGCCAACGCGCGCGACTGACCTTCTTCGGTCTCAAGCATGTCGTAGACGTCGCCGTACTCCACGCCGTCACACAGCAGTGCCCATTCCATGTTGGCGATCGGCTGCTTGTTCAAAGCGCGCTTGCCCGGATAGGTTTCCAGGTCGAACACGTCACATGCACCGGACGGCGCTTCGGCCCCTTCGGGCACCATGTCAGTGCGATAGCCAAACGTGGTCGAGAACACGATCTGCGGGATAAAGCAGTCGGAAACGATCATGTCGCCAAAGTCATCCGAGGCATCGACGCCGTCCGGCGACGCTGCCAGAACTTCATCATGGTCGACTTCCATCGCCAAACCTTCGTCACACAGACGGATGGCGTCGGCGGCTTCCACGTCGACCAGATCCCATGTGATGTTGCCAGCTTCGTTCATGGCGCGCAGCTTGGCCACCGCCTCGGACGAGCTTTCGTCCCAAGTGATGGACACGCCGTCCTTCATCGCCATGTAGGGCTCGGCATAGGCTTTCTGCTGCGAAGCCTGGTAGGCACCGCCCCAGCTGACCAGCGTCATGTCCATTGCCATGTCGGCATGGCTTTCGGCAAACGCGCCGGACGCAGCAACGGTCAGAGCCGAGGTCGCCAGCAGAGTCTTGGTGAGTTTCATGTTATACTCCCTTTGGTTACCCGAATTGTTTGGAGGGACGGGTTACGGGCTTGTACACCGCCCCCAGGTCGCGTCCCGCCGGCCTTGCCGGCCACAGGACGCGGCGTTTCGGATCACCCGGCGTCCAGCGCCCGGCAATCCTCGGGCAGCCAGCCGATCTCGATCTGGCTGCCAGGTTCCAGCCGCACCTGATCCGGTGCGTTGCGGGTCTTGATGACAAAATCATCCTTGCCCGCCACGCGCAGCCGGGTGCGAAAGATATCGCCCATGTAGATGAATTCCAGCACTTCAGCCTTCAAGGTGTGCACGCCGTCCTTCAGGCGGTCCTTGTTGAACTCCACCCTTTCGGGACGGATGGACACGCGAGTCCGCTCGCCCACCTTGCTGACGTTCACCGGGGTTGCGTCCAGCACCTCGCCGTCATCCAGTTGGACGACGCAGGTGTTACCGCTGATTTCCTTCACCACGCCTTCCAGCGTGTTGTTCTCACCGATAAACTGCGCGACGAAGCTATTCTGCGGCTTTTCGTACAGCTCATCCGGCGGGGCCAACTGCTGGATGCGGCCGTCGTTGAAGACGGCAACGCGATCCGACATGGTCAGTGCCTCTGTCTGGTCGTGGGTCACATAAACCACGGTGATCCCCAGCTGGTGCGCCAGATTGGTGATCTCGAACTGCATGTGCTCGCGCAGCTGTTTGTCCAGCGCGCCCAGCGGTTCGTCCATCAGAACCAGTTCCGGTTCAAACACCAGCGCACGGGCCAGCGCGATCCGCTGCTGTTGACCGCCCGACAACTGCGCGGGACGGCGGCCGCCAAAGGCCCCCATCTGCACCATATCCAGCGCGTGCTTGACCTTTTTCTCACGCTCGGATTTGCCCAGTTTCCGGACTTCCAGCGGGAAGGAAAGATTTTCTGCCACCGTCATGTGCGGGAAAAGCGCGTAATTCTGGAACACCATCCCGATGCCACGCTTGTGCGGTGGAATGTTGTTGATCGAAACGCCATCCAGCATGATATCGCCATGTGTTGCGGTCTCAAAACCCGCAAGCATCATCAGGCAAGTTGTCTTGCCCGACCCGGACGGCCCAAGCATGGTCAGGAACTCACCCTTCGGCATGCTCAGATTGAGATCTTTCACGACCAGCGTTTCGCCGTCATAGCTTTTTTGCACGCGCTCAAAGGCAACGAATGCGTCGCCACTTGCTCCATCGGCCACGTCAGACTCCCTGTCTGTTATGTCGCGGATTTTCCCGCTGTCTTGAAGCCAGACTAAAGCGCGTGATGGGAGGGGTTGCAAGTAAATCGCTGGTTTCTGCGCATCTGATGCGCAAATCCGGTCGGTCCGGTCAGAAAATCAGCACCATACAGGCCCTTTGGACTCTGATTTCCAAAGTTTCGGGACGACCGACCGGGCGTTTCGTCCTACTTTCCCAACGCCTCGGGTACGATCAGCCGGGTGCCAAGGGTGATCCGGGTCGCGATCTGGTTCAGATGGTTCGACCGAAAGGCCACGCAACCCTCAGTCGGGAATCCCGGTCGTCGCCAACGATGCAGGAAAATGGCAGATCCCCTCCCCCGTTCGGCCCGGGGCCAGTTCCAATCCGTGAGGATCACCAGATCATATAGCCGGTCTCCGCGCCGCAGTCTCTCATGGCTCCACGCATAAGGCGCACGCACCAAAAGGTTGTAATCTTCGTGCGTCGCATCATCCGACCACAGATCCGATGGACCGATCGGAACAGCCCAATCGGTGGGTCGTGCGATCCGGTCTGGCCGGTAAAGCATGCCGACAATTCGGTGCACGCCCGCAGGCGTCGCCCCGTCGCCTTCGCGCTTGTCGACGGTGACATCGCCTTTTCCGATCACGCAGGGCCAGCACCGACCCGCAAACCGCAGGCCCATCCGGGTCAGAACCATGTCGTTGACCGTCAGCACCCGGTCAGGCCGCCTCTGCCCGAGAGACCCGGCCCATAACCTCTGCTGCAATCTCAAACGACCGCAGCCGCGCCGTATGGTCGTGGATTTGGCCAGTGAGGATCACCTCATCGGGTTGATGACGCGCAATCAGGGCGCGCATCTGGCCCTCGACCTGCCCAGGATCGCCCACCGCGCTGATCCGCAGTGCCTCATCCAACGCAGGCATCGCACTGGCGGGCACCACCGTCGCCAGATCATCGACAGGTGCGGGCAACTTGCCCGGTTGCCCCGTGCGCAGCCGGTAAAAAGCCTGCTGCATGGTGGTCCGCAATCGCCGCGCCTCGGCCTCGGTGTCTGCCGCAAAGACGTTGACCGCCATCATCGCATGCGGTTTGTCCAGTGACTCCGAGGGCTTGAAATACCGGCGGTAAACCTCCAACGCCTGTTCCAACATGGCGGGCGCAAAATGAGAGGCAAAGGCATACGGCAGGCCCAGCATCGCCGCCACCTGCGCCCCGTGCAGCGATGACCCAAGTATCCACAAAGGCACTTGCGTTCCTTCCCCCGGCAACGCCCGTACAGGGCGGACCTCTTGTGGCGAACCCAGCAAATCGCGCAGTTCCGCAACCTCATTGTGAAACTGCTCTGACCGTTCAGGATGGACCCCAAGCGCGCGCATGACCGCATGATCACCGCCGGGCGCGCGGCCTAGTCCAAGGTCAATCCTGTCAGGATATAGCGTAGCAAGCGTGCCAAACGCCTCCGCCACCGCTAGCGGAGCGTGATTGGGCAGCATGATGCCCCCTGCCCCGACTCGCATCCGAGAGGTCAGACCGGCCACATGACCAATCAGAACCGCCGTCGCCGCCGAGGCAATGCCCGGCATGTTGTGATGTTCGGCCATCCAATAGCGATGATAGCCCCAGTCCTCGGCGTGGCGAGCAAGGTCGCCGGTATTGCGCAGGGCGTCAGCGATAGCGAAGCCTTCGGGGACGGGCGACAGGTCGAGCAGGGAATAGTGCATGGGGAAGGCTCCTTTGACCGCAAAGCTATGCACGGATCGCAAGGGAACAAGCCCCCGCCGCCATCATAGCAGATGCCCGGATTTCGCGGCCTTTACCGCAAGGTAGCGGCTGTTGAACGGCGTCTCACCCACCTTCAGAGGCACGCGGTCTGCCACGGCGATGCCGCAGCTCTCCATCATTTGCATTTTGGCGGGGTTGTTCGTCATCAAACGGACAGAGGAAAACCCCAATTGTTCAAGAATCTGCGCACCCAAACGAAAGTCTCTTTCGTCGTCCTCAAACCCCAGCCGGTGATTGGCCTCGACCGTGTCGAACCCCTGATCCTGCAAGGCATAGGCGCGCATCTTGTTGGCCAGACCGATCCCGCGCCCTTCCTGTTGCAGGTACAGCAGCACGCCCGCCCCCTCCTGCCCCATCTGTGCCAGTGCCGCATTCAATTGCGGACCGCAGTCGCATTTCAGCGACCCCAGCAGGTCGCCGGTAAAACAGGCCGAATGCAGTCGCGCCAGCACCGGCCTGGCCCGGTCGGGGCGACCAATCTCTATGGCGTAATGCTCCTCGGATCCGTCCTTGGGTCGGTAGATGTGCAGCCGCGCATTCTCTGCCGCACGCAGCGGCACACGGGCAGACACGACGTGATCTAGCTCAGGCAACGCGTCGAGCAGCGGCGCGGCCTCTGCCGCATTGATCAACAACAGCCCCTCCGTCGTCACCTTATCCGCCGAAACCCCAACCACCAATGCAGCAGGCAACAGGCGCGCGCCTTTGCACAGTTGTAGCGCCAGTCGGTGCAGCACGGCCGATCCACCGCGCCGCGTCTGCAGTGGCCCCTTCATGGGGTTCGCCAGATCGTCCGCCGGGTCTGCCAGATCCTGAACCCAAGACAACTGTGCCTCTTCGGGAACCACCACGCGCGCGACGCCATCGTTATAGGCGCGCGCCTTGAGTGTCGCCGCCCTGCGCCCGGTCAGCGCCAGATCCAGCGGTCCCAGCGCGCGCAACTCATACAGCCGCGCCTCTGACAGTGTCTCGGCAGAGGCAACCAGCACCGTCTGACCGCCACCCGTCAGCCCGACAGGTACGCCCATCCGCAGATCCGCCCGCGCCCGGGCAAGTGTTTCATTCAGGTCAGGCCTCAGTCCCACCTGTGCCTCCTTCGGCTGGCCAACTTCCCGACATTCTGTAACATTTCGCCCTCACGCACACGAGGCCGTGAACCGCTTGCAGCAAAGGTTGCCGGAGGCGCACTCTGGTCACAAATGGCAGGAAACGCAACACGGAGACCCGAGCCCATGGCGCAACTGCGAAACATCCTGCTGGTCGATGACGAAGAAGACCTGCGCGAGGCACTGGCCGAGCAGTTGATCATGACCGAAGACTTTGAAGTTTTCGAGGCTGACAGCGGCGCCACCGCCATGTCGCGCGTCAAGGAACAGATCTACGATCTGATCATTCTGGACGTCGGCCTGCCTGACACCGACGGGCGAGAACTGTGCCGCCTGATGCGCAAGCAGGGGGTCAAATCGCCGATCCTGATGCTGACCGGCCACGACAGCGATTCCGACACCATTCTGGGTCTGGACGCGGGGGCCAACGATTATGTCACCAAACCCTTCAAGTTTCCCGTCCTTCTGGCCCGCATCCGCGCCCAACTGCGCCAGCACGAACAGTCCGAGGATGCGGTATTCACCGTCGGCCCGTACACCTTCAAACCGGCGATGAAGATGCTGGTTACCGAAGAAGATCGTAAAATTCGCCTGACGGAGAAGGAAACCAATATCCTCAAATTCCTCTACCGATCGACCGAAGGCGTGGTGCCGCGCGATACCCTGCTGCATGAAGTCTGGGGCTACAACGCCGGGGTAACAACGCACACGCTGGAAACCCACATCTACCGCTTGCGCCAGAAGATAGAGCCGGATCCCTCGAACGCCCGCCTGCTGGTCACCGAATCTGGCGGCTATCGATTGGTGAGCTGAAGGTAGGGTGTGCTTAGGTCGAATTGTGTCGATCAAAGTTCCCGGAGTAATGTAGGCTGTGTCCGGTTTTGACGTGGGTCAAAATCATAGGCTTTGGTCATCTTTAGATCGAACCCATCAGTTCCCGTTGCATGTGCGGGTTTTCACATGCACCTCCCTGTTGGACTTGGCCGGGCCTAGTGCCCGGCCTTTTTTTGTCCGCCGCTAATGTAAGCGTCGCCTGCCGCGCTGTCCTTATCGCTGGCCTCTCGCAGGGTATCGCGCAGGCCCAACACATCGTCACGCAATCTGATTGCCTGTTCCATCGACAACCCGGTCCGGTCCAGAAAGCAGCGTGACACTTCAACGCTATGCGCCTGCAGTGCCCGCCCTGTCTTTGTCAACGCGATCCTCACCTGCCGCTCATCCGCCGGGTCCCGGCGCCGGGTCAGCATGCCCTTCGCCTCCAGCCGTTTGACCAAGGGCGTCAGCGTGTTGGACGCCAGTTGCATTTGCGTCGCCAGAGCACCCAGCGTTTGATCATCCTCGGCCCACAGTGCCGCCAGCACCAGATACTGCGGATAGGTCAGCCCCAGCGGATCAAGCAGCGGCTTGTAGGCCTGTTGCATCGCATGTCCGGCTGAGTACAGCGCAAAACACAGCATGTCCGAGGGAGAAAGAGTATTTGTCATATGAAATGAATAAATCGCGCACGATATAATCGCAAGCGTTGACAACGCTTGGGCGGGACCACTTATATCGTGAAGGATACAATCTCACACGAAAGGAGCATTTCATGAGCGTGGATGCAAAATACTGGACCGAAGCCTGGGCCACCGGCGGTGGCCGCAACGGCACCGCCGGCCTTGCCTCGGGGATGCTGACCGTGACCATGACCAGCCCCACCGAACTGGGTGGTTCTGGCAAAGGCCATAACCCCGAAGAGCTGTTCGCCACCGGCTATGCCGCCTGCTACCTCGGCGCGATGCGCTTTGCCGCGCAAAACGAGAACCTAGGTGATGTCCCAGACGACGCTCGCGTTACCGCCAATGTGGGCATTGGCCCGCGCGATGACGGCGGCTTTGGCCTCAAGGTCAAACTGATTGTCGCGCTGCCCGGCGTTGACCGTGATGTGGCAGAAAAGATCGTCGAGCGCGGCCATTTCATTTGCCCCTATTCGAACGCAACACAAGGCAACATCTCGGTCGAAACCGAACTGCTGTGATGGCGTGGCGCGGGGGGCTCAGGCTCCTCGCGCCTCGATGAACTGGCGGACCGCCTCCTGCACATGGCGAAAGCGGTCGCCTCCCAGATGTTTGCCACCGTACCATCGCGTCACCACGACAATGGTGTCGCGCAGATCCTCGCGTTCCAACATTCGCAGGATCACCATGCCCGCGCCACTTTCACCGTCGTCGTTTTTCAACGGCCCGTCTGTCGTCAGGCAGGCCCATGTGTTGTGCGTGGCTTTGGCAAATTTTTTGCGCCGCTTCAGTTCTTTCAGGAAAAGCGCCGCCTCTTCGGGCGTGTGGCAAGGGCCGCCAGACACCGCATAGCGTGACCCCCGGTCGCTTATAATATTCTCCAGGACCTGCATGTCCCCGCCCTAGGACCCCGGGACGCCATATGCAAGACCTGCGCCCGTGCGGCGCTAGCAAGGCACACCGTTTGCCGGACAGGCCGTTGCCCCTCACAACGCTCACCGATCCGTCCGGACATGGGATGGTGCGGCCGCCGTGGACCCGGACCGCCCGCGCCGATCCGGCTGCTGCTTGAAATGGCGAAAGCGCGAAACCCTGCGGGGCCAAGACCCCTGCGCCTCCCCAAAAGGGAACCCGCGGCTTTGGTCTCCACCCGATCTTAACATCAGAAAATTTCATCTAAACCATAATTCTTATTCGTTTTCCTTGTTTTATAAAAACTTGTATTCCAATCCGCACAGGGAGGAGGCCGGGCCGGACTGCCTTGACGGGACAATCCCCCCCGACACGAGGCCCGGCCAACTGACCCTGAGCCGCCCACAGAAAAGGAGCGACCATGAAACTGATGATCTCGCACGGTCTGACCGCAACTGCCGCCGCCCTGAGCCTGTCCCTGCTGGGGGGCTGTTCCGCTGAACGCGCTTTCGACAACACGGTCGATGCCTCGCTTTTTGTCGGCAAGACCGCTGTAAAGGCCACCGCCGGAGCAACAAAGCTGGCGGTCAAGGGCACCCGCTCTGTGGTTCGCGGCGCGAACGACGACCTGTAATCCCCCGATCAGACGAAAAAAGCCCCGGACTTTCGGTCCGGGGCTTTCTATTTGTCAGGAAGACCTGGGGGCGGATCAGCCCTCGGCGTCTTCTTTCGCGTCGTTGGAGACTTCTTCGCCGGTTGTCTGATCGACCATCTTCATCGCCAGACGCACCTTGCCACGATCGTCAAAGCCCAGCAGCTTGACGTAGACCTCTTGGCCTTCCTTCAGCACGTCCGAAGGATGGTTCAGGCGCTTGTTCTCGATCTGGCTGACATGCACCAGACCGTCACGCTTGCCAAAGAAGTTCACAAAGGCGCCAAAGTCGACGATCTTGACGACCGTGCCTTTGTAGACCTTGCCCTCTTCCGGCTCTGCCACGATCGAATAGATCATGTCATAGGCCTTTTTGATGGACTCGCCGTCCGGCGAAGCGATCTTGATGATGCCTTCGTCGTTGATGTCGACCTTTGCGCCCGACACTTCGACGATCTCGCGGATCACCTTGCCGCCCGAACCGATCACTTCACGGATCTTGTCGGTCGGGATCTGCATGGTCTCGATCCGCGGCGCGTGAACGCTGAACTCACCCGCCGTTGTGATCGCCTTGGACATCTCTTCGAGAATGTGCAGACGGCCCGTCTTGGCCTGTGCCAGCGCGGCTTTCATGATCTCAGGCGTGATGCCCGCAACCTTGATGTCCATCTGCAACGAGGTGATGCCGTTTTCCGTCCCGGCCACCTTGAAGTCCATGTCGCCAAGGTGATCCTCATCACCCAGGATGTCGGACAGGATGCCATAAGAACCATCATCTTCCAGCACCAGACCCATGGCCACACCGGCCACCGGCGCCTTGAGCGGAACACCTGCGTCCATCATCGACAAGGAGCCACCGCAAACCGACGCCATCGAGCTGGAGCCGTTGGATTCGGTGATCTCGGACACGATGCGGATGGTATAGGGGAAATCCGTCGCCGCCGGCAGAACCGCCTGCAAGGCACGCCACGCCAGCTTGCCATGACCGATCTCACGACGGCCCGGGCCGCTCACACGGCCAACTTCGCCAACCGAATAGGGGGGGAAGTTGTAGTGCAGCAGGAAGTTGGATTTGAAGTTGCCGTGCAGGGCGTCGATGAACTGCTCATCGTCGCCGGTGCCCAGCGTAGTAACGGCCAGCGCCTGAGTTTCACCGCGGGTGAACAGCGCCGACCCGTGGGTCCGCGGCAACAGGCCGGTTTCCGACACGATCGGACGGATTTGGTCTAGCGCACGGCCGTCAATACGGCGACCGTTCTTGACCACGTCACCGCGCAGAACCATCGACTCCAGCTTTTTCATCGCCGGGCCAAGGTTGGCATCTGCAAGCTGCTCTTCGTTCAGACCAGCCTTGATCTCATCCTTCAGCGCGGACACGGCAGCAACGCGTTCCTGCTTGTCCGAAATCGCATAAGCGGCGCGCATCTTCTCTTCGCCAAGACCTTTGACGACTTCGAACAGCGCCGAGTAATCGGGGGCCTGAAAATCAAACGGCTCTTTCGCGGCTTCCTCAGCCAGTTCGATGATCGTGTCGATCACCGGCTGGATGCTTTCATGTGCGAACATGACCGCGCCCAGCATCTCATCCTCGGTCAGCTCATAGGCCTCGGATTCGACCATCATGACCGCGTCCTTGGTGCCCGCGACAACCAGATCGAGCCGCTGCTCGGGGTTGTTGCGCAGCTGGTGCATGTCGTCGACTGTCGGGTTCAGGACGTATTCACCGTCCTCGAAACCAACGCGCGCGCCCGCGATCGGGCCACGGAACGGAGCGCCGGAAATGGTTAGCGCGGCAGAGGCGGCGATCATGGCGACGATGTCGGGGTCGTTGACAAGGTCGTGGCTCAGCACGGTGCACATGACCAGGACTTCGTTCTTGAAGCCGGGCACAAACAGCGGGCGGATCGGACGGTCGATCAGGCGCGCTGTCAGCGTTTCTTTCTCGGTGGGCCGTGCCTCACGCTTGAAGAAACCGCCGGGCACCTTGCCGGCCGCATAGTATTTTTCCTGATAGTGGACGGTCAGGGGAAAGAAATCCTGGCCTTCCTTCTGCTGCTTTGCAAACGTCACGTTGGCCATGACGGATGTTTCGCCCAGGGTGGCAATGACGGTGCCGTCTGCCTGGCGGGCAACCTTGCCCGTTTCCAGCGTGAGCGTTTCTTCGCCCCACTGCAGCGTCTTTTTCACTTCTTTGAACATCAAAAATCCTCTTGGAGGCACTCCCAAGCCCCTTGGCCCGGGTCCTCCGATTGACTAGCGGCCCCATTGCCGCCGACCCTTTCATCATCCCATGCGCCGGGTCAGTGCGTCACGTCTCAGATGCGAGGCCCATACAGCAGACAACAACCTTTGTGAAGCCGTCCAATAGCCCCACCTCGCCGGCTGCTGGAGAATAATTGCTTGGTGTCAAAAGCTTTCGCCACATTGCCTGCGCCGTGATACAGGCCGAACAGTTATTTCAAGTGAAGCGCCCCCATGACCCTGCTGCAGATCACCTCTCTCCTCATCGTGCTTGCCGGGGTTTTCGGCACCATCAACTACTTCTTCTTCCGGCTGCCTTCGGCGATCGGCATCCTTGTGGTGGCACTGCTGGCCTCGATGGCGGCGCTGGGTCTGGATGTGGCGATGCCCACCTTGGGGATAGCCGACACACTGCGCGGCGTGGTGACGGGCATCGACTTTTCTGACGCACTGCTGGAGGGGATGCTGGGGCTGTTGCTGTTTGCTGGGGCACTACATGTCAAGCTGTCGGATTTGCGTGCGGTCTGGCCCACCGTCCTGCTGATGGCGACCATCGGCGTGGCGCTGTCGACGGCCGTCATCGGCATGGGCTTTCACTGGCTAACCGGCGCACCGATCCTGATTGCGCTGGTCTTTGGTGCTCTGATCTCACCCACCGACCCTGTGGCCGTCATGGGTGTTCTGAAACAGGCCAATCTGCGCAAGTCACTCGAAACGCAGGTCGCGGGCGAAAGCCTGTTCAATGATGGCGTTGGCTATGTTGTGTTTCTTGTTCTTGTCGGCCTTGCCTTTCCGGCACTGTCGCATGGCGACGCCCACGGCAGCCCGGCGATGGACGCGGCCAAGCTGTTCGCGCAAGAGGCACTAGGCGGTGCTGTCTTGGGCATCGTTTTGGGCTGGCTGACCTTTCGCGTCATGCGCCATATCGACGACTACGCACTTGAGGTGCTGCTGACCCTCGCGCTGGCCTTTGGCGGCTACGAATTGGCGATTTTCCTACATTTCTCCGCGCCCATCGCGGCGGTTTCCGCGGGCCTGCTGATTGGCGACATCGGCGCCAAGCACGGCATGTCCGAGGAAACCCGCGAATATGTGGAAAAGTTCTGGGTGCTGGTGGATGAGATCCTGAACGCCGTCCTGTTTATGCTCATCGGCGTCGAGATTTTCGCCGTCGAGCTTGAGGCAAACATGCTGATCACCGGCGTGCTGTGCATCGCACTGGCGCTGTTCGGGCGGCTGACTGCCGTGGTGGTGCCAATCCTGATGCTAAAGCCTTTTCGCTCCTTTGCGCCCGGCGTCATGCCGATCATGACCTGGGGAGGACTGAAGGGCGGTATCTCTGTCGCGCTGGCGCTTTCACTGCCGGATGGAGAGTGGAAACCGTTGATCCTGACCGTGACCTATGTGATCGTCGTCTTCTCGATCATCGTGCAGGGATTGACCGTGGGCAAACTCGCCAGCCGGGTCGGGCGGGAACCTGACCTTGTCTGACGAAGGCGGTCCAGCTAGGATCCACCGCGAAAGGCTCTGTCCCAGCCACGCCGACCGGCGTAGCGCGGCGACCCCAAAGCCCCGGACTGGTCATCGCCTCCGTTGGCACGGTCTGTGGAAACTGGATTTCATTGCGCAATGCCTTGTCAAACCGTCATGCAAAGATCTGCGGGACCGTTCCTATGCGCGCGCCGGTCAACCCTAGGGTCAGGACACATAGCCAATAGATGACGAGCGCTGCAAGGGCGATGGCTGAGAGGAAGACCTTCGGGCACCTGTCATAGCGGGTTGCCACGCGCCGCCAATCTTTCAACCTGCCGAACATGATCTCGATCCGGTTGCGCCGCTTGTACCGACGCTTGTCGTATTTGACGGTTTTCTTTCGCTGTTTCCGGCCAGGGATGCAGGCGTGTATCCCTTTGTCTTGCAACGCTTCTCGGAACCAATCTGCATCGTATCCACGATCTCCGAGCAGCCAATCGACTTTCGGCAGACTGCTCAACAACGCCCGTGCGCCGATGTAGTCGCTGGCCTGTCCTGCGGTCACGAACAGGTTCAGCGGGCGTCCGTGACTGTCGCAGATAGCGTGCAGTTTCGTATTCATGCCGCCTTTGGTTCGGCCAATCAGGCGTCCACGCCCCCCTTTTCGACGCCCATGCTGGTCGCTGTCCGGTGGGCCTTCAGATACGTCGCGTCCACTGCCCGGCAGTGGTTTGCCTGCAAACCATGAGAGGGGATCATCACGGTTTTCTGTTCGCCGTGTTTGGCGGCCAAACCGGCCATCATCCGCGCCAAGATGCCCTTGTCGCTCCACCGTTTCCAACGGTTGTACAGCGTCTTGTGCGGCCCATAGGCAGCAGGGGCATCGCGCCACCGCAAGCCATTGCGATTGATGAAGGTAATCCCGATCAACACACGCCTGTCATCGACGCGCGGCTTGCCGTGGGACTTTGGGAAGAAGGGCTCCAGGCGCGCCATCTGCGCATCCGTCAGCCAGAAGAGATCAGACATGTTAACCGCTCGGTTTTCGCGCGGTGAATCATGCCCCTTCGCTGAAATCAATGGGTCCTGAGCCTAGGAAAACGGCTGTCCTTGGCCATGACCAATGTCCGACCTCGTAACTCTCCCAACGCAAAGGCCAGAAACGCGAAACGCCCGCCTCCTGTCGGAGACGGGCGCGTATCGCTCATTCGAGGACGCTCGCGTTTAGCGGCGGATGCCCAAGCTGGAGATCAGCGACTTGTAGCGCGCTTCGTCCTTGGCCTTGAGATAATCCAGAAGCTTGCGGCGCTGTGCCACCATCATCAGAAGGCCACGACGCGAGTGGTTGTCCTTCTTGTGGCTCTTGAAATGTTCGGTCAGCGTGGTGATACGCGATGTCAGGATGGCCACCTGCACTTCGGGCGAGCCGGTGTCACCTTCCTTGGTGGCGTATTCCTTCATCAGGCGGGTCTTTTCTTCCGCAGTAATCGACATCGGGGTCTCCTTTTCGGATCAAAGGGTTATGGCACAAGCCGGGATGTCGTCCAGCAAAGCCCGTGGAGAGGTCCGCAGTAGCGGATGCGCGCAGGTACGTGATTCCGCGCCACTTGGCAAGGCGGCAATCCTCAACCCGCCAACCCGAGTGCCGCAGCGTCGCTTTCACCGACCAGAAAGATGGACGACAGCGGCGGAGCCTCATCGGTGGGCAAGTTCGCCAGCACCCTACCGCCCAGCCTGATCTCGGTCGTGTCGGGATCATCCTTGCTGAGCCGCATTTCCAACTGTGGTTCTGGCCCTGGCGTGCTGTCATCAAAGACAATCAGCAGCTGGTCTTCCGCTGCGTCATAGTCAAGCTGCTCAATCGGCTCTGACCGGGCATCGGCCACTATGTCACCGGGCATTGCGCCGCCGGGCAACGCTTGCTCCTGCGCAGCATCGCCAACCTCGATCCGGAATCCATGCAGCGTGAGCACCTCAACCGCGCCCTGCGCCTCTTCGACCGGCTCGGCAGATGGCTCCCCTGCCTCCGAAGGGGCCGCATCAAAAATATTGATCAAACCCATGCGATCGAACAGCGACCGCCCATCCGCCAACGCATCGTCGTCATGCCGGTGCCATACCCCATCCTGTTCGGGATCGACGTCGAGAGAGGCCGCAACGGCATCAAGTTCGTCGCCGTCCTCGTGAGGCGTGTCGTCGGTGTCATCGCCCATGCTGACAATGGCAACAGATCCCAGCGCCATGAGTCCCATGAGCCCGGCCAATAGATACATCGGTACTGCCCCGTTTCGTGCCCACAGGTGGCGACGCACGAAATGCCCGGGCCACCTAGAGAACAGCCCCGAGTGTCGCACCCCACGGTTAAACAGTGCTTACTCGGTGACCTCGATCTTGATTTCCTGGATCAGGGCAGTGGCCAGATCGCCGAGGATGGGAATAAATTCGATATGGCTGAGCACCAGAACCGCCACCGACACCAACGCCGTGGCCCCGACCGCCGTGCCAAGGCCCAGCATCAGGCCGCGCAGGAACTGAAAGAACATCAAGCGCGGCACATTATTGTGGATTCGCACAAAGCGATGGCTGTTCAACAGCGCCACCTCATCGGCAAGCCGGGCAAGCTCTAGGCGCAAGTCGTCGTCAGATTCAGGCGGCATAGCGCATCTCCTTTGGCCAGGGTTCCGGTAGAACCGCATAGGACACATATAGCGGGTGGCGCGGATGTCCGGCCTTTGTCAAACCCAGATGGCGCACATCGCCCGAAAGCAAGGCCGCCGCTTTTGCCCCGGCGCCCTGCAACGCGCCATGTACGCCCCAGGCCGCCAGCGTCAAATCCGCAGCGCCCGACCAGTCCGCCAAAAGCGCGGCATTCTCTGGCCCCTCAGGATCATTGGCACGGCGCAGATCCTCTGGCCGGGTGGCGCGATAGGCAAACAGGTTGGCAATCCGCATCGCCCCATAGCCCAACGCCCGCGTCCGCCGCTGGCATCGCTCGATGGTCGGATCGTTTTGCAGCTCGCTGGCGGTCGAGGGGTTCAGCATCACAAACAACACCTCTCCGGCATCGGCATCCCAAACCCGGCGCAACCCATAACGATAAGTTTCACAAGGCGAATACCACGCGGTGCTGCGCTGCCCGTCCTGATGTGCATGCCGTTCTATCATGCGGCCAAGCTGCCCCGCCCGCGCGGGACGTTCAAGGGCGATTGACATTCCGCGTCCCCTGCGGCCCCCTGCCCGCAGCCAGACGGAGCATTTCATGAACATCCAGATGATCGAGGCCGCCGCCACCCGCGCCAGCGGCATCACCCGCCGCACGCCGCTGCTGTCCGCGCAGGCGCTTGACGCCATCGCGGGGCGGCGCGTTCTGGTAAAACCCGAATGTCTGCAACACACCGGCAGCTTCAAGTTTCGCGGCGCATGGTCGGCGCTGACCGCCCTGCCCGAAGACCAGCGCGCCAAAGGCGTGATCGCCTTTTCCTCGGGCAACCATGCGCAAGGCGTGGCGTTGGCCGCACAAAAACTGGGTGTGCCAGCCGTTATCCTGATGCCGTCGGACGCCCCCGCCGCCAAGATAGATGGCACGCGGTCCTACGGGGCAGAGGTGGTCCTGTATGACCGGGGCCGCGAAAGCCGTGAAAAGATCGGGGCCGAGATTGCCGCCGCCCGCGATCTGACGCTGGTCAGGCCCTATGACGATCCGCAGGTCATCGCCGGTCAGGGCACCTGCGGGCTGGAGATCGCAGAACAAGCCACAGAGACAGGCGTGACAGAGGCGGACGTGCTGATCTGCTGCGGCGGCGGCGGGCTGACCGCCGGGATCGCGCTGGCGCTGGAGGCGCGCGCTCCCGGCCTGCGCCCCCGCCCCGCTGAACCGGCCGGATTTGACGATACCGCCCGCTCACTGCTCTCTGGCCAGCGGGAAACCAACGCCAAGGAGGCCGGTGGCCTGTGCGACGCCATCCTGACGCCCAGCCCCGGAGAGATCACCTTTCCGATCAACGCCCGCCTCTGCGGTCCGGGCATCGTTGTCACCGACGATGAGGTGTTGCAGGCCATGGCGCTGGCCGCCCGCCACCTAAAGGTCATTGCCGAACCGGGCGGTGCCGCAGCACTGGCCGCAGCCCTGTTTCACGGCACGGAAATTGCGGGCGACACGGTCATCTGCACCATCTCTGGCGGCAACCTTGACCCGGATTTGTTGATCCGCGCCTTGTCAGGCTAAAGACCGGGTCCGGAATTCCCCCGCCCCCAAGGCGCGCCGCAAGTGCTATAGTACAACCTTGGATTCAAGGGGACTACAGATGAAACGCCTTGCCACGCTCTCTGCTGCTGCCCTGCTTTATGCCGTTCCCGCCACAGCACAGGAACTGATCGGCTTTGACCTCGACTCCTTTGGTCACACCGTCCTGTCACGCAAACAATTCGGCGGTGATGCCATCCCCGAGGCCGCCTTTGGCGCCTACAACAACGAATTTATCTCGACCTATTCGGCGAAATCGATCTTTGCCAGTATCGGACGGTCCGTGGGCCGTCTGGACGTGGCCACCGACAACGGCGTCTTTCCCTGCACCGCCTTTCTAGTGGCCGATGACCTGATCATGACCAACAACCATTGCGTCCCAGGCATCATCGACAATGAAAAGGCCAACGCAACCTCTATCGTCGGGGTGCGGTTTGTCATGGGCTACACCAATGAAGGTGTGACAGAAGGCACCACCTCATTCCTTGTCGATCCCGCCCCGGTCGAGACGTCCAAGCCGCTGGATTACACCGTCCTGCGCATCCTCGGCGACTCGCCGGGACGAGAGTTCGGTGCCCTGCAACTGGCCTCGGCCACGCCGCTCGACAATGACCCCTACTGGATCATCGGCCACCCGATGGGAGAGGCGCAGCGCATCAGCCGCGAAAAATGCCGCGCCAACGCTCCTGCGTTGTCGGATGGCAAACTGCTGCACACCTGCGATACGCTGCCCGGCAACTCCGGCTCTCCGGTGATCGACGCGACCTCACGGCAGGTGATCGGACTGCACCACGCTGGATCTGCCCGCAACAGCATCAACTACGCGATCCCGATGGCGCAGATCCTTGCCAACAGCGCCGTGCTGACCGCCGCCACCGGCACCGCGCCCGCCCCCGCGCCGGACACGTCAGAAACGCGCGCCTTTACCAGCCTGTCAGAGGCGCTGGATCTGTCCGACGACACCGCCCGCCGCACCGCGCTGGAGGCACTGGTGGCAGAGGCCCCTGACACAGCCGCCGCGCGCACGGCCACCCGCCTGATTGCGGCGATGCAGCCGGTGCCTGCCCCAACACCGCCCGAATCCACGCTGGCCGAGCGCATGGCCGCCGATGCCGACGTGCAGGACTGCGACCGCCTTGCCGGGGACCGCTATCACCCCGACCGGGCGCGCGGTCTGATGCTGGCCAAGGGCATGGTGTTCGAAGAGATCGACCCGGACCCCGCCATCGCCGCCTGCCGCAGCGCGCTGGACACCTTTCCCGATCACCCGCGCCTAACCGGTTTTCTCGCAGAGGCCCTCAGCGCAGCAGAACGATCCGACGAGGCGTTTACCGCCTACCGCACCGCCGCCCTCGCCGGGGATGCAATTGGTCAGGCCGGGCTTGGGATCTCGTATCTCTGGGGGTTGGGGACAGATCCCGATCCGCAAGAAGCCCGCGAATGGTTTGAAAAATCCGCAGCGCAAGGCCACCCCATCGCCAAGACAGCACTGGGCGTGATTTACCAGCACGGACAGGGCGTCACCGCCGACCCGGACCGGGCACTGAAACTGTATCAGGAGGGGGCCGACGCAGGTTATCACGGCGCGCAAGACCAATTAGGTGACCTCTACCGTGCGGGCGAAATCGTCCCGCAGTCCGACAAAACCGCTGCCGAGTGGTTCGAAAAATCTGCCGTACAGGGCAACGCGAGCGCGCAATTCAACCTTGGCCAGCTTTACATGTTGGGCAACGGCGTCGAGAAATCCGATGCCCGCGCCGCCCGGCTATACCGCGACGCCGCCGAACAGGATTTTTCAGATGCCCAATTGGCCTTGGGCAATATGTACCTGTGGGGGCGTGGCGTCACCCAATCCGACACAGAGGCCGTCCGCTGGTACAAGACGGCTGCGGACGGCAACAACCCCGGCGCGCTGTTCGCCCTTGCCTGGCTCACCGAACAGGGCCGGGGCGTTGCGGCCGACCCGGCAGAGGCTGCACGCCTGTACATCGCCTCTTTGAAAGCAGGCAACGACTGGTCCCTCAACCGCGAGAGTACAGGCTGGACCACCGACACCGCCCGCGCGCTGCAACAGGCGCTGGCTGCCGAGGGCGTCTATTCCGGCACAACCGATGGCCGCATCGGCCAGCAGACACAAGAGGCGATGCGCCGTCTCCTGCCGCAATGACCTGTCACATATTCCCAAACCTGCAGTCCGGCCTTTTGTGCTAGGCTACGGCATATTTTTTCAAAGGTGGCGTAAAGCTCATGTCATTCAAAAAATCACTGTTCGCCGCCTTGATGATCGCCTCGCCCGCCCTGTCACAACAGGACCTGATCGGCTTTGATCTGTCGTCCTTTGGCAAGACCATCTTGTCGAACAATCAGGCGGCAGGGGGCGACATCATGCTTGAGGCCGCTTTTGGCTCCTACAACAATGAGTTCATCGCGACCTATTCACCAAAATCCGTTTTTGCCAAGATGGGCCGCGCCGTGGGGCGGCTGGACGTGGCCACGGACGCGGGCGTCTTTCCCTGCACCGCCTTTTTGGTCGACGACGACCTGTTGATGACCAACCACCACTGCGTACCTGGCATACTGGATCATGAACGCGCCGGGGCCACCGCCATTGTCGGCGTGCAATTCGTCGCGGGCTACCTACAAGAAGGCATCGAGGAAGGCAGCGAGCGCTTTCTGGTCAACCCGATCCCGGTCGAGACAAGCAAGACGCTGGATTACACCTTGCTGCGCATATTGGGCTCCAAACCCGGCAAGCAGTACGGCACTTTGGCGCTGGCGGGATTAGACCCCGACGACAATGCGCCGTTCTGGATCATTGGCCACCCGATGGGAGAGGCGCAGCGCATCAGCCGTGAGAAATGCCGTGCCAACGCCCCTGCCCTGTCCAAGGACCGCGTATTGCACACCTGCGATACCCTACCCGGAAACTCTGGCTCTCCGGTGATCGACGCGGGCACCCAGCAGGTGATCGCGCTGCACCACGCAGGGTCGGCCCGCAACAGCATCAACTACGCCGTGCCGATGACCGCTATCCTGCGCAACAGCACCGTGTTGAAATCCGCCTCCCCCATCGTCGCGCCCACCGCCGCCAAACCAGACCGCGACACGCAGGCCGACCGCGCGCTGGCGCGGCTGTTCGGACTGCAGGACGACACCGCGCTGAAGGCCGGACTGGGCGAGCTGATCACCGACTTCCCCGGCACCCCGGCGGCGCGCAGCGCGCAACTCCGGCTGGACCGGCTGCAGAGCTCGCAAAAGGTGGCAAGCGACCGGGCGCAACTGGCAAAGGCCAATGAGGCCCTCCTGGCGGCGCTGGTCCTGACCGACACCGACGCCCAGCGTCGCGCGCTGGAGGAGATGTTGCGCACCTATGGCGACACCCCCGCCGCTGCCGCCGCCCGCGCCACGCTGCTAACGCTAACACGTCCCAAAACGGCGGATCCCGTGGCACAGCCCAAGCCTATTCCCAAGACCGCGCCGACGCCGACTTCAACGGCCAAGGCAACCGCCGCCCCGAGACCGGCAAAACCCGCCAACGCGCCGATGATCGAAACAACAACCATCGCCGCCAGACTCTATGCGCCGGGCTCTGTCCTCAAGGCTTACGGTCATTCGATCTATGACACGCCATCAACCAAGGCACGCGTGGTGAACAGATCAACCGGATCGCTCGTTCTAGGCGAGCATGTCTTTGAGAACTGGTACAAGGTTCAGGATCGAACGCGAGAGTATGTGCAGGTCAGGTCAGGGCTGAAAATCCTTGTGTCCGCAACGTCGGATGCGGCGACCCCGCCGTCAAAAACCACCACCGCGCCGATGATCGAAACGACAACCATCGCCGCCAGACTCTATGCGCCGGGTTCTGTCCTCAAGGCTTACGGCCATTCAATTTATGACACGCCATCAACCAAGGCACGCGTCGTGAACAGATCAACCGGATCGACCGTTCTGGGCGAGCATGTCTTTGAGAACTGGTACAAGGTTCAGGGCCGGACGAGAGAATACGTGCAGGTCAGGTCAGGACTGAAAATTCTCGTTTCCGCGAAAACCGAGCCACCTTCCACACCAAAGACCGTCACGGCCAGGACCTACACCGCTGGCACCGTCGTCCAGATCGGCAGCCGTCCGGTCCGCAAAAAGCCGATCTCCTACGAGCCGCCGGCGTCTTCCGTGCATCATCGAGTCAAGATAGGCAGCCATGTCATGGGCGACTGGTACACGATCTTCGGTGACAGCAACAGATTTGTGGAACTGCCGCCGGGCCTCACGATCCTCAGCGGCGACAATTGACCAACCCGGCCTAGCCCAGCACCCGCGCCTCATCCTGCAACATCACCGGGATGCCGTCGCGGATCGGATAAGCCAACCCGGCTGCGGTGCTGATCAATTCCTGCTTGTCCACGTCATAGCGCAGCCCGGTTTGGGTCACCGGGCAAATCAGCGCCTCCAGCATGCGGCGGTCAAATTCCGTTGTCATTGCATCAGATCCTCTTCTCCGCCCCGCAGGGTGTATTCGATCAGCGTCACCAGTGTCTCGCGCCGCGTACTGAGTGACGGCGCCTCCAGCAGCGCCTGCTTGTCCTCTGGACTGAACTCCAGCAGCATCGACAGCGAATTGAGCAACAGCTCGTCATCCGCCTCTTGCAGGGTGTCCCAATCCGCCGACAACTCTTTGGACATGAAATAGCGGTTCAACAGGTTCATGAACGTGCTGCGATCAAACCCGGTATCCGTCTCGGCCCCTTGCTGATCGCGCTCGAACCCGTCCCAGCTGACCTCACAGCGCCGATAGGGCGTGAACCCGTCGACCTCACCCAGAATGCGATAGCGCGACAGCCCGGTCAGCGTGACCATATAGCGCCCGTCCTCTGTCTCGGAGAATTGGGTCACGCGGCCCGCACAGCCGATCCGGTGCAACCCGTCCTCATCGCGCCCCGGGACAACATGCGGCTGCACCATTCCGATCAGGCGTGCCTCTGTCTTGAGGCAATCATCCAGCATCGCAAGGTAACGCGGCTCGAAGATATGCAATGGCAGACGCGCCCGGGGCAACAACAGCGCCCCGGGCAGCGGGAAGACCGGGATTGTCCCCGGAAGATCTTTGAACCGTTTCATGCCGGACAAGGTAGACTGCCCAACCGATCAGGCAAATATCATCGAGCTCAGTTTGCGTCGTCCATTCAGAACCAACGGATCATTGGCTTTCAGCGCATCGAAAATGGTGAACAGCTGTGTCTTTGCCGCGCCGTCATTCCACTCGCGGTCGCGCCGAAAGATGTCCAACAGCTGTTCAACTGCGCCCTCGGCATCCCCCGCCGCGTACATCGCTTGCGCCAGATCGAACCGCGCCTGCAGGTCTGCCGGATCGGCCTCAACCTTGGCTGTCAGCTCGGTGATCGGACCCGCATCCGCCGCCTGCCGGGCAAGCTGCAACTGCGCATGGGCGGCTTCCAGTTCAGGGGCCTTGGAAATCTCGACCGGGGCCCCGTTCAGGATCGCCTCGGCCTGATCCAGATCGTCCATCGCGATATGCGCTCGCACCAGACCGCCGTAGGCCCCGGCATGGGCCGGTTCCTCACCCAGGATCGCGGCAAAAGTCTGCGCCGCATCCACAGCCGCGCCCTGCTCCAGCATTTCTTCAGCCGCGGCGACCGCATCGTCCAACCCACCAGAGGCATCCCCGCCAGAGGCCTGCACCACGCGGTCGACAAAAGCCTTGATCTCGGATTGCGGCTGTGCGCCCTGAAACCCGTCAACCGGCTGGCCCTTGTAAAAGGCATAGACCGTCGGGATTGACTGGATCTGCAACTGCCCGGCGATGTTTTGCGCCTCGTCCACGTTGACCTTGACCATGCGCACCGCGCCTTTGGCCGCCTTCACCGCGTCCTCCAGCATCGGGCCCAAAGTCTTGCATGGACCGCACCAAGGCGCCCAGAAATCGACAATGACCGGCGTCTCGGCAGAACCATCCACGACCTCGGCCATGAACTCCGCTTCAGAGATATCCTTGACCAAATTGTCCGCAGCCTGTTGGCCGCCACCCAGTTCCAGCATCTCGCCCCCATAAGGTTCTATGTGCGCTTTACGAGGTAGATGGCGCAGGGGAAACAGATTTGCAAGGGTGGGTGCGCAGCCCTGCGGTCACTTGCCAGCTTCTATTTTAGGCGGGTCATCGCTATCGCGAACAAAAGAATGACGAGGCTATAATGGACTACAGACGAGATATTGACGGGCTGCGCGCTATAGCGGTTCTTCCAGTAGTCCTGTTCCACGCCGGATTTTCATGGTTTTCGGGTGGCTTTGTGGGCGTCGACGTCTTCTTTGTTATTTCGGGATTTCTTATCACCTCTCTCCTCGCCGAAGATCTGAGGCAAGGCCGCTTTTCAATTGGGCGGTTCTACGAACGTCGCGTCCGGCGCATCTTGCCGGCGCTCTTTCTGGTAATCCTTGTCTGCATTCCCTTCGCATGGATCTGGATGCTGCCCGCCGATTTCGAGGATTTCGCGGGCAGTCTGTCGATCACCATTTTCCTCTCGAACCAGTTTTTTATGAACGAGGTCGACTATTTCAATACCGAGGCCGACTTACAGCCTCTGCTGCACACTTGGAGCTTGGCGGTTGAGGAACAGTATTATCTCTTTTTCCCGCCCCTACTGTGGCTTGTCTGGAAAACCGGGCGGCGCGGAACGCTGGCTATAGTCTCACTTCTGGTGGCAATCAGCCTCGTTGTGGCGGTGATTGGCGCAGCCACCGCGCCTGATCTCACGTTCTACTTTTCGCCAGCGCGGTTCTGGGAGATCGGGATCGGCTCAATCTGTGCCCTATTGCTGTTGGACAGGAAACGGCGCCAGCATGGGGGGGCCACCGCGCTGGGTCTAGCTCTGATCGCCTACGCTGTCGTCTTTTACGACAAAACCGTCCCTATGCCGAGCCTCTGGACTCTGCCGCCTGTGTTGGGAACCGCGCTCGTCTTGCTGTTCGGAGGCTCGGCCAGCCCCGCGGGTAGGCTACTTTGCGCGGCGCCGGTGGTTGGCATCGGGCTGATCAGCTATTCCGCCTACCTTTGGCACCAGCCCTTGTTTGCTTTCGCCCGCCTATATGAATTGTCCGCGCCACCACCGTCTCTCATGCTTCTGCTGTCCGTCCTGTCGCTGATGCTTGCTTGGTTGACTTGGTGGTTCGTGGAACGTCCGTTCCGCCGTCGGAAACGGCCGATCCTGCCAAGGCGTCCGGTACTGTTTTCCAGTTTTGCGGCTTTGGGCACTGTCATCCTCGCCTTCGGGGTCTGGGGTTACAAAAGCGAGGGTCTGCCACAACGCCTGCCGGATAGAGCACGCGCCTTTGCCGCCTTCGAAGAGGACAGAAGCCCGCAACGCGACCTCTGCTTGCTGACCTATCGTGCGCCCGTGCCCGATCTACCCTTGGCCGGATGCGGGCTTCCCAATGCCTCGGCAACAAATCCAGACGTCGTTCTGATCGGCGATAGCCATTCCAACGCTTTTGCCCGGCAAGCGCAAATCGCTCTGGTCGAAGCGGGCTTTGCTACGGATGCGCTAGCCTACAGCGGCTGCCCCGCGATCGGAGGACTGGTTCAACTCAACCGCAAATCCGCCGAAGGGTGTCTGGACTATCAACGCCAGATCGTCGCCTCTGCCCGCAGTCGTGACGCAAAGGCGGTCATCGTCTCGATCCGCTGGCCCGGCTACCTCAGCGGATATCGCTATGACAACGGCGAAGGCGGCGTCGAAGCCGGTCCGACAATGACGGCCGATCTCTTTGATCGCTACGACGAGAAACGCGCGCCAGATGATCCCCAACGCCGCGCAGACGTTTTGGCAGCCTATGAGGCGGGGCTGCGCGACCTCTCGTCAGAATTCGCCGTGGTCGTAGTGGACCCGGTGCCAGAGGTCGGCTGGAACGTTCCCCGCGCGGCGGCACTTTGTGAACTACAGGGGCGACAATCCTGCCGGGATGGCCACTCCTACAATAATTACCTCGACCGCAACCGCCCCATTCTCCAGATGCTGGGCCGTTTAGAGCGTGAGGGGCTCATCCATCGTGCGAAAATCGCTCCGGCTTTCTGTGACACGATCCCCGGAGGCCGGTGCCGTATGTTCGACGACGAGGGGCGGCCTCTATACTTCGACGACGACCACCTTGCTCACACCACAGGTGCCGTTCTGATCGCGCCCGTCATTGTCGACGCCCTGCGCCGTGCCCTGCTCGTGCAAGAAGCGCTGTAGCGCAGGACACTGCGGCAACGGGCCTTTTTTGCGAAGCCCCTATAGGTCGAAGGTGGCAAAGACCGGCGCGTGGTCCGACGGCTTTTCCCACCCGCGCGCGTCGCGCAGGACGCGGCTGGAATGAGAGGCGTTCACGATGTCCGGGGTGGCCCAGACATGGTCCAGCCGCCGACCTTTGTTCGCCTCATTCCAGTCCCGTGCACGATAGGACCACCAGCTATACAGCTTGCCCACGGGCAAATCTTTACGGGTAACATCCACCCAGCCCCCGGCATCTTGTGCCTGTTGCAGCGCCTCAACCTCGACCGGCGTGTGTGAGATCACCTTGAGCATCTTCTTGTGATCCCAGACATCGTCCTCCATCGGCGCAATATTCAGATCGCCAACAAGAATTGCCTTTTCGGGACGTTCCGCCGCAAACCAGTCGCGCATTTCGGCGACGTAATCCAGCTTTTGTCCGAACTTCACGTTCTTCTCCCGGTCCGGGATATCGCCGCCAGCGGGAACGTAAAAGTTGTGAATTGTCAGCCCGTTTTCCAGTTTCGCCGCCACATGTCGCGCATGTCCGAGACCGGCAAAATCCTTGTCGCCCACGTCCTCCAGCGGCAACTTGGACAGGATCGCGACCCCGTTGTACCCCTTTTCGCCTCGCGCCACCATGTGGTGGTAGCCAAGCGCCGCAAACACATCGTGCGGTATTTTTGCCACCGGCGATTTGCATTCCTGAAGGCACAAAACGTCTGGCGCCTGCTCAGACAACAGCTTTTCGACCAGCCCCGCCCGCAAACGGACAGAGTTGATGTTCCAGGTGGCTAGTGTAGTCGGCATGTGGGATCTCCGGATCAGGTGGCGCGAGACTGCCAAGCCCATCCCCGGTGCGCAACCGGGTTTGGCCAGGGTTTTGGTCGACGGAACCCCGCCTCTAGATGATCTCGTCCTCATCGTACAAGGGTGGCGCGTCCAGATCGTCCTCGAACCGTTCCGCCGCGGCCTCGGCGCGCGCCATTTCGCGTGGTTCGGCGACATGAAACAGAGCATCACCCTCATTGACGACAGGCAGGTCCGAACGACCGATCACAATGCCGGTGACATCCGCTACCACTTCGGCCTCGCGTTCTCCGAACGGGTCGGACACCACACCAAGCACCTGACCTTTCTCGACAAAATCGCCCCGCCGTTTCAGCGTCCGCAACAGCCCGCCAGACGGCGCACGCATCCAGGACGACCGTTCGCAATAGACCGACGGCCCGCGCGCGCGCGGCACACCGCGCCCGGCGATCATGTCCAACTTGGCCATGACCCGCAAAATGCCCGCAACCCCGGTGCGTGCGGCATGTTCGTCAAACCGCAGCCCCTCGCCGGCCTCGAACAACAACAAATCCACGCCCGCCTCGGACGCGGCCAAGCGCAGCGATCCTTCGCGCGTCTTGGAGGTCATCGTAACCGGCGCGGCAAAAACCTCGCCAAGCTCGCGCAGGCGCGGGTTGCCGGGGGTCAGGCGGATTTGCGGCAGGTTCGTCCGGCCCACCGCCGCCGAATGCAGATCAATGCCGACATCGCAGCGGGTCACGATCTGGGTCAGGAACAGATGCGCCAGCCGCGCCGCCAATGACCCCGCCGGAGAGCCCGGAAAACACCGGTTCAAATCGCGCCGATCCGGCAGGTACCGCGATCTGTTTATAAACCCAAAGGAGTTTACAATCGGCACAGCCACCAGCGTGCCGGACATCCGCGACAGCGGCGCGGCGCGCAACAAACGCCGTACAATCTCTGCCCCGATGACCTCATCGCCGTGGACGCCAGCCGAGACAAACATCACCGTGCCGGGCCGCTTGCCGTGTATTACATGGGCCGACAACGTGACCGGCGAGTGATCCGACAGCACCGAGACCGGCAGGTCCACCGTGCGCCGAGTGCCCGCCGCAACAGACTCATCGCCAAGGATGAAGGGTTCTCTCATGACCGCACCTCCTGCCTTTCGGATTAGGCGGGCGACGTGATCTTGGCAAGCACCCCCTGCATATGAAAACGGGCGCCCGGACGGGCGCCCGCGTGACCGATCCGCTTCGGATCAGGCCGGGTTCTTCGCATAGCGCAGGTAAGGCAACTTGATATCCAGTTCGCCGAATTTGTCCGCTGCGGCGTCATTATCCAATGACAAGGCCACGATCACATCTTGCCCGACCTCCCAATTGGCCGGAGTCGCAAGCGGCTGTTCGTAGGTCCGCTGAAGACCATCCAGTGCGCGCAACACTTCGGCAAAGTTGCGACCCACCGACATCGGATACGTCATCATCAACTGAACCTTCTTGTTCGGCGCGATGATAAAGACAGAGCGCACTGTGGCGCTGTCCGCAGGGGTTCGGCCATCAGGCAGATAGGCATCGGCAGGCAGCATGTCCAGCGCCTTGGCCACCGCCAGATCCTCATCCGCGATGATCGGGAAACCGGCCGGCGCACCTGATGTTTTTTCGATGTCGCCTTTCCACTTCTTGTGCTCGTCCACACCGTCGACGGAAATCCCCATCACCTTGGTGCCGCGCTTATCCCATTCCGCCGCCAACTGTGCCACTGCGCCAAATTCGGTGGTGCAGACCGGGGTGAAATCTTTGGGATGCGAAAACAGGATCGCCCAGCTGTCGCCGATCCAGTCGTGCAGCACGATCTTCCCCAGATCGGTGGTCACGGTAAGGTTGGGGATCACATCGTTGATACGCAGGGCCATTGTGGGTCTTCCTTTCCTGTCCGAAAAACTCGGGTTTGATTTACGGGACTTAGGTATATTCTAAATACGACATGTAAAGCCCCGCCTTGCACCCCAACGGGCGGGGTGACAGAGTGCCGCAAAATCGGCCGCCGCCCTGTTGGTAAGATCCAGGGGCCAGCGTGTCGACAGATTTCAACGCAGGAGTAGAGCGATGATCGAGAAACGCCAATTCTATATCAATGGCGCCTGGGTAGAGGCGCAGGCCGGCACAGCGCATGACGTGATCGACCCGTCGACCGAAGAGGCCTGCGCAGTGATTTCGCTGGGCGGCGAGGCCGACACCAACGCCGCTGTGGCCGCCGCCAAGGCCGCCCTGCCCGGCTGGATGGCGACCCCGGTCGAGGACCGCATCGCTGCGCTGGAACGGGTCTATGCCGCCTACAAGGCGCGTGCCGAGGATCTGGGCCCGGCCATCAGCGTAGAGATGGGCGCGCCCATCGACATGGCAAAGACCCAGCAGGTCGGGGCCGGTCTGTGGCACCTCAAGAACTTTATCACCGCCGCCAAAGCCTTTCCTTGGGAGGCACCGCTTGGCGATGACACGCCCAATGATCGGATCATCCATGAGGCAGTGGGCGTCTGCGCCCTGATCACGCCGTGGAACTGGCCGATGAACCAGATCACGCTCAAGGTCGGCGCGGCGCTGGTGGCGGGCAATACGATGGTTCTGAAACCGTCTGAGGAAAGCCCGCTGGACGCGATGATCTTTGCCGAGATCATGGACGCGGCCGACCTGCCGCCGGGGGTATTCAACCTTGTGAACGGCGATGGCGCGGGTGTGGGCAGCCAGCTGTCGTCGCACCCGGACGTGGATATGGTCAGCTTCACCGGCTCGACCCGCGCGGGGCGGCTGATCTCGATCGCGGCGGCTGACACGCTGAAACGTGTCCATCTGGAACTGGGCGGCAAGGGCGCCAACCTTGTGTTTGCCGATGCGGACGACAAGGCGGTCAAGCGCGGCGTCCTGCACATGATGAACAACACCGGGCAGAGCTGTAATGCGCCCAGCCGGATGGTGGTCGAGGCGTCGCGCTATGATGCCGCCGTCGAAGAAGCTGCAGCGGTTGCGAGCAAGGTCACCGTCGGCCCCGCCTCTGAGGAGGGGCGCCACATCGGTCCCGTGGTGAACGGCAGCCAGTGGGAAAAGATTCAGGCGCTGATCGAAAAGGGCATCGCCGAGGGGGCGCGTCTGGTGGCGGGCGGTCCGGGGCGGCCCGAGGGGTTCAACAAAGGGTTCTATGTGCGGCCCACGGTCTTTGCCGACGTGACCAATGACATGACCATCGCGCAGGAAGAAATCTTTGGCCCGGTGCTGTCGATCCTGAAGTTCGAGAGCGAAGAAGAAGCCGTTCAGATCGCCAACGATACGCCTTACGGCTTGACCAATTACGTTCAGAGTTCCGACCCTGAGCGGCGTCAGCGGCTGGCGCGGCAGTTGCGGTCGGGCATGGTCGAGATGAATGGTGAGAGCCGTGGCGCAGGCGCGCCCTTTGGTGGCATGAAAATGTCCGGCAATGGCCGCGAGGGTGGCAGCTGGGGCATTCATGACTTTGTCGAGGTGAAATCCGTCTCTGGTTGGGCCGCCAAATAAGGCGTACTCCCATGGGCTGTCCACGTGTGGACAGCCCAACGGGTACGCAAAATCAATGGGTTACAGAGGCGTTTTAACGAACGCTTAGGAAACCGGGCCTCTCACGAGGCCCGGTTTTTTGCGTTTCTGCGTCCCCGTTTGGGGGGATTAAAGTCTGGAACCGGAGCCGATCTGACACCGTGCTTTTGACGGGATTGCGGACCGGGTATGCCCGAAGGGATGACCATGACTGTGTGTCCGACCACCGCCGCATCCATCCAACGCATCCACCAAACGCCCCCATTCACTCGGCGAAAATCACGCGTGGAAAATCACTTGCCGACAAGCGTCTTTGCATAGTCTTCGAGTTGCGTTGCCACCGTGCCCCAGCCGCCGAAGAACCCCATATCCTCATGGGTTTGCCGCGCCTCTGGGGATCGATGCCGTGCTGTGGCCGTGTAGGTGGTCCCGCCATGTCCGTCGTCTTCGAATTCGATGATCGCGGTCATGAAGGGGTCTGCGGCAGGCTTCCACCCTTCGCTGTAGGCATCGGTAAAGACCAATCGCCTGCCCTCCTCCACTTCAAGAAAGACGCCGTCATTCTTCATCGTGTTGCCATCGACATTGAAGGTCGTATTGAATTTTCCGCCAACACGCAGATCAATTTCGCAATCCTCGACAGAGTGCGGCCGTGGCACGAAGAACTGCTTGATATGTTGTGGGGTGGTCCAGCATTCCCACAGCAGGGATCGGGGCGCTTGGATGGTGCGCGTGAATGTCAGGTCGGTTTCAGGATACAGGATCATTTTTGGCGCTCTTTCGCTAGGGCGGTCACATAGTCATCAAAACGATCAAGCCTTCCTTCCCAAATGGCCCTTTGTTCCGTCAGCCAGTCCTTGGCCGGAAGAAAGGCATCGGGGGAAAGCGCGCAGATACGGGTGCGGCCCTGTTTTTTCGATGTGATAAGTTGGGCCGCTTCCAGTTTTTTCAGGTGCTCCATGAAGGACGGCAGCGCCATATCGTGCGGCTCTGCCAGTTCGCTGACCGACGCCTCGCCCCGCGCCAGACGTTGCAGGATCATGCGGCGTGTCGGATCCCCGAGAGCGGAGAAACACAGGTCGAGGTTTGGGTCAAACTTAGCCATACACCTAAGTAACACATCAAGGGTGGTCGATCAAGAACGTTTAGGGATGTGCCTAAGTGATGTGCCGGGCTGAAGCCCGGCCTACGGGTGGCTGTCAGGGATGGTCAGAACGGCGGCGGGGCGCGGAATTTCATGCCTTTGCCGCTTTCGGGATGGTTCACCCGCAATTCCTCGGCATGCAGCATCATGCGTGGGTATTGGTCAGCGGTTTCAGGCGCATACAGAGTGTCGCCAAGGATCGGATGGCCCAGCGCCAGCGTGTGCACCCGTAACTGGTGACTGCGGCCCGTATGGGGAAACAGCCGCACGCGGGTTTCCGTGTCCGAGGCCTTTAGCACCTTCCAAAGGGTCAGAGAGGGTTTGCCAGTCTCATGGCAGACCATCTGCCGGGGCCGGTTGGGCCAGTCGACGATCAGCGGCAGGTCCACCTCTCCGGTCGAGGGCTGTAGCCGTCCTTGCAGGCGCGCCAGATAGGTCTTTTTCGTCTTGCGGGTTTCAAACTGAAGGTTGAGGTGCCGCTGTGCGTGCGGTGTCAGGGCAAAGACCATTACGCCCGATGTATCGCGGTCCAGCCGGTGCACCAGCCGCGCTGTGGGAAAGGCCTTTTCCAGACGGTGCAGCAGGCAATCGTGCAAGTCTTCGGTCTTGCCCGGTACGGACAACAGCCCGGCGGGTTTGTCGACAAGCAACAGGTCGCTGTCCTCATACAGGACAGGGATTTCGCCGGTGGGGGGATTGTAGTCGGATGCCATGCCCCCATGTGGCAAGCGCGGGCGGTTTGCGCAACCCCCGCCCCTGCCGCGGGCGCGGTTGGCCTAGAGTTTGACCCGTTCGGATTTGGGATCGTAGAGAGGTTTCAGCGAGGGCGTTGCCTTGACCCGTGTGCCGGCGACGTCGATTTCATAGCTGGAGGCCAGAACGTCCTGCGCGGTTTCGCCCTTGCAGGGGACATAGCCAAGGCCGATCGCCCCGCCCAGCGTGTGGCCGTAGGCGCCCGATGACAGGTAGCCGACGATTTGGCCGTCGCGCAGGATCGGCTCATTGTGGTAAACCAGCGGTTCGGGGTCTTGCAGCTGGAACTGCAAAAGGCGCTTTTCCAGTCCGGTTTCCTTTTTCGCCAGCACGGCGTCGCGACCGATGAAGTGGGTTTTGGCGGTTTTGACGGCAAAGCCCAGCCCCGCCTCGAGCACATGATCCTCGCAGGTGATGTCATGGCCGAAGTGGCGAAAGGCCTTTTCGGCGCGGCAGCTGTCCATGACGTGCATGCCGCAAAGTTTGAGGCCAAACTCCTGTCCTGCGGTATGGATCGTGTCGAACACATGGCCCGCCATATCGGCGCCGACATAGACCTCCCAGCCCAGTTCGCCCACGTAGGTGACGCGGTGGACGCGGGCGCGGCCCATGCCGATCTCGATCTCCTGCGCGGTGCCAAAGGGGTTCACGGTGTTGGAGAAATCATTGGGAGAAACCGCCTGCAGCACCTCGCGTGCCTTTGGTCCCATGACGGCCAGCACGCCCTCCGCCGCTGTCACATCGGTGATGACCACGTTGCGGTCCCCCAGATGGCGGCGCAGCCATGTTTCATCGGCACGGCGCGTGGCGGCGGGAGTGACGACAAGATAAGCGGTTTCCGACAGGCGGGTGACGGTAACGTCCGCTTCTATCCCGCCGCGGCTGTTGAGGAACTGGGTGTAGACGATCTTGCCCGCTGGCACGGACATGTCGGCCCCGCAGACGTGGTTCAGAAAGGCCTCGGCATCGCGGCCTTCGACGCGCAGCTTGCCGAAAGAGGACATGTCGTACATGCCAACGTTTTCGCGGATGGCGCGGTGTTCCTCGGCCGAGTTGTCGAACCAGTTCTGGCGGCCCCAGCTGTAACGGTATTCGCGTTCCTGACCCTCGCGCGCGAACCAGTTGGCGCGTTCCCAGCCTGCCAGTTCGCCAAAGACCGCACCACCGTCGGCCAGCCGATCATGGAAGGGCGAGCGGCGCAGGCCGCGGGCGGTGACCTTTTGCTTGAAGGGAAAGTGGTCGTCGTAGAGCAGGCCCAGCGTTTCCGAGACGCGCGCGGCGAGGTAGCTGGTGTTGGTCTGGAACCCCTGCGCGCGGGCGATGTCGACATCACCGAGGTCAAAGGGTTTCTCGCCGTCGTTCATCCATTGCGCCAGCGCCATGCCCGCACCGCCCGCCGACTGAATCCCGATGGAGTTGAAGCCTGCCGCCACCCAGACGTTTTCGCGCCCCGGACAGAGGCCCATGTAATAGGCGTTGTCGGGGGTAAAGGATTCCGGGCCGTTGAAGAACGTGTGAATGCCCGCCTCGCCCAGCATGGGCATCCGGTGGACCGCGTTTTCGAGGATCGGCTCGAAGTGGTCGAAATCCTCTGGCAGTTGGTCGAACTCAAAGTCCTTGGGGATGCCGTTCAGCGCCCAGGGTTTGGCGCCCGGCTCAAACGCGCCCAGCATCATCTTGCCGGCGTCTTCCTTGTAGTAGGCGCATTCATCCGGCACGCGCAGGACCGGCAACTGGGTCAGTCCGGCGATGGGTTCGGACACGATGTAGAAGTGTTCGCAGGCTTGCAGGGGTACATCGGTGCCCAGCATCCGGCCCACCTCGCGGCCCCACATGCCGGCGCAGTTGACAACATGATCGGCGTCGATGGTGCCGGAGGTGCCGTCCTCTGCCTCCCAATGCACCTGGGTGATCCGCTCTCCGACGGTGGTGACGCGTGTGGCCTTGGTGCGTTCGGCCACGGTGGCGCCGCCCTGACGCGCGCCCTTGGCCATGGCGAGCGCGATATTGGCCGGGTCACCCTGCCCGTCCTTGGGCAGGTAAACGCCGCCCAGGACGCCGTCGGTGTTGAGATGGGCGTATTTGGATTTGATCTCTGCCACGTCGATCTCATCGATCTCGACCCCGAAGGCGCGGGCCATGGCGGCCTGGCGGCGCAGTTCCTCATGCCGTTCGGCGGTCAGAGCGACGGTGATCGAGCCGACGCGCTTGAAGCCGGTGGCGACGCCGGTTTCGGCCTCGAGGTTGCCGTAGAGTTCCTGACTGTACTTGGCGAGCCGCGTCATGTTCGCGGTGGCGCGCAGCTGGGCGATCAGGCCCGCGGCATGCCATGTGGTGCCGGAGGTGAGCTGCTTGCGCTCCAGCAGCACCACGTCGGTCCAGCCGAGTTTGGTCAGATGATAAGCCACGGAACAACCGATGACGCCGCCGCCGATGATGACAGCGCGGGCTTGGGTGGGCAGGGGCATGGCGGGGTCTCCGGTTTCGGGCGTCAGAGCGCCCTGCGGGCGCAGAAGGGGTATTTTCGCAGAGAAGAAACATCAGGTGATTTCATGCCCGGCGGCGCGCAGGCGGCGGGCAATTTCAGCGATATGGGCGGGCCCGGTTTCGCAGCAACCGCCGACGATGGTGGCGCCTGCGTCGATCCATGTCATGGCGTGCTCGGCGTAGATGGCGGGGCTCATGTCACGGCGCGCCTGAAGCGAGGCCGCCGTGGACCCGCCGTCGAGAAACGCCTTGGTGATCATGGTGAAGGCATTGGCGTAAGCGCCTAGCGGCACGCCCGAGCCAGAGAGGGCGCCCAGCGCGGCGGGCATCGCCTCGGGTGCTGAGCAGTTGGCCAGAGCCGCGTCCGCCTCTGACGCGATGCGCGCCGCCTCTGCCAGCGGCTCACCAGAGCGCAGGCGGGTGCCGTCCTCATCATCGACGGTAAAGGCCAGCCAGACGGGTTTGTCTGTCTGGCGTCCGGCGGTGAGGCAGGCGCGCGCCGCGTCGAGGGAGGCGATGGTTTCGAAGATCAGCAGATCGACGCGAGGGGCAAGGAGGCCTGCAACCTCTGCATAGAGCGGGATCGCGGTGTCCAGATCGGGATGCAGATCAGCGCGGTAGCTGGCCCCCAGCGGACCAATCGACCCGGCGAGGCGGCAGCGGTCGCGCACGGCATCCGCCTCGGCCAGCGCGGCGTGGTGCAGGGCGTTGAACTGGTCCTGCATGTCGGGGATTGTCGCGCCATCGGCGGCGTAGTGATTGCCGGCCCCGCCGCGCAGCCGGTCGCGGTGGATGGCATAGGTGTTGGTTGTGGCTACTGTTGCGCCCGCATCGGCGTAGTCGCGGTGCACCTCGGCCACCAGACCGGGGCGGTCGATCACGACCTGTGTCGACCACAGCGGGCTGGCCGGTTGCCCGGACCGTTGGATCAGTTCCTGTCCCATACCGCCGTCGAGAAGAGTTATCGCGGTCACAGCTCTGCCTCCCGTGCCAGATCGCGGCTGCCCAGCAGGATCGCCGCGCCAATCATCAGCCCGCCCGACACACGGTTCAGCATCCGCCCGGACAGCTGCAGCGGTCCCGACAGGACGCGGGTGGCGGCATAGCCCCAGAGGATCAGGATCACGCCATCGACCAGCAGATAGGTGCCCCCCAGCAGAACAAGTTGCGGGACGATGGGCGACGCTGGATCAATGAATTGCGGGAAAAGCGCGCCGAAAAACACCACCGCGTAGGGGTTGGCGGCGGAGGTGAAGACCCCCTGCCGGAACAGCACCCGGCGGCGCGCAAGCGGGGCTGCGCCCGGCCGGTCCGTTGTGGGTGCGCGCACGATCAGGCTGAGGCCGATCCAGATCAGATAGGCCACGCCCGCCCATTTCACCCAGACCAGCACGCTGGCCGAGGTCGCAATCACCGCAACCAGCCCAAACCCCGCCGCCGTCATCTGCACGACGTTCGCGCCAAGATCGCCCGCCACGGTCCACAGGCTGCGCCGCAGGCCGTGCCGCAGGCTGTTGGACATGATCAAAAGCTGGCTGGTGTCCGGGGGCGTCACGAAGAAGGCCGCCAGTGCCGCCAGATAGATCAGATAAACCTCGACCGTCATGCGCGCAGTCTTTCGTTCTGCGGATCCCAGAGCGGTTTGTCCTCTTGCACCACGGCGCGGCATTTCTGGCCAAAGATGTCGATCTCCACCTCGGTGCCCGGCAGCGCCAGATCGCTGCGGATCATGCCCAGCGCAATGGAGGCGTCGATGCGGTGCCCCCAGCCACCCGAGGTTGTCTCACCTACGATTTCGCCATCGTGCCAGACCGTCGACATGTAGGGCGCATCCGCCGCGCCTGCGTCCACGATCATGGTGACAAACCGCTTTTTCGGCCCTTGTTGTTTTTCCGCCAAGAGTGCCGCTTTGCCGGGGAAATCCTGCGGCTTGTCGAGTTTGACGAAGCGGTCCAGACCGCCCTCAAGCAGGGTGTAATCGGTGGACAGATCGCCTTTCCACGCGCGATAGCCTTTTTCGAGGCGCAGGGAATTTAGCGCGTACATGCCAAAGGGTTTCATCCCCAAGGGCATGCCTGCCGCCATCAGTGCGTCATGGACTTTCGGCGTGTCCTCTATCTTTGAGTGCACCTCCCAACCCAATTCCCCGGCAAAGCTGACGCGGACCAGTTGAACCCATGTGCCGTCCAGTGGCGCCGATTGATGGGTCAGCCAAGGCTGCGACAAGTCCGCCTGTGTCAGGCGGGCCAGAATGTCGCGGGATTTCGGTCCGGTCAGGATCTGGCAGGAGAAGTCGCGCGTCACATCCGTCAAGGTGAATGCCGCGTCGGCGGGGGCATGGCGTTGCAGCCACTCAAGGTCATGCCATTGCGCCGCCGCTGCGGTGATCAGGAAAAAGTCATCCTCGTCCAGTCGCATGGCGGACATTTCGGTCACGATGCGGCCCCGGTCATCGGCGAAGTACAGCAGGCCGATGCGACCGACCTTGGGGATGCCGCCGGTACACAGGCCACGCAGGAACTCTGCCGCGCCCGCACCCTTGAGCCGGTAGCGCGAGAACCCGGGCAGATCGAGGATGCCGGCGGCGTCGCGCACCGCAAGGCATTCCTCGCGGATGCGCGCCAGCCACGGGCCATTGCGTTCCCATGTGTGGGTCGCCTCCTCCGAGGTGTCGTCGCCGGGCATGGCGTACCAGTTTGCCCGCTCCCACCCGTTGTAGGCGCCCATGACCCCACCTTGTGCCGTGATCCGGTCGTGCACCGGCGACAGTTTGCGATCGCGGGCGGCGGGCCATTCGTGGTGCGGGAAGTGCATGGCGTATTCGTGGCCGTAGACCTCTACCGCCTTGTCGATGCAATACTGCGGGTCGGTGTAGTCGGTGTAGCGGCGCGGATCGACCGACCACATGTCCCATTCGGTCTGGCCCTCAGTCACCCATTCGGCCAGCACCTTGCCCGCGCCCCCCGCCTGTGTGATCCCGAAAGTAAAGACACAGGCCTCAAACGCGTCGGGAACGCCGGGCATGGGTCCGATCAGCGGCAGGCCGTCGGGGGCATAGGGGATCGGGCCGTTGATATTTCGGCCCACGCCACCCTCACCCAGCAACGGTACCCGCGCCATCGCGTCCTCGATGTACCATTCCAGCCGCTCCAGATCGTCCGGGTACAGCTGAAAGCTGAAATCCTCGGGCATCGGATCGTCGGGCGTGATCCAGTGGGCTTTGCAATTGCGCTCATAGGGGCCGAGGTTGAGACCGTTCTTTTCCTGCCGCAGGTAATAGCTGCTGTCGACATCGCGCAGGAGCGGCAACTTGCCGTTTGCGTCGGACCATTCTTTCAGCGCCGGAATTTCCTCGGTCAGGAAATACTGGTGGGACATGACGGCCATGGGGACCGTGCGCCCGCCGTAGGGCTTGAACCACTCACCGACCCGCTGGGCGTAATAGCCCGCGGCGTTGACGACCTTTTCGCAGCGGATGTCGCCCTTGTGTGTGTGGACGATCCAGCCGCCACTGTCCCGACTGACGCCGGTGGCCGGGCAGAACCGTTCGATTCGCGCCCCGGCCATGCGCGCGCCCTTGGCCAATGCCTGGGTCAATTGCGCCGGGTCGATGTCACCGTCGTCGGGATCATACAGCGCCCCGGCAAGGTCATGGGTCTCAAGGAACGGATAGCGCGCCTTGAGGTCCGACACCGCAAGCATCTCCAGATCAAGCCCCTGATAGCGCCCCATGGAACAGGCCCGTTCGAACTCTTGTACCCGCTCCGATGAATGGCCAAGGCGGATCGACCCGGTGACGTGGTAGTTCATCGGATAGTCGACGTCATCGGCCAGCCTGCGATACAGATCCAGCGAATAGCGCTGCATGTTCATCACCGCCCAGGACGTGCTGAACGAGGGGCAGTTGCCCGCCGCGTGCCAGGTGGATCCGGCAGTCAGCTCGTTCTTTTCCAGCACGACCACATCCCACCCGGCTTTCGCGATGTGATAGGCACAAGAGGCCCCCACCGCACCGCCGCCGATAATGACCACGCGGGCCTGTGTCGGAAACTCGGACATGATCGCCTCTCCTTTCAACGTGTCTGCGGAACGCCGTCCGCGATGTCGTAGTAATCGCCCTTGTCGGCGGTAAAGATGTGCTTTTCCAAACGCAGGCCGGTGGGGGCATCCAGCGCCCCAAGGGCAAAGCTCATCGTGTCCTCGGCATGGGCATGCCAGAACAGAAAGCTGCCGCAGGTCGGGCAAAAGCCGCGCTGGGCCGTGTCGGAACTGTCATACCAGCGCACCGAACCTGCGATGGTCAGCGCGGCCTTGGGCACATAGGCAGAAGCCCAGAGATGACCGGATTGCCGGCGGCACTGGCCGCAATGGCAAACGCTGGGCCCCTGCGGCGGGGCATTGGTTTGAAAGGTGATGGCGCCACAAAGGCATTGTCCCTTGGTCATGCTGCTGGCTCCTGTCGAAAAAAAGGCGCGAGACCCGCTGTTTCTTCTGTCTTCAAATATCCCCGCCGGAGGCATTCCGCCCTCGCCCGATGCACCACGTCATAGGTCAAAAGCACCGCGCTCACGTCAATACACCGGGGGGGCGATGACCCAGATTGCCACTGCAACCGCGTCATAGGGATTGGCCCAGCGGAACGGTTCACCGCGAATGCGGAAACTGTCGCCGGGTGAGATGGTAAAGCGGTCTTCGCCTATGGTCAGGTCCAGTTTGCCCGAAATCAGATAGCCCACCTCTTGCGTCGGTCGCTGTACCGTCTCTCCGATCTCGGAGTGGGCCTCGAAGGTGGAGTGCACCATCTCAAAGTCATCGGTGAGATCCGGCGACAACAGTTCTTCGACGAGGCCGGTGATCCGCGACCCGATGGGACGGCGCGCGCCGTGCCGCACGATCCGGCCCGCCTCTGGTCCGGCCACCGCGCCGTGACGGGCCAGCATCGAGACAGAGACGTCCAGCGCCTTTGCGAGGTGCCGCAGGTCAGTGATGGACGGATCGGACAGGTCGCGCTCTACCTGGCTGAGCCAGCCGACGGAGCGGCCCAGCCGATCCGCCAGTTGCTGCAAGGTCAGCCCACGGGTGCGCCGCAGCGCCCGGAGATCGGCGCCAAGGGTGGTAGGCAAGGGTTGCGGGTGGGACATGAGACGAGTCGTGAAAAATTGCGGTTGAATTTCACGGTGGCACGAGCCCGTGAAATTTCAAAGCACTTTTTCACATGATCAGGCCGCGTTCTGAAACACCGCATCCAGAATGGCCTGCAAAGCAGTGGCGTCCTCTGGCGTGAAGGCGTTTGGTTGGTCGCTGTCGATGTCGAAGACCGCGATCAGCCGCCCTGCCCCGTCGCGCACCGGCAGGACCAGTTCCGACCGGGTGGATGTGGCGCAGGCGATATGGCCAGGGAATTCCTCAACATCGGCGACGATTTGTACCTGTCCGGTGCGCGCGCAAGCCCCGCAGACGCCGCGCGAGAAGGGGATCACCAGACAGCCATGCCCGCCCTGATAAGGGCCGATTTTCAACAGTTCCGGTCCCACGACGCGGTAAAACCCCGTCCAGTCAAAGCGGGAGTCGGCATGGTGTACCTCACAGGTGACGGTCGCCATCAGGGACACGGCGTCGGTTTCGCCTGCGGTCAGGGCGGCGATGGTCTGGGTCAGGGTTGCGTAATCAATCGCCATGGTGCGCCTTATTTCGAGGACAGGACCGGGGGCGCTGCCCCCGGACCCCCCGGGATATTTAAAGACAGAAGAAACGACGGGTGTCAGATCCGTTCGATGGCTACGGCTGTGCCCTCACCGCCGCCGATGCAGATCGCTGCGATGCCGCGTTTAAGCCCGCGTTTTTCCAGCGCGTTCAGCAGCGTGACGATGATGCGTGCGCCCGAGGCGCCGATAGGGTGGCCCAGTGCGCAGGCGCCGCCGTTTACGTTGACGATGTCGCGCGGCAAGCCCATTTCCTTCATGAAGGCCATAGGGACCACAGCGAAGGCCTCATTCACCTCCCAGAGGTCCACATCACCGATTTTCCAGCCGATCCGTTCCATCAATTTTCGGGCCGCGGGCACCGGGGCGGTGGGGAACAATGAGGGGGCTTGTGCATGGCTGGCGTGGCCGAGGATTTTGGCGCGCGGGGTTGCGCCCGCCGCAATCGCCGCGTCCAGCGTCGACAGCACCAGTGCGGCGGCCCCGTCCGAGATCGACGAGGAATTTGCGGGTGTTACCGTGCCGTCCTTGCGGAAGGCCGGTTTCAGCATCGGGATCTTTTCCGGGCGCGCCTTGCCCGGTTGTTCATCGGTGGTGATGACCTCTTCGCCGTGGCGCATGTGCAGGGTGACCGGCGTGATCTCATCGGCAAACGCGCCCGAGCGTTCCGCATCCAGAGCATTCGACAGCGAGGCAAGAGCGTATTGATCCTGTGCCTCACGGGTGAACTGAAACGCCTCAGCGCAGTCTTCGGCAAAGGTGCCCATCAGGCGGCCCTTGTCGTAGGCATCTTCCAGCCCGTCGAGGAACATGTGGTCCACCACCTGACCGTGGCCGATCCGGGCGCCGCCGCGCATCTTGGGCAGCATGTAGGGCGCTTGCGTCATCGATTCCATGCCGCCCGCGACGATGGTCGAGGCAGTGCCCAGCGCCAGTTGGTCCCATGCGATCATGGCAGCCTTCATGCCCGATCCGCACATTTTGTTGAGGGTGGTGGCCGGGACCTCTTCGCCCAGCCCGGCGGCGAACCCGGCCTGACGCGCGGGGGCCTGTCCTTGACCTGCGCCCAGAACGCAGCCCATCAACAGTTCATCCACCGCTGGCCCACCGGACTGAGCCAGCGCCGCGCGGATCGCCGCGCCGCCCAACATGCTGGCGGGCTGTTCGGCAAACACGCCCTGAAATCCGCCCATCGGTGTCCGGGCCGCCCCTGTGATCACAACCGTCTGCATGTGCATGTCTCCCTTTGTCAGGATCTGCATACAGAATGGTAAGGATTGCCGTCTAGTGTCCAGCCGACCTGAAAGAAAGAGGACCGCATGCAACTGACCACGCATCTTCAGGACGGTGTCGATATCATCACCGTCGACGCCACCCGGATCGACGCTGCCGTGGCGATCCAGTTCAAGGATCGCATGCGCGAGGTTCTGGGCACCGACAAACCGCGCTATGTGTTGGATCTGCATCAGGTGGAATTCATCGATTCCAGCGGGCTGGGCGCCATTGTCGCCGGGATGAAGCTGTTGCCGAAGGGACGCAAGCTGGAACTGGCTGGCCTGCGCCCTGCCGTCGACAAGGTGTTTCGCATGACCCGGATGGATTCGATCTTTGCCATCCACCCATCCGTCGAAGCCGCTGCCTGTATCTGACCCCGGACCGGAGCGACAGATCATGCAAGCGGAGCGGTTGGACGACGGCGCTTTTCTGATTTCCTGTCGGATGGACAGCACCCCCGACGATGTCCAGTCCTCGCTGCTGGACATCAACACTCTGCTTCAGGGTGAGGAAATCGCGCCGCCGCCCGACAGCATATGGGAATTGGTGGTGGCAGAAGTTCTCAACAATATCGTCGAGCATGCCTATCAGGACCGCGCCGGGGGGGACATCCTGCTCAGGCTACGTTTCGGCCATGAACGTCTGACTGTCGAGTTCACCGATTTCGGTCTGCCGATGCCCAGCGGCATGGCGCCCGATGGCGCACTCGCCAATGTGGACGTGCCCGTAGAGGAATTGCCCGAAGGCGGCTTTGGCTGGTTTCTGATCCGGTCGCTCAGCGAAGACCTGACCTATTGCCACGACGGCGGGCGCAATCTGCTGACGCTGGCGATATCGCTGGCGCCCAAGGGGCCGCACGGCACGTCATCCTGACAAGCCGGCCGGGTACCTAAAACCCTGAACCGATTGTCGCTGAAAGGCCCACTCCGCGCCTCAATGTCGCCCGCATTCCCGGTCAGAAACGGTCTTGTAGCTGCATATAGCTTCACTCGGCACCGTGCGTTTTCAGCCCCCACCCAGTGCACGGTGCCGAGGCTACTTTCCCCGAACATCGCTCTGGACATCTGCACGAAACGCACCTGTTCGAACCGCGCAGATCCGCCACGATATCACCCGTAGCATACCACATTTCCGCCCCTTTCGAGTCGCACTAAAGAGGGGTAGCTGCATATGGCTTCCCTCGACGTTGCGCGTTTTCAGCCCCCACCCAGTGCGCGGCGTCGAGGCCTTTGCCCCTCCCCTCAGATTGACCTTACCTGAAGCGCTTCTATGCTCGACCGGAAATTGAGGGAGCACGACAGCGCATGCGCGATTTTCACAAACCCGGCCGATCGGCGGTCTTTGCCCTGAACGGACTGTGCGCCACGTCCCATCCGTTGGCCGCGCAGGCGGCGGTCGAAATCCTGCAACGGGGCGGCAACGCCATGGATGCGGCGCTGGCCGGGGCCACGATTTTGGGGCTGGCGGAACCGGCGATGACCGGGCTGGGCGGGGATTGTTTTGCGCTGGTCTCTCCGGCGGGGGGTGACGAGGTGATCGCCGTGAACGGATCAGGACGCGCACCGATGGCCGCCAGCGCCGAGGCGTTGCGGGCGGCGGGGCATGACACCGTGCCACCCACCAGCGCCTTTGCCGTAACGATCCCCGGCGCGGTCGATGCGTTCTGCACCATGTCAGACACATGGGGACGGCTGGGCCTGTCCGATTGTCTCGCCCCGGCGATCCGCTACATGGACGAGGGCGTGCCGGTGGCGCCGCGCGTGGCGTTTGACTGGATGGAAAGCTCTGCCCAGCTTCAGGGGGATGCCCGCAGACATTTTCTGAACGACGGGGCCGTACCGCGTGTCGGCGACATTTTTCGGCTGCCGGGCAATGCCGAGGTACTGCGCCGGATCGCGGCACAGGGCCGCGACGGGTTCTATTCTGGCGAGGTGGCCGAGGACATGTGTGCCGCGCTCAACGCTGGCGGCGGGGCACATACGCTGGACGATTTCGCAACGACGGCCTGCACCATCGGTGCGCCGCTGTCGGGGGGGTACAAGGGACGCGAGCTGTTGGAGACGCCGCCCAATGGGCAAGGCGTGACGGCGCATCTGATGCTGAACATCCTGTCGCATTTCGATTTGGCGGCGATGGCGCCCTTGGGGGCGGATCGGGTGCATATCGAGGCGGAGGCGGCCAAGCTGGCCTATGACGCGCGCAATCGGTTCCTTGCCGATGCGGATCATATGACCCGGCTGGATCACCTGCAAAGCCCCGAGACGGCGGCGCGGCTGGCGGCGTTGATTGATCCCAAACGGGCGATGGCAGCGGCTGCGCCACTGACCGAAGAGGTTCACCGTGAGACGATCTATATCACCGTCGTGGATCGCGACCGGATGGTGGTGTCGTTGATCTATTCGGTGTTCAACAGCTTTGGCTCGGGGATTGCGTCGGACAAGTTTGGCATCCTGTTTCAGAACCGTGGCGCGGGCTTTACCCTGCAAGAGGGGCATCCGAACGAGATGAGTGGCGGCAAGCGGCCGATGCATACGATCATCCCGGCGATCCTGATGGAAAAGGGGCGCGTGGCCATGCCCTTTGGGGTCATGGGCGGGCAGTACCAACCCAATGGGCACGCGCGGGTGCTGACCAATATGATCGATTTTGGGATGGACCCGCAGGCGGCATTGGATGCGCCGCGGAGTTTTGCCGAGAAGGGCAAACTGATGCTGGAGCGGGGCTTTGATGAGGCGGTCGTGGCCGAACTGGCCGAGAGGGGCCATGAGATCGAGGTGCCCGGCGCGCCGATCGGGGGCGCTCAGGCAATCAAAATCCATGAGAACGGCGTGCTTGAAGGGGCCTCGGACCCGCGCAAGGATGGCTGTGCCATCGGGTATTGAGGGGCGGGCATTGAGGCGGCTGTCCACGCGTGGACAGCCTGCGGCCTGTGTAAGATCAATGGCTTACAGAGGCGTTTTTACGTTTCGTTAGGGTTTGGAGGCCCCGAACCGCGTCCGGGGCGGGTCTGTGTGCGCTGTCAGGTCAGTAGGAATACTGGCCGTAGATCTTGCTGAGGTCGCCGTTCCAGTCGCCGTGGTAATGGTCCAGCAACTCATCAGAGGGCACCTTGCCGGTCTCCACGCTTTCCTTGAGCGCGTTCAGGAAGTGGGTCTCATCCGGCACTAGGCCCCCTGCCCCCGGACGGGCGCGGGCGACAAGGCCGGCCTCACAGATGTCCAGGAGTTCGCGCGCCAGATCGTGCATCTTAATCGACCCCACCTGCGCCTGAAGCCCGTCGCGGGTGGCGGCAAGGCGCAGCGCCTCGCGGGTGTCCGCGTCCCAGCCCTTGGCCAGATCCCACGCGGCATCCAGCGCGGTCTGGTCGTACATCAGCCCGACCCAGAAAGCGGGCAGCGCGCAAAGCCGCCGCCACGGGCCGCCGTCCGCGCCGCGCATTTCGATGTATTTTTTCATCCGGGCGTCGGGAAAGGCGGTGGTCAGGTGATCGGCCCAGTCGGACAGCGTTGGCGTTTCGCCGGGCAGCGCGGGCAGTTTTCCTGCCATGAAATCGCGGAAGGACATGCCCAGCGCATCGACGTAAACGCCGTCGCGGTAGACAAAATACATCGGCACATCCAGCGCGTAGTCGACCCAGCGTTCAAAGCCAAAGCCGTCTTCGAACACAAAGGGCAGCATCCCGGTGCGCGAATCGTCCAGTGTTTCCCAGATCTGCATCCGCTTGGATTTCACGCCGACGGGCTTGCCCTCAAAGAACGGCGAATTGGCAAACAGCGCGGTGGCCACGGGCGACAGGGCAAGGGCCACGCGCATTTTCTGCACCATGTCCGCCTCTGACCCGAAGTCGAGGTTCACCTGCACGGTGCAGGTGCGGCGCATCATCTGCTTGCCGGTGGTGCCCACCTTGTCCATGTAGGCATCCATCAGCTTGTACCGTCCTTTGGGCATCAGCGGCATCTGGTCATGGGTCCAGATCGGGGCCGCGCCCAGTCCGATAAAGCCAACGCCAATTTCGTCAGCAATGTCTTTGACCTGCGCCAGATGTTCGTTCACCTCATCACAGGTCTGGTGGATGGTTTCCAAGGGTGCGCCGGACAGTTCCAGCGCCCCGCCCGGTTCCAACGACACGTTTGCGCCGTCCTTGGTCAGGCCGATGATATGACCGCCCTCCAGCACCGGCTCCCAGTTGTGGCGGTCGCGCAGCCCTTCGAGCACGGCGCGGATGGATCGGTCGCCGTCATAGGGCAGCGGTTTCAGCGAATCCTTGCAGTAGCCGAATTTCTCATGCTCGGTGCCAATGCGCCAATCGTCCTTGGGCTTGCAGCCCGAGGCCAGATATTCGGCCAATTGCGCCTGAGACGTGATCGGCCCGCCGCCGGATTGAGGGATAGACATGTCGTTCTCCGGATCTGGTGGCCGTTGTGGCCTAATCTGTTGTCGCCAATCGGACAGAGTGTCAATGCAAGCGACGTGCCGCATCGCGCACAGAAGCCGCGCGCCAGATGACAACTGTATGTGCGGCGCGCTCTTGCATTTGGCGCAGCATGTGTTCGGTGCGGATGCCCGGCAGGGTGGCGAAGGCATCAAAAAGCTGATCCGCGCCCTTGGCGGTCAGCGGGATTTCAAGGCGCGGCTGGCCCGGTGCCATCAGCAGCCAGACCGGCGGTTTCGAGGCGGGATCAAGGCTGAGCGCCTGTAGCGCCTCAAGATCGACGATGCCGCCGGAGAGTGGGCCGAAATAGCTGATCCTGCGTTCGACCACCTGCACCACGCCGGGGCCATCATCGCCGGTGCGAAAGCGCGCCCGCTGAATGCCGGTGACGGTGAGGGCTATGCCAAGTGCGATCACCACATAGCCGATCCAATGCAGCAGGCCACCGCCCGTCAAAAAGGCCCAATAGAGACCCAAAAGGACAACACCGACGCCAATCAGCGCCTCTTGCCAGCGTTTGATCACGGCAGCGGCGGCGGGGCGGATCATTGCGCTATGCCAAGCTCTGAGAAACTGAAATGCACATGGTATTTCATCAATCGGAGATTCGGGATCGCCCGCGCCGCCGCAATTGTGCGTCTATCGAATTCATGCGCCACGATAATTCCGGCCACTGATCGCGCCGGCTCTTCTTCCAGCAAGTCTCCCATGTAGCCAAGGATTTGCGCAATGACTCGAGGATCAGTCTGTCCCGCTTTCAACTCGACTACGACAAAGTCCTTTGCTTCATTTTCGCAAAGAATATCGATGTAGCCAGAGGCAACGGACCGCTCCACACCGTCATCGACAATGCTCAGGTCTTTGCCTAGCGACAAAATATCCCGACGAAGCGCAGCTTGCATGTCCCTTTCCAATGCCAGTTTGTGGCGCTCAGGTTGGGCGGTAGCGACTCGATCAGAGAATTCGGCTTCTGTGTCGCCTTCGTCGTCGAGAGGAACCCCGTCGGTTTCTTCCAGAAACCGGCCATATCGCAGCGCGGCGTTTTTGTAAGAGGCCAGATTGTTTCTGATATTGCCATTGAATTGAATTCGAGACGGGTTGGGGCGACCAAGGCGTTCATCTTCGGTCGAGTAAGTGAGCTCTCGAATCACTTCCTCAAACGTGTTGGAAGCAATCAGATCGTCAATGGGACCATAGCATTTCTCAACCTTACCGACGCGATGCAATTGCGCGCCTCGGGTATTTTCAGCATACCCTTGGCGTTCCATCCAGATTTCAAAGTCGTTGCGCATCAAGCACTCCTGTCATGCAAAACTAGTGGCATTTCCACATCTTAGATGGGCCAACCAGTACATTCCGCCACTGTCCTCTGGCGGGGCGGATCATTGCCAGTCTCCAAGCGTGGTTTGCCAGATCGTCAGGGCAGCGACGGCGGCGGTGTCGGCGCGCAGGATGCGCGGGCCAAGGGCTATGGCATGGGCATAGGGCAGCGCGTGCAGTTTTGTGCGTTCCGCGTCGGAAATGCCGCCCTCTGGCCCGATCAGGATGGCCCATGGGCCGGGGGTATTTGGCAGGGCGGTGGCGGCACCGGCGCGGGCCTCATCGCAGAACATCAACTGGCGGTCCTCTGGCCAGTCGGCCAGCAGTCGGTCGAGGCGGGTGAGGTCAGCGACCTCTGGCACATAGGTCGCGCCGCATTGTTCGGCCGCCTCTGTCGCGTGGGCCTGCAGGCGGTCCTGCCGGATGCGTTCAGAGTTCGTAAAGGCGGTCTGCACGGGCAGGATGCGGCGCGCGCCCATCTCAACCGATTTTTCGACGATGAAATCGGTGCGTGCCTTTTTGATCGGGGCAAACAACAGCCAGAGGTCGGGCGGCAGGGTTTGCGGCGCGGTTTGGGCGCGGCAGACAAGGGTGCCGCCGCGTTTGCCGGCCTCTGCGACCTCGGCCCGCCATTCGCCGTCGGTGCCGTTGAACAGGGCCACTTGTGCGCCCACTGTCAGCCGCATCACGCCGAACAGGTAATGCGCCTGCTCCCGCGACAGGCCGACCTGTTGTTCCTGCCCCAAGGGGTGCTCTACATAGAGGCGGATTTTTGGCGTCTGCACTGTCATGGGGGGAACATATGTCCGGCACGCAAGAGAGACCAGAGGCCGAGGGTCAGGTCGCGGATGCTGTTCAGGGCAACTGGGTCGATTTGTATGCCCCTGCTTGGACGCGCCCCTATCTGCGGCTCAGCCGGGCGGACCGGCCGATTGGCACATGGCTGCTGTTGCTGCCGTGCTGGTGGGGGTTGCTGTTGTCGATGATCCACGACGGGCAGGCGAGGTGGTTTGACCTGTGGATCTTTGCCGGCTGCGGGATCGGCGCGGTGCTGATGCGCGGCGCGGGCTGTACGTGGAACGACATCACCGACCGGGGGATTGACGGGTCGGTGGCGCGGACGGCGTCGCGGCCGATCCCCTCGGGGCAGGTGACGGTGAAACAGGCGCTGATGTGGGCGGTGGTTCAGGCGCTGATCTCATTCGCCATATTGCTGAGCTTTCCGCCCGCCGCCATCGTGCTGGGGGTGCTGAGCCTGTTGCCGGTTGCGGTCTATCCCTTTGCCAAGCGGTTCACATGGTGGCCGCAGGTGTTTCTGGGCATCGCCTTCAACTGGGGCGCGCTGCTGGCGTGGACGGCGCACAGCGGGCAGCTGGAGTGGCCGGCGGTGCTGTTGTATCTGGCGGGGATGGCGTGGACGCTGTTCTATGACACGATCTATGCCCACCAGGACACCGAGGACGACGCGCTGATCGGGGTAAAGTCCACCGCACGGCTGTTTGGGGATGAGACCCCGAGGTGGCTGAAGCGGTTCCTTGTGGCCACGGTTGTGCTGATGGGGCTGGCGATTGTCATGGCCGCGCCGGATGGCAACCTGCTGGCGCTGATCGTGATGATCGCGGGGCCATGGGCGATGGGCTGGCACATGGTCTGGCAGTTGGGACGGGTGAAACTGGATGACAACGACCGATTGCTCAGTCTTTTCAGGTCGAACCGGGACGCGGGGCTGCTGCCTGTGCTGTTTTTCGCCATCGCCCTGATCGCCTGATTGCAGAGGCCCCCGTGCTTGCGTATCAGGAATTGAAATAACAAGGAAAATGCAGCGCCCATGCGCCTCTCCTCACTGATTATCACCGGTGGTATCTTTCTCGCTGCGGGCGGGGTGAGCCTTGTTGCCGCGAACTTTGCCGCGCGCGCGGTTGAACGCGCCTCCATGACGGGTGTGCTGTCGGAACTTGACGCCACCGGGCTGACATGGGCCGAGGTCGAGACCAACGGCCTGCAGGTCTTTCTGTTCGGAACCGCCCCGGACGAGGCGACCCGGTTTCAGGCGCTGAGCGCCGCGGGCCGGGTGGTGGACGCCAGCCGCGTGATTGACCAGATGCTGGTCGTGGAACCCGAAGACCACGCGCCGCCCAGCTTTTCGGTCGAGATCCTGCGCAACGATTCGGGCGTGTCGGTGATCGGCCTTGTGCCCGCCGACACCGACCGCGCCGCATTGGTCGAACGGTTCAGCCGTCTGGCAGAAGGGGTCGAAGTGACCGACCTGCTGGAAAGCGCCGATTTCCCCGCCCCCGACGGCTGGGACGTGGCGCTGGATTATGCTGCGACCTCTCTGCGTGACCTGCCCCGGTCCAAGGTGTCGGTCGAGGCAGGCCGCGTGTCGATCAAGGCCACAACCGAAAGCCCGGAGGCGCGCAGCCGTCTGGAAACCGCGCTGACCCGGCGCAAGCCAGATGACATGCGCCTTGCGCTGGACCTGACCGCACCGCGCCCGGTGATCTCTCCTTTCATCCTGCGGTTTTCGCTCGACGACGGCGGCGCACGGTTTGACGCCTGCTCTGCCGACACCGAAGCGGCGCGGGACCGAATCCTGCACGCCGCTGGCAAGGCCGGGCTGGAGGGCAAGGCCGCCTGCCGTCTGGGTCTGGGCGTGCCGTCGCGCCGCTGGGCCGATGCCGCCGAAATCGCCATTGCCAAGCTGGCCGAATTGGGCGGCGGCACGCTGACCTTTTCCAATGCCGATATTTCCCTGATCGCCACCGAGGGCACCAATCAGGCCCGGTTTGACCGCATCGTCGGTGAGCTGGACGCCGCCCTGCCCGAGATTTTTGCCCTGAACGCCGTGCTGCCCAAGGCCCCCGAGACCCCGCCAGAGGGCATCCCCGAATTCGTTGCCACGCTCAGCCCCGAGGGCGGCGTGCAATTGCGCGGACGGCTGGCATCGGAACAGGCGCGCACCACCGCCGACAGCTATGCGCGCGCGCTGTTCAGTTCTGGCTCTGTCTATACGGCCGCGCGGGTGACCGAGGGCATGCCGAACGACTGGTCAATGCGCACCCTTGCGGCGCTGGAGGCGTTGTCGTTGCTGGCGCATGGGGCGGTCACGGTGACGCCGGACATGTTGACCATTTCCGGTAAGACCGGCAACGTCGATGCGGGCACGATGATCGCGGATCTTTTGGTGTCCAAACTGGGCGAGGCCACCGCCTTTGAGATCGACGTGGAATATGTCGAGGCGCTGGACCCGATTGCCGCTATTCCCACGCCCGAGGAATGCGAAGCCACGATTGTTCAGATCATCGGCAATCGCAAGATCACCTTTGAACCCGGCTCTGCCACGCTGGACGCATCGGCCAACGGGTTGATGGACGAGTTGGCGGAGTTGTTGAAACAATGCGGCGATATTCCTCTAGAGATCAGTGGCCATACCGACAGTCAGGGCCGCGAGATCATGAACGAAGAATTGAGCCGCGACCGGGCGCAGGCGGTTCTGGATGCGCTGCGCGCGCGGCGGGTGCCGGTGCGGGCCTACACGGTCAAAGGCTATGGCGAGGCGCTGCCCATCGCCGACAATGACACCGAAGAAGGCCGCGAGGCCAACCGTCGGATCGAATTCAAGCTCTTGAAACCCGCCGCAGAAGAGGGTGAAGAGGGCGCAGATCCGGGCGACTCGGATCCGGCGGACGCAGTGGCGGACG